>NZ_JAANNO010000001.1:403195-703195 GCF_011250645.1 Motilibacter aurantiacus
GTCACGGTCGTGCTCACCCGCGTGCTCGGCAAGCACACCGCGCTGGTGGTCGAGCGGCTGTGAGAGGCAGGCTCGCGCTGCTCGCCCGCGGCCTCTCGCTGCGCGGCACGCTGACGCTGCGGCCCGTCGACGCCGTCTGGGCCCCCGCGCTGCGGGCCGCCGTGGCGGTCGCGCTCCCTCTCGTCCTGCTGCTGGCGCTGGGCCGGCTGGACCTCGCGGCCTGGGCCGGCTTCGGGGCGTTCACCGGCCTGTACGCCCGGGACGAGCCCTATCCCGCCCGGGCCCGCATCCTCGCCGTCGTCGGGTGCGCGCTGGTGGGCGCCGTCGCGGCCGGCTCGGTGGCCGGCGCCGCCGGCAGCGTCCTGCTCTCCTCGGTCACCGTCGGCCTGCTGGCAGCAGGCGGCACCGCGCTGTGCACCGCCATCCGGACCGGCCCGCCCGGCGCGCTCTTCCTGACCTTCGCTGGCGCCGCCGGCGCGGCCATCCCCGGCGTGCTGTCCGACGTGCCGCAGCGGGTGGGGCTCGCCGCCGCCGCGGCGGCCACGGCCTGGGTGGTCGGCATGTCCGGCTGGGTGATCCGGCCCTACGCCCCGGAGCGCCTCGCGGTGGCGCGGGCGCTCGACGCCGTCGCCGGCCTCGCCTCCCCCGGCCCGGCCACCCCCGCCGCCCGGCACGGCGCGGCGCTCGCCGTGCAGCACGCGTGGCAGCGGGTGGGGCGGCTGCAGGCCCGGCGGCGCGGCGGCGCGGCCCTGGCCGAGCGGCTGCGTCCCGTCGTCGCCCGGGCCGAGACGGCGCTGCACGGCGCGCCCGGTCCCCAGCGGGCCCAGGCCATGCGGGCGGCGGCCGACGAGCTGCGACGCGGCGGGCAGGCCCCGGTGGTCGAGCCGCTGCCCGCCGAGGCCGTCGAGCTGGCCGGGTGGTCGGTGGAGGCGGTGTACGCCGCCGGGCGGGCACCGTCCCGACGGGCCCAGCTGCTCGGCCTGGCCCGCCGGCCCGCCGCCCTGCTGGAGCCGGCCGCGCTGCGCGTGCTCGTCGCGGTCACCCTCGCCGGGCTGCTCGCCCAGGCCGTCGGGCTGGGCCAGACGTACTGGGCGGCCGTCGCTGCGGTGGCCGCCCTGCAGGCGCCGAACGCAGCCGCGGCAGTGGCCCGTGGGGTGCAGCGCTCGATCGGCACGGCGGTCGGGGTCGTCGGCGCGGGCCTCCTGCTCGCCGTCGAGCCGGGCCCCGCCGCGACCGTGGCATCCATCGTCGTGCTGCAGCTGCTGGCCGAGCTGTACGTCGCCCGCAACTACGCGCTGGCGATGCTGTTCATCACCCCGCTCTCACTGCTGCTGACCGAGGTCGGCCGGCACACCGGCACCGGGCAGCTGGTCCGTGACCGGCTGCTCGACACCCTCCTCGGCGCCGGTGTCGCCATCGCCTGCACCCTGGCGCTCACCGATCGGCACGCCGTCCCGGGGCTGGGCTCCGCGCTCTCGGCGTGCGAGGAGGCGTACGCGCGCGCCGCTGTTCCCGAGCCGGCGCACGCGGACGTCGAGCGGCTGGCCCAGCGCCTGCTGGAGCTGCGCACCGCGTACGACCGGGCGGCCGGGGAGCCCGTGGGCGACGACCTCCCGGCCGAGCAGGTGCTCGACCTGGAGCGCCGCGGCCACGAGCTGCTGGCGGCGTACGCGAGCGGACGGCCTGACTAGCGCGGCTGCAGGTCGGTGCTCCACAGCGTGGCGCCGGTGAGGTCCTTGAGCGCGACCGACAGGACCCGGCTGTCGGCGTCGATGTCGACCTGGCCGAAGAACTGGTAGCCCTCCAGCGGGGACGCGTTCGCCACCGGGGGCGCGGAGTAGAACTCGACCTTCGGCCCGAACGTCGCGTCCATGGCGTTGGGGCCGAACGCGCCGGCGTTGAGCGGGCCGGAGACGAACTCCCAGAAGGGGTCGAAGTCCTTGAACACCGCGCGCGCCGGGTCGTAGTGGTTGGCCGCCGTGTAGTGCACGTCCGCAGTCACCCAGACGACGTTCTTGACGCCGCGGCGCTTGATACCGCTGAGCAGTTGAGCGATCTCTACTTCGCGTCCCAACGGCACCCCGCCGTCACGGTTCGCGATCGCCTCGATGTCCCGGCCGTCCGGCACGATGATGCCGATCGGCATGTCCGAGGCGACGACCTTCCACGTCGCGGTGGAGCGCGCGAGCTCGCGCTCGAGCCAGCGGGCCTGCTGCTTGCCGAGGATCCCGTGCTCGGGGCGCGGCTCGAGGCCCGGGGTGTTGACGTCGCGATAGGTGCGCATGTCGAGGACGAACACGTCGAGCAGCTCGCCGAACCACTGCTTGCGGTAGACGCGGCCCATCCCGTCCGGGCCCTGGGGCGAGATCGGCACCCACTCGAACCACGCCTGACGTGCCCGCTCCTTCAGCACGTCGACGCTGCGCTCGGTGTAGCGCCGGTCGGTGAGCGTCTCGCCCGGGTACCAGTTGTTCGTGACCTCGTGGTCGTCCCACGAGTTGACCTGCGGCACCTCGGCGAAGAACGCGCGGACGTTCTCGTCCATCAGGTTGTAGCGGTACTGCCCGCGGTACTCGTCCAGCGTCTCGGCGACCTTGAGCTTCTCCTCGATGAGGACGTTGCGCCAGACCCGCCCGTCGGGCAGGACGACGGACTCCTGGAGCGGGCCGTCTGCGTAGACGGTGTCCCCGCTGTGGATGAAGAAGTCCGGCTGGAGCCGCCGCATCGACTCGAAGAGCTGCATGCCGTCGAGGTCGGGGTTGATGCCCCAGCCCTGGCCGACCATGTCCCCGGACCACAGGAAGCGCAGGTCCTGTGCCGCGGTGGGGGCGGTGCGGAACGAGCCCACGGTCGGCTCGCCGCGCAGCGAGGCGTCCGACAGATCGGCGAACGAGACGCGGTAGTAGTGCTCGCGCCCGGGCGTCAGCTTGCGCAGCCGGACCTTGGCGGTGAGGTCCGAGCCGGGCGTGACGACCGGGCCGTAGCGCAGCTCGGCGCCGCGGAACGACGGGTCCCGGCTCACCTCGACCAGCATCCGGGAGGGCCGGTCGGCGCGCGCCCAGACGATCGCGGAGTCCGCGGTCACGTCCCCGGCCTGGACGCCGTACGGGACCATCGGCCGGCCCGCCCGCACCAGCCCGGGGGCGGCGTACGCCGGGGACGGCCGACCGGGGAGCAGGGCGGGCACCGTGAGGGCACCCGCAGCGGCGGCCGAGGCGCGAAGGAAGCCGCGCCGGCCGAGGCCAGGGCCAAGGGGAGTCGTCATGACGCCACAGCGTGGCGAGTCCGTCACGGCCCCCGCGACGGACGGAGGGGGAACGTTCCGGAAACCCTGAGTGTCGTCAGGTGTCGGGCATGCACGGGTTTGGTTAGCGTCACCTAAGTCACCTTTTCTTCGGCTATGTGTGCGCCAGCCGTCATCCGCCGGCCGTTACCCCGGTAGCCGCTCGGGCGGTTCGCTGGGTCCCATGGCGACTACCCCCATCTCCCGACGCGCCGTCATCCTCGGCGGCGCCGCGGTCGGCGCCGGCGCTGCAGCCGGCGGCCTGCTCCCCGGCACGTCCGCGCTCGCGGTCCCGAAGATCCGCCCGGGACGCATCGCGTACCCCTTCACCCTCGGCATCGCGTCCGGCGACCCGTCCCCTGACGGCGTCGTCCTCTGGACCCGCCTCGCCGTCGACCCGCTGGCCGAGAACGGCCTCGGTGGCATGCCCGACGGCAAGCACGACGTCGAGTTCCAGGTAGCTGAAGACGTGAGCTTCAGCCGCATCGTCCGCCGCGGCACCAAGCACGCGCGGCAGGAGTCGGGCTACTCCATCCACGTGGAGCTCACCGGCCTGCAGCCCGGCCGTGAGTACTACTACCGGTTCCGCCTCGACGAGCACATCTCGCCCGTCGGCCGTACGTTGACCGCCCCGGCTCCCGGGACGACCGCCGCCTCGCTGACGATGGCGTTCGCCTCGTGCTCGAACTACCCGACCGGGTTCTTCACGGCCTACAAGCACCTGGCCGACGAGATGCCCGACCTGGTGCTTCACCTGGGCGACTACCAGTACGAGTACATCCAGCCCGCGGGCAACCAGGCCCGTCGTGTCGAGGGCCCGGAGACGACGACGCTGGCCGGCTACCGGCAGCGGCACGCGCAGTACAAGACCGACCCCGACCTGCAGGCCGCCCACCTGGTGGCCCCCTGGCTCGTCGTCAACGACGACCACGAGGTCGAGAACAACTTCGCCGGCGACATCAGTGAGAACAACGACCCGGTGGAGGTCTTCCGGCAGCGTCGCGCGTGGGCGTACCAGGCGTACTACGAGAACATGCCGCTGCGCCGCGCCTCGACGCCGGAGTACGCCGAGATCCAGCTCTACCGCCGGATCGGCTGGGGCAACCTCGCCAGCTTCCACATGCTCGACACCCGTCAGTTCCGCAGCGACCAGGCCTGCGGCGACGGCACCCGCGTGGACTGCGGGGCCCGGCTCGACCCGGTCCGCTCGATCACCGGCCTGAAGCAGGAGCGGTGGCTGCTCGACGGCCTGCGCCGCTCCCCCACGACCTGGGACATCCTCGGCCAGCAGGTGTTCTTCTCCCAGCGCGACTCCCGCCTGGGCGAGGTCGAGGCCTACTCCATGGACTCGTGGGACGGCTACGTCGCCTCCCGCGAGCGGATCATGAAGGGCTTCGGCGGGCCCAACGGCGCGGCCAACCCGGTGGTGCTCACCGGTGACGTCCACACCCACTGGGCCAGCGACATCAAGGCCGACTTCAACGAGCCGGACTCGAAGACGCTCGGGGTGGAGCTCGTCTGCACGTCGGTCACGTCCGGCGGCAACGGATCGGACATGACGACGGCCGGGCAGACCGCGCTCACGGAGAACCCGCACATCAAGTTCTTCAACTCCCAGCGCGGCTACGTGGTCACGAAGATCGACGCGGACGAGCTGCGCGCGGACTTCAAGGTCGTCCCGTTCGTCACGACCCCCGGCGCGCCCGTCTCGACGCGCGCCTCGTTCGTGGTCGAGGCCGGCAACCCGGGGCTCAACCGGCTCTGACCTCCCCCGACGTGCCGACCCCCACCCCCTGCTGTTCATGCGCGATCGCGTCGGTTCTCCACAGCGCCACCGCTGTGGAGAACTGACCGGTCGTGCAGGATCAGCGGGAGAGGTGGGGGTGGCGGCGCGTCGCCCGTTGTTGCCCGACACGTTCGGAACACGTCACCTGGAGTACGGCGCGGCGTCCCCCGCCGTCGCTTGGCTCTACGGCCGTGAACACTCCTCTCTCCCGCCGTTCGGTCCTCCTCGGTGGCGCTGCGGTCGGCGCCGGTGCCGCGGTCGGCGGTCTGCTCCCGGGCACGTCCGCGCTCGCCGTCCCCAAGATCCGCCCGGGCCGCATCGCCTACCCCTTCACCCTCGGCGTCGCCTCCGGTGACCCCTCGCCCGACGGTGTCGTCCTCTGGACCCGGCTCGCGGTCGACCCGCTGGCCGAGGACGGCTTCGGCGGCCTGACCGCTTCGAAGTACGACGTGGAGTTCCAGGTAGCAGAAGACCTGAACTTCAGCCGTGTCGTCCGCCGCGGGACCAAGCACGCCCGGCGCGACGGCGGCTACGCCATCCACGTCGAGCTGACCGGGCTGCCCTCCGGCGCCGAGTACTACTACCGCTTCCGCATCGACGAGCACATCTCCCCCGTCGGCCGGACGCTCACCGCGCCGGCCGCCGGCAGCAACGTCAGCGCCCTGACCATGGCCATCGCGTCGTGCTCGAACTTCTCCGCGGGCTACTTCACGGCGTACAAGCACCTGGCTGCCGAGATGCCCGACATCGTGCTGCACCTCGGCGACTACATCTACGAGGGCGCAGGCGGCACGGGCGCCCGACGGCACAGCGGCGGCAAGGAGATCAAGACCCTCGCCGACTACCGGACGCGGTACGCGCAGTACAAGACCGACCCCGACCTGCAGCTCGCGCACGCAGCCGCCCCCTGGGCCTCCGTGCCGGACGACCACGAGGTCGAGAACAACTACGCGGGGGACATCTCGGAGAACGCCGCGGACCCGGTCGAGTACTTCCGCCAGCGCCGCTCCTGGGCGTACCAGGCGTACTACGAGAACATGCCGTTCCGCCGCGCCACGACGCCGCGCGGGCTGGAGATGCAGCTGTTCCGCCGCATCGGCTGGGGCAACCTCGCGACCTTCCACATGATGGACACGCGGCAGTTCCGCAGCGACCAGGCCTGCGGCGACGGCTGGCGCGCCGGGTGCGACGAGCGCCTGGACGCCAAGCGCACCATCACGGGTGACCGCCAGGAGCGCTGGCTGCTCGAGGGCCTGCACAAGCACTCCGCGACGTGGGACATCCTCGGCCAGCAGGTGTTCTTCTCCCAGCGCGACCGGGTCGTCGGCGCGGTCGACGAGTACGGCATGGACTCCTGGGACGGGTACGTCGCCTCCCGCGAGCGGATCATGGCCGGCTTCGGCGGGCGCGGTGCCGCGAACCCGGTGGTCCTCACCGGCGACGTCCACGTGCACTACGCCAGCGACATCAAGGCCGACTTCCGCGACCCGGCCTCGAGGACGCTGGGCGTCGAGCTCGTCACGACCTCGATCACCTCGGGCGGCAACGGCTCGGAGACCACGGCGACGGGCAACAACCAGCTCGCCGAGAACCCGCACATCAAGCTCTACAACAGCCGCCGCGGCTACATCCTGGCGACGGCCGAGCGTGAGCAGCTGCGCGCGGACTTCAAGGTCGTCCCGTACGTCACCACCCAGGGCGCGCCGCTCGAGACCCGCGCGTCGTTCGTCGTCGAGGCGGGCAACCCGGGGCTGCAGCGCGCCTGACCCGCTCCCTGTCCCTCGCGCTGATCCTGGCGACCTGGTGGTTCTCCACAGGCCGCACGCCTGTGGAAAGCGCACAACATGTGCATGATCAGCGCGAGGGGATGGGTGGGCGCGGCGCGGGACCGCTGCTGGGGGTCGGTAGCGAGGCTCAGGAATCGGGCGTCAGGCGTCGGAGCACCGCTGCGTCGACGCGGCCGGCGTCGTAGTAGCCGCGGCGAACCGCGATCCGCTCGAAGCCGACGGACTCGTAGAGCCCGATCGCGCGCTCGTTGTCGACGCGTGCCTCGAGCAGGACGGCCGGGGCGCGCCGTCGGGCGGCCTCGTCGAGCAGTGCGGTGAGCAGTGCCCTGCCGATGCCCGTGCCCTGGGCGGCGGGCGCGACGGCGAGCGTCTGCACGTCGGCGTCCCCGGCCGGCGCGGACAGGCCGGCGTAGCCGACCAGCTCGTCCCCGCGTACGGCCACCAGGTAGTGCCGCGTCGCCGGCCACCCGGCCAGCTCGGACCAGAACAGCTCCGCGGACCACGGGTCGCCGGGGAAGAGCTGCCGCTCGAGCGCGAGCGCGGGCTCGACGTCCCACCAGCGCATCCGGCGCAGGCGCACCCGCCCGGTCATGGCGCGGTGTGCGGGACGGGGGTCGGGGCCGGCACGGTCGCAGGCTACGACCGTGGACGCGACCTGCGACGATGGGGGCATGTTCGGTACGCGCCGCACCCCGTCCGCGCTCCTCACCCTGACGCTCGGCCTCGGCAGCGTCCTCACGCAGGCCGGCTCGGCCTCGGCGACCCCGGTTCCGGTGGCCCCGGAGCTGCTCGCCCGCGACGTACGCGCCGCCGCGGTGGAGGCGGGCGCGGCACCGAAGGCAGCAGCCGGGACGGCCTCGGAGGGCGCGAACGAGGCCACCTCGCGGGCCGCGTCCAAGGACGTCGCGCCGAAGCCCAGGCGCACCGGCCTTCCGGCGCGGTCGGGCTCGGGCAAGCGCATCGTCTACTCCATCGCCCGGCAGCAGGTCTGGCTGGTGAGCGGGCAGGAGAAGGTCACCCGCACCTACCTCGTCTCGGGCCGCCCGTCCCAGCCGGACCCGGGCACGTTCCGCGTCTACTCCAAGTCGATGCACACGAGCAGCTCGGTGTCGGACGCGACGATGAACTACATGGTCCGGTTCACCTACGGAGAGCGCACCGGCGCGCCGATCGGCTTCCACGACATCCCCAAGAAGCGCAGCGGCGGCTACGAGCAGCGGCTGGCCGACCTCGGCAGGCCGCTGAGCGCAGGCTGCGTGCGGCAGGCTCCTGCCGACGCGGCTGCCCTGTGGAGCTTCGCTCCCGTCGGGACGAAGGTCGTCGTCACGCCCTGACCACGAGGCCCCCGGCGGGGCACCAGCACGTCGCGCCTCCTACCCGCTCGAACGGACAGGAGGCGCGACCGGCGTGCAGGGAGTCAGGCGAGGCCGAGGCTGACCTCGACGTTGCCGCGAGTGGCGTTGGAGTACGGGCACACCTGGTGCGCCTTCTCCAGCAGCTGCTTGCCCTTCGCCTCGTCGACGCTCGGCAGCTCGGCCTCGATCGCGACCTGCAGTGCGAACCCGCCCTTGCCGTTGTCGCCGATGCCGACGTCGACGGTGATGGCCGTGTCCTGCAGCGTGATGCCCTCCTGGCGGGCCACGAGCTTCAGCGCACCGTGGAAGCACGCGGCGTAGCCGGCGGCGAAGAGCTGCTCGGGGTTGGTCGCGCCGCCGGCGCCACCCATCTGCTCCGGTACCGCCAGCTCGAGGTCGAGGACCCCGTCGCTGCTGCGGGCATGGCCGTTGCGGCCGTCGCCGGTCGCGGTGGCGGAAGCGGTGTAGACAGCCTGCATGGAACCATCCGTTCGAATTCGTCCCGTTCTGCACGGGAACTGAGGACGACGCCGGGCCCTACCCGTGGCGCCACGACAGCGACTCCCTGTCCCGTAAGCCTAGCCCCCATTCCATCGCGCACAACTGAAGTGCGCACGAGGGCCGCCGGTGGTACGGAACGCGTACGGGTCGCCGCCGCGCCCGCTTCCCAGCGTCGGGAGGAGCGACGACCTCGACCGAGGAGGGCTCCATGACCAGCACCCTGCGCGCCACCGACGAGGACCGCGCCGTGAAGTCCAGGCACCCGGGCGCTGTGGGCGCTCGGCGACTACGGCGCCGTGGTGGACGAGGTGATCCGCGCCGCTCAGCCCCGTCCTCGTCGACGCGGCGGGCGTACGCCCGGGCCAGCGTGTGCTCGACGTGGCCTCCGGCACCGGGAACGTGGCGCTGCCGGCCGCGGCCGCGGGGGCTCAGGTGGCCGCCACCGACCTCATTCCGGAGCTGCTCGAGGTCGGCCGCCGGACGGCGAAGCGGTCCGGGCTGCAGCTCGACTGGCAGGAGGCGGACGCCGAGGCGCTCCCGTACGCGGACGCGAGCTTCGACGTGGTGCTCTCCTGCGCCGGGGTGATGTTCGCCCCGCACCACGGGGCGGCGGCCGGCGAGCTGCTGCGCGTCTGCCGGCCGGGCGGGCGCATCGGGCTGCTCAGCTGGACACCGGAGGGCTTCATCGGCCAGCTCCTCGCGACCAGGAAGCCGTACGCCCCGCCACCCCCGCCCGGCGCCTCACCGCCACCCTCGTGGGGCCGCGAGGAGCACGTGCACGAGCTGCTCGGTGCCGGCGTCGCCGAGGTCAGCGCACGGAGGCAGACACTGCCCGTGACGCCCTTCGCTTCGCCGGAGGAGCTTCGCGACTTCTTCAAGGCCTGCTACGGCCCGACCATCGCGGTCTACCGGGGCATGGCGGGCGACCCTGCACGGGTGGCCGCCCTCGACCGCGAGCTCGCGGACCTCGCGCGCCGCCAGGGCGCGACGGACGGGGCGGGCTTCGCGATGGAGTGGGAGTACCTCCTGCTCATGGCAGAGCGCCGCTGACCGCCCGGTGCCGCCCGCGTGCCGCGCCGTGCCGGCGCTCGCGGACGGCACCGGGACGGGGTCACAGCGGCAGCAGCACCCGTTCGATCCCGTGCGCGACCTGCAGGTTGCCCGCGTTGAGGTCGGGGTTCGTGACCTTCGCGTCCTTGGTCAGGCCGGAGACGTCGACGAGGCGGATCGACTGCCGCACGTCGACCGTGAGCGGCAGGCCCCGGGCCGTGGGGAGCGCGACCCCGTCCGCGGCGCTCGCGGCGGTCGAGTCGATCGTGACACCGGCCACGACGTGGTAGAGCAGCACGGTCTCGACGGTGTCGATGCCGAGCGAGGCGACGGCGGCCAGGTTGGCCTCCTCCGCCTTGACGGCCGACCCGGTGAGCGTGATGACGAGCTTGCGGAAGGCCCGGTCGTCGGGGAGGAACGCCGTGACGGGCCTGGTCCCGTCGGCGAGGACCGCGACCGGCGAGGACGGCTTCGCCGCGAGGACGGCGAGCACCGCGCCGGTGACGATGTCGTAGTCGTCCCCGTCACGGTCGTAGGTGGGGCCACCGTCGGACAGCAGGACCGAGGCGAGGGAGGCGGTGCCCGGGTCCGCCGCGGAGGCGGCGGGGGCGGTGGCGACGGCGGCGCTGCCGAGAAGTCCTGCAGCAGCGGCCGAGGCGAGGGCTCGACGAACGTGCATGAGACGCGTCCCTTCCGGGCGAATCGATGCGGACGTTGTTCAGCTAGGGCCGCCCGGGGTCCGCCGCCACTCGAACGGGGGACGCGCGGCGCGGGTACGCCCTCAGCGCCCGGCGCGCAGCTCGGCCGCCAGCGCCGCGGCCCGCGCGAGGTCCTCGCGCAGCGCCGCCATCGGCTGCCCCTTCGGCCCGAAGCGGATGGCGGCGGAGGGGTGGTAGGTGCACAGCACCCGACGTCCGGCGTAGTAGACATCGGAGAAGCGCACTTCACCAATGCGTACGCCCGGCTTCAGCACCCACTCGGCCGCCGTCCCGCCGAGCGTGACGACGAGGACCGGGTCGGCGAGCTCGATCTGCCGGTGCAGCCAGGGACGGCAGCGGGCCACCTCGGGCCTCGTCGGCTTGCGGTTCTTCGGCGGCCGGCACTTGAGGACGTTGGCGACGGCCACCCGCTCGCGGGGCAGCCCCGCCTCGGCGAGCAGCCCGTCGAGCAGCTGCCCGGCCTTGCCGACGAACGGCATGCCCGACTCGTCCTCCTGCGCACCGGGCGCCTCGCCCACGAGGAGCACGTCGGCGCCGGCGGGGCGCACGCCCGGGACGACGTTCGTGCGCGTGGCCACGAGCTCCGGGCAGGCGACGCAGCCGCGGGCGGCCGAGGCCAGCGCGTCCCAGCCCGGCTGCGCCGGCGCCGCCTCGGACGGGTCGAGGACCGTCACCGGGCACCTCCGGGCACGGCGCGGTCGAGCAGCCGGAGCAGGGCCTCGTCGACCGGGGCAGGTCGCTCGAGCAGCACCATGTGCCCGGCGTCGGGGACCGTGACGAGCTCGGCCAGGGGAAGGCGCTCCGCGATCGCGCGGCTGTGCTCGACCGGCGTCAGCAGGTCGCGCTCGCCGACGAGCACGAGGGAGGGCAGCCCGGCCAGCACGGCCAGCGCCTCCAGCTTGTCGTGGGCGGCGAACGCGGGGAACACCTCCGCCAGCGTCTGCACCGGGGTGGCCGCCACCATGTCCACCACGAGCGCCACCAGCTCCGGCGACACCTGCCCGCCGAACGCGTAGTGCCGGGTGAGGGCGTACGACAGCTCGTTGCCGGCCCGCCGGCCGCGCTCCACCAGCTCGGCCTGCCGCGTCGCGGTGCGCAGCACGCCCGGGGCGAGCCGATGGACCAGCCGCCCCGCGGCCGCGGGCAGCCCGAGCGTCACCTCGGCCAGCTGCCCCGGGGAGGTGGACAGCAGGGCCACCGCCACCACCCGCGGGCCGAACAGCTCGGGGTGCCGGTCGGCCAGGGCCATCACCGTCATCCCGCCCATCGAGTGCCCGACCAGGACGACGGGGCCGTCGGGCGCGGTCTCGGCGAGCACGCGGGCGAGGTCGGCGCCCAGCTGGTCGATGACCGACCGGAAGCGCGGGGACCGCGCGTCCGGCGTGCCGCCCGACCGTCCGTGCCCGCGCTGGTCGAAGAGGACCAGCCGGGCGTGCGGCCGGAGCGCCCGGCGCTGGTGGTGGAAGGCCCGCAGGTCGTTGCCGAAGCCGTGCACGAGCACCACGGTCGTCCGCGCCGGCCCCGCCGGCTCGTCGACCTCGACGTGCAGGGGCACCCCGTCGTCGGTCACCACGACCCGGGCCCTGCCCGTGCCTGCCTCGGCGCCCGTCGCCCCGGTGACGGCCGCCCGGCGGGTGAGCCGCAGCCCGGCGACGACACCGACGGCCGTCCCCGCCGCCGCCAGCCCGAGCCCGGCGCCGAGGGCGGTGGCCCGGCCGCCGAGCACGCCGATCCTCACCCGCCGGTCCAGACGCGGTGCACCCGCGGGCCGAGCCGGGTCACGATCTCGTAGGAGATGGTGCCCGCCGCCTGCGCCCAGTCCTCGGCGGTCGGCTCGCCGTGCTCGCCGGTGCCGAAGAGGACCACCTCGTCCCCGGCGGCGGCGACGTCATCGCCGAGGTCGAGCACGAACTGGTCCATGCAGACGCGGCCGGCGACCGTGCGCCGCCGTCCCGCGGCGAGCACCGGCCCGCGCTCGCCGGCGTGGCGCGGGATGCCGTCGGCGTACCCGAGCGGGACGAGACCGACCGTCGTCTCGCGGTCGGTGACGTAGGCGTGCCCGTAGGACACCCCGCTGCCGGCAGGGACCCGCTTGACCAGCGCGAGCTTCGCGGTGAGCGTCATCGCCGGGCGCAGGCCGTACGCCTCGGGGCCGCCGAGCTGCGGCACCGGCGAGAGCCCGTAGACCGCGATCCCGGGCCGGACCAGGTCGAACCGGCTGTCCGGCCGGGTCAGCGTCGCCGCACTGTTGGCCGCGTGGCGCACCTCGATGCGCGCGCCGGCGCGCTCCGCCCGCTCCACGGCGTACGCGAAGGCGTCGAGCTGCTTGTCGACCGTCGGGTGGTCCGGGACGTCGGCCCACGCCAGGTGCGTCCACACCCCCACGACCCGGACCGCGCCCTCGGCCTGCGCGCGCAGCGCGGCGTCGAGCAGCTCCGGCCAGCCCTCCGCGGTGGCACCGCCGCGCGACAGCCCGGTGTCGGCCTTGAGGTGCAGGCGGGCGGGGCGGCCCGCCACGGCGGCTGCGGCCACGGCGTCGGCCACACCCCATGGCGCCGACACCGAGAGGTCGACGTCCGCGGCCACCGCCTCGGCCAGCCGAGGCTCGGCCGGGCTGAGCAGCCAGGCGAGCAGCCGCCCCTCGACGCCACCGGCCCGCAGCGCGAGCGCCTCCTCCAGCAGCGCCACCCCGAGCCAGCTCGCCCCGGCGGCGCGTGCGGCCCGGGCGCACGGGAGGAGCCCGTGGCCGTACGCGTCGGCCTTCACGACCGCGAGCACCTCGGCCTGCCCCGCGTGCGCACGCAGGGACTCGACGTTGGAGCGGACGGCAGCGAGATCGATGCGCGCCGTCCGCGAGGGCCCGAGGTCTTCCGTCACACCGACCAATCCTGCCAGCCGTGCGGGGCCGGCCCCGGGCCGCGCCGCGTGCTCAGTCCAGCGTCTCCAGCCAGGAGCGGACCGCGGTCTCGAACTGCCCGTGCGTGCGCTCGAGCGTGAAGTTGTGCCCGGTCTCCGGGACCTCGACCTGGGTCACCCCGGCGCTTCCCGTGAACAGCGCGGCCTGCGCCTGCCCGGCCGGCGGCGGGAAGATCGCGTCCTTGCCGCCGCTGACGACCAGGACGGGGGCGGTCACCTGCGACAGGTACGTCAGGTCCGCCGTCTGCCCGGTCTTGTACGAGAGCAGGTCCCCGCACTCGTCCCGGTTGATCTGCCGAAGCGCGCTTCGCAAAACCCGGTTGTTGGTGTTCGCGAAGAGGTTGGCCGCCGCGTCCTCGGGCTTGCCGAAGGTCGAGTAGTTGCGGGCGCCCTTCTCACTGCGCTTGCCGCCCAGCCCGCAGGTGCGGGCGGCGTACCGCTGGGCGGTGGCTGCCGTCGCGGAGGCGACCGTGTCCGAGTAGCCGATGACCGCGAGCCCGTCGACGTTCTTGAACGAGTAGGCCGCGATCTGCGCGATCTGGGCGCCGTAGGAGTGGCCGGCCAGCACGACCTTGGCGAAGCGCAGCGGCGCACGCTTCTCCAGCGTGTAGCCGCCGGAGCGGAGCGCGCTGACCATCTGGTCGGCCATGTCGGCCTGCGAGCCGGTGCACACCGCCGTGCCCACGGGGTGGTCGCTGTCGCCGTACCCGAGCCGGTCGATCACGACCGACACCTGGCCCGCCGCCGCCTGGTTCGTCGCGTAGTCGTAGCCCGCGACGTTCTTGTAGTTCCAGAGGAACTTGCCGAAGCCGAGGCCGTGCAGGTAGAGCGTGGCGAGCCCCTCGACCCTGCCGCCCGGCCGGTCGAGCGCCGCGGCGGGCCCGACCAGGCTGCCCGTGACGTGGTACGTCGCGCCGTCCGGCGCGCACGGCACCAGCGACCGGTTGACGTTGCGGACGGTGAAGGTGATCGGCACCTCCACCACGGTCGCGCCGCGGGCCGCCGGAGCGGCCGCCGCCTGCGCGTCTGCTGGTGCCGCGGATGCCGCCGGGACGGAGGCGGCGGCCAGGCCGAGGGTCGCGACCAGGCCGAGGAGGAGAGATCGTCGCATGCGCGTGCGGTACCCGCCGGAGCTGCTGCTGACGCTTCCCCTCGCGAGGGGGACGTGGGCGGTCACGACGGGCAGATGTTCACCTCGCTGTGCGGTTGTCCGGCCGTGGGCGGGTACGGACTGCGGGAGCTGAGCGCACGAGCCTGCTCACATCTTCAGCGGAAGGAGCCGGCCATGGGCGAGGCCGAGACCGACGAGCTTGACCTGCCGGAGGGGACCGCGGCGAGCGCGGAGGCCGCCGGCTCGCCCGTCGACCACCTGCCGGCCGCGGCGGAGGTCGTGCCGCCGGAGATCCGTCGCACGGTCGAGCCGACCCCGCTCGCGGAGGAGCTGTCGCACCTGCGGGTGGACGTCGACGAGGAGGGCGAGCCGATCCTGCTGCGCTCCGACGGCAGCGTGATCGACACCTGGCGGGAGGGCTACCCGTACACCGAGCGCATGACCCGGCACGAGTACGACCGGACCAAGCGCCTGCTGCAGATCGAGCTGCTGAAGCTGCAGAACTGGGTCAAGGCGTCGGGAGAGCGGCTCGTCATCCTCTTCGAGGGGCGGGACGCGGCCGGCAAGGGCGGGACGATCAAGCGCTTCACCGAGCACCTCAACCCGCGCGGGGCGCAGGTGGTCGCGCTGGAGAAGCCCTCGGAGCGCGAGCGCACGCAGTGGTACTTCCAGCGCTACATCGCGCACCTGCCCGCCGCCGGCGAGATCGTGCTCTTCGACCGGTCCTGGTACAACCGCGCCGGTGTGGAGCGGGTCATGGGCTTCACGACGCCGTCGGAGTACCTCGAGTTCATGCGTCAGGCGCCCGACCTCGAGCGCATGCTGGTCCGCTCCGGCATCCACCTGGTGAAGCTGTGGTTCTCGGTCTCCCAGGCCGAGCAGCGCACCCGCTTCCTCATCCGGCAGATCGACCCTGTCCGCCAGTGGAAGCTCTCGCCGATGGACCTGGCCTCGCTGGACCGGTGGGACGACTACACCGAGGCCAAGGAGGCGATGTTCTTCTACACCGACACCGCCGATGCCCCCTGGACGGTGCTGAAGTCGAACGACAAGAAGCGCGCTCGGCTCGAGGCCATGCGCCACGTGCTCAGCCTCTTCGACTACGACGGCAAGGACGTCGAGGTCGTCGGCACGCCGGACCCGCTGATCGTGGGGCGCGGGTCGAAGGTCTTCGAGCAGGGCGAGAACGGGGACGTGCTCTTCCCCCGGCTCTGACCCCGGCCCAGGTGCCGAGGGCACCTTCTCGCAGCGCGATCGCGAGAAGGTGCCCTTCTGCCACGACGGGGCCGCGGCGGGTCAGCCGGCCCGCGAGACCAGGACCACGTCGGCCACCCGGCACGGCCCGAGCGCGGTGACCCGGACCTGCTGGGCGCCGGTCGGGGAGCCGAGCCCCACCAGCTCGTACGCGTCACCGGCCTCGACGACGACGGCCTCGTCCCCCAGCTCGACCCGGGCCCGGCCGGACACCGCCAGCGTGCACTCCACCGGCAGGCTCCCACCCCACTCGCGCACCAGCTGCTCCCCCGGCTCCAGGGCCTGCTCGGCGTCGACGTCGAGCCGCGAGGTGAGGGCCGAGTGCAGCACCGTGCCGCACTGCAGCTCCGGGCGGGCCGGTCCCTCGCGCCGGGCCACGATCGCGCCGTTGCGGCGCACGGTCAGGGCGGCCCCGTCGTACACGGCCTCCACCAGGCAGGCCGCGTCCCCGTCGAGGGCCACCCCCACGCCGTCGACGAGGGTGACGGCCCCCTGCATCCACGCGCGCAGGTGGAACGGGCCCACGGCCGCGTCGTACGCCGGGCGCGGCGGCAGCGGCTGCGGCCGCCCGGAAGGGCTGGTCGGGCGGGTGGCACCCCGGCCGAGCTGAGGCCCGTCGCCCACCCAGTAGAGCGGGTCGACGTGGACCTTGCGGCCGTACGCGTCGCCCACGTAGCCGTGGTAGACCGCGTACGGGGTGATGCCGTCGGGGGCCACGGTCACGCAGTGGTGCCCGGGGCCGGTCACGTCCGTCCCGCTGGTGAAGATCGGGTGCCGCGACGCCTTCTCCCAGGGGCCGGCGACGGAGTCGGCGACCGTGACGCCCAGGCTGTAGCCGTCGCCGCCGAAGAAGCCCCCCGAGTACATCTGGTAGTAGCGGCCGCGGCGCTTGAGCGTGAAGGGCGCCTCGTTCCAGTACTGGCCACCCTCCGGGTGGGCCTCCCACGGCTCGCTCGGGTACGCCACCGGGACCGGCTCGCCGGCGAGCGTGCCGTCGGGCAGGACACGGTCGACCACGTTGCCGCAGCCGAGCGTCCCGTCGGCGTGCCGGGTCTCCTCGTTGCGCACGTTGTAGAACAGCCACTCGCTGCCGTCGTCATCGACGAACGGGTGCGCGTCGATCGACCACTCGCCGACGAGCGGCTCGTCGTCCCACACGAACGGCCCGAGCGGCGAGCGTGCCCGGGCGGTGCCCTGCCGGCGCTGCTCGTCGTCGCCACCGTCGGCACCGGCGGCCTTGCCGGCGGTGCGGCCAGGCCCGCCGCGGCGGGTGGCCGCGACGTACATGACGAACTCGCCGCCCCGGTAGACGACCTCGGGCGCCCAGAGCTCGACCTCGGCCCAGTGCCCGGACGGCGCGCCGGTGAGAGCGGTGCCGGCCGGCTCCCAGGTGACGAGGTCGCTCGAGCGCCAGACGTCGATCCGGGTCGGGCCCGAGTAGTAGAGGAAGTACTCCCCGAGGAACTCCAGGACGAACGGGTCGCCGTGGTCCACCTGCGGGCCGGCGTCGAGCACGGGGTTGGCGAAGGCCCCCGCGACGACGGGAGTACGTGCCGGGGAGACGGCGCTGGATCTCACCCGCACCTGGTCGGCTCGCCGTCGCCACGGCTTGAGCGCCGCCGGGCAGCAGGTTGCGCCGAATGCGACAGGCCCCGCCCGGACCGGGTCCGGGCGGGGCCTGCGTGTCGCCCTCAGGCGAGGAGCATCACCGGTCGGCGAGCTCCGCGGCCTCCACGCGCTGCGCGTCGGCGATCAGCGCCGCGGCGTCGCGCTTGAGCAGCTGCCGGACCATGAGGTCGCGGTCGTCGCCCTTGACCTGGCTGTTGGCCCGGTCGACGAACTGCTCCAGGTAGGAGATCGTCCGCGCCTCGCTGCCGGCGTCGGCGGCCTGCTCGGCCTTGTCGAGCCGGTCGCGCAGCGCCGTCACGGTCTTGGCGCTGATCGTGCCGTCAGCGTGGAACGCCGCGATCAGGGCCTTGATGTCGGCGAACGAGGTCCCGACGGTGAAGGTCACCGTGCGGGTCGTCGTGTTGCCGGCGTTGTCCTTGGCCGTGACGGCCAGGGTGTGCTCGCCGAGCGCCAGCTCGTAGAGCGTCACGGTCGAGCCGGCCGCGAGAGCCTTGCCGTCGAGCGTGGCGGTCACCGCGCCCGAGAGGCCCGACCCGGCGTCCGTCGCCGACCACATCGGAACCAGATTGCCGGAATCGCCGTACGTGGCACCGGACTCCAGGCCGGAGACGGTCACGACCGGAGCGGCGGCGTCCACCTTGAACGAGACCGACTTGACGGCCGAGACGTTGCCCGTGGCGTCCGTCGCGCGGTACTCGAGCGTGTGCTCACCGGCGGCGGCGACCACGACCGGCGTCGCGTACGTGGTCCACGCGCCGCCGTCGAGGCGGTACTCGACCGTGACCGCGCCGGCCGAGTCGTCGGTGGCGTTGACGGCCACCGTGACCGGCGAGACGTACCAGCCGTTCTGGCCGTTCGCGGCGGCCGGGGTGACCGTCGCCGTGGCCGTCGGGGCCGTGGTGTCACCGAGGGCCTTGACCCGCACGTTGCGGTAGAAGACCTCGTCGCCCGTGCCGTGGTTCTGCAGGCCGATCATGCTCGGCGCGTTCATGCGGTTCGGGTCGGTGTCGACGTAGTCGTTGATCTTGACGCCGTTCAGCCAGACCTGGATGCGCTGGCCCTCGACGATGATCTCGTACGAGTTCCACTGCCCGGGGGCCTTGAGCACCGCGTCACGGGCCGCCGCGTCCGCAGCGCTGAAGCCGTAGATCGAGCCCGTGGTGTGGCTCGGGTCGTCCGTGGCGTCGATCTGGATCTCGTGGCCCTTGTTGACCGCGACCCACGGGTCGTTGCCCGGGTCCGGGAAGCCGACGAAGACGCCGCCGTTGTCGTCGCCCGCGAGCTTCCAGTCCAGCTTCAGGCTGTAGGAGGTGAACGTCTGCGGGTGGTAGAGCAGGCCGAGGCCGCCCACCGACAGGATCGAGCAGTCGTCCTGGCGCCCGAAGGAGCCCGGGCCCGCCATCTTCCACTGCTGGAAGCTGGCCAGCGTGCCGTCGAAGAGGCTGGTGTAGCCCGCCTCCGGCGCCGCCGGGGTGCAGACGTCCACGCCGCCGCCGACCTTGAGGGCGTCGAAGTTGACGTTGCCGTCGACCCCGGTCTCGTACTTGAACGTGATGGTGTTCGCGCCGGCCTGCAGGGTGAAGTCGCGGCTGACCGTCCGCCAGTTCTTCCAGCTGCCGGTGTCGGGCAGCGCCCACGGGTCGACCTTCGTGCCGTTCACGTAGACCGCGACGCGCTTGGTCCCGGTGAAGGGGTTCGGGCCGTTGGCGTAGCGCAGGTGGACCGGCTGCACGCCGGCCGTGGCGGCGTTGACGTTGAAGGTCAGCGTCGCACCGTTGTTGAAGAAGCCGCCGACGAAGCCCGAGCCGGAGTAGCCGCTGTGCTCGGTCTCGATGCTCGCGCCGGAGCTGAGCTGGCCGTCCTCGGCCTCGTACCAGCCCTTGTCGGCGGGGGCGACGTAGCCCGGCACCTCGTTGGCGGTGTACCAGACCTCGGTGCTCCAGAGCGCCTCGCCGTCAGCGGCGGCGAACGGGCGCGGGGAGCGGATGTGCACGACGCGGTCGGGCTTGACGCCCGTGACCGTCAGGCTGACCTTCTTGCCGTCGGCGCTGACCGTCGCCGCCGTGACGGCGAGGTTCTCCTGGTTGAGCTTCGGCCCGCCGTACTGGCTGGTCGGGTTGTAGCGCCACTGGTCGATCTGGTACTTCGACGCGAGGCCGGCGCGGGTCTCCTCCGACAGCGGCTTCGTGTAGGTGATGTCGAAGCCCTTGTCGGTGATCTCGGTCTTCAGGATGTCCATCGTGACGGTGTCGTTCGCCGTCAGCTTCTGGAAGCCGTAGCGGAGCTTGCCCGGCTGGTTCCAGTTGCCGTCGTAGCCGATGCCGCCGATGTAGAGGTCGCCGTCCGGGCCGAGCGCGAGCTCGTTGACGCCGGCCTCGAGCCCCTGGGTCATCCGGTAGAGCGCGCCCTGGAGCTGGCCGTTGACCTTCTCCAGCTGGACGCGCTGCAGGCCGCCGTAGGTCACGTCGCCGATGGCGAGCTGACCCGTGAACTGGCCCTCCTGCATGACCACGGGGGTCGAGGGCGAGTTGGCGATCTCGTTCTGCGGCATCCAGACGATCGGCTTCGTGACCGGCTGGTTGTCGAACCGGCCCGCCTCGGGCTGGCCCGCCGCGTTGTTGTGCGTGGTGAAGTGGTTGTAGAACGCACCCTGCTTGATCTGGACGAGCTTGCTCGCCGGGACCCATCCACCCTGGTTGTCGGTCACGAGGATCTCGCCCTCGGGGCCGAAGCCGATGCCGTTCGGGGTCCGCAGCCCGCCGGCGACGTACTCGATCGTGCCGGTGTCCTTGCTGACCTTGAGGAACGTGCCGCGGTCGGGGCCGGGCTGCGGGACGGTCGAGGAGCCGCTGCGCTCGAGCGCGACCGACAGCGCGACGTAGAAGTAGCCGTCCTTGTAGGGCAGGCCGAAGGCGAACTCGTGGAAGTTCTGGCCGTTGGGCCAGGTCGCGATGCGCTGGCGGCCCTCGAAGTAGCCGTCGCCGTTGGCGTCGACGAGCTTCTCGAGCCCGACCTTGGAGGTGATGTAGGTGTCGCCGTCGACGACCGCGACGCCCTGCGGCTCCTGCAGGCCGGCTGCGACCTCCTTGTAGGCCAGCTTCGCGGGGTCGACGACGCCCTGGACGTTGCTGACCCGGTAGAGCTTGCCGTTGGTGGAGACCTGCGCGGCGCCCCAGGTGAGGACGGCGGCGTCGCCGTTCGGGTACCACGAGATGCCCGAGACGTCGGGCTGGAAGCCGGCGGGACGCAGGTTGCTCAGCGTGAAGCTGGGGTGCACCTTCGTCAGCGGCAGGCCGTCGCCGGCGCCGTCGCTGAGCCCCTCGCACTCCTTGGTGCCGGGCGCGACGACGCGCGCGCCGCCGCCCTCGACCGAGAGCACGGAGTTCGGGACGACCTCGAAGGTCGTCGAGCCGGGCTTGCGCCAGGACAGCGTGAGCTTCTCGCCGCCGCCGGCCTGGAAGTAGCGGATCTCCAGCTGGTGCCGGCCCGCGGTCAGCGTGTAGTCGCCGTCCTTGGTGGTGGAGTCCTGCAGCCCGTCGTTGTCGATGACCTGCTGGCCGTCGATGAAGACCTTGGCACCGTCGTCGTTGAGGACGCGGAAGGTGTAGTTGCCGGCCTGCGCGACGTCGAGGTCCGCGACGACCTGGGCCTGGAAGTTGGCGGTGTAGCCGGCCCAGTCCGCGGTGGTCGACCAGTTGATGTTCGGGCGGAGCACGTCGACGTTCGGCGTCTGGCCCGGCTTGAGCGTGCAGAGCTTCTGCAGGGGGAGGCCCAGGTCGAAGATGCGGAGCGTGACGCCCTGCTCGCGGACCGCGCCGTCCGGCGTCTTCGCGACGGTGATGTTGTCGATGTTGACGTTGCCGCTGTTGCCCGACGCCACCCGCAGGTTCAGCGTGTTGCTGCCGGAGGCCAGGGTGACCGGGACGGTGACCGTCGCCCAGGTGTCCCAGCTGCCGCTCGGCGGCAGCTGAACCGGGACGTCGGTGCCGCCGACGGTCAGCGTCATGGTCCGCGTCGTGTTCTGACCGTCGCCACCGGTGGAGTTGGCGTAGCGGATCGTGACGTTGTGGGCGCCGTCCGCCGCCGCGTTGTAGCCGAAGGCGATGCTGGCCCCGGCGTTCACGCTGTCGACGAACCCGCTGCCGGTGTAGCCACGGTGGTCCGTGTTGGTCTTGGCGCCACCACCCAGCGTGGCCTGCTCCGCCTCGCACACCTGACCGGAGATGCAGGTCACGGCGGCGACGGCGGTGGGCACCGCGACGATGGAGCTGGAGACGGCGGCGACGGCGGCTACGAGCAGGCCGGTCGCGGCCCTTCGGCGGCCCCTGGAGGCATGCCGGTCGACGGTTCGGGAAATCACGTACTCGTCCTCCGAGATGAGGTCTTGACGCTGAGCCACGCGGCTCAGGGCAGCGTGGGTTGAGGCGCCTCGCCGGTTGGGGCCGGCGGGGCTGCGTGGAGTCGGCGTGCGGATGGAGCAGGGCTTCCCGGTCGGCCGTGCGGCAGGCACGATCGGCGCACGGCCGGGAGGCGGGCCCTATGCGTCCGAATTGGCAACGATGTCGGAGTTATCGGAACGGGCGCGGGGACGGCCGGGGGCCGCCCCGGGCGGGGGTGGTGGCACGAGGCTCCTCTGCGCTGAGGCTGGCCGGACGTGGTTTCTGTGCGGGCGCGGGACGCCGCGTACGTCACCCGTACGCCCACCCCGCGGAGGCAACGTAGTCACTTTCGTCGGCGCCGTCGAGCGATCGTGATCCACCCGTTACTAGTTCCGCCCCGGTCGAGCGATTTGGCGACGTTCCCCCACGCCATCACACAGAAGCGCCCTACCGGGTTGGTCCCGGTAGGGCGCTTCCCGCGCACCATGGTCCGCTAGGCGAGCCTCGACCGCAGCTCGTTGTCCACCATCGAGAACGCGGAGGCGATCGCCATGTGCATGTCTAGATATTTGTAGGTGCCGAGCCGGCCTCCGAACCACACGTCGCGCTCGGCCTGCGCACGCTCCCGGTACCGGTTCAGCCGCTCCCGGTCCCCGGCCGCGTTCACCGGGTAGTACGGCTCGTCGTCCTGCGCCGCCCATCGGGAGTACTCGCGCACGATGACGGTGCGGTCGGCCGGGTGCTCGCGCTCCGGGTGGAAGTGTCGGAACTCGTGGATCCGGGTCCACGGGACGTCCTCGTCCGCGTAGTTCATGACCGGCGTGCCCTGGAAGTCGCCGATCGGCAGGACCTCCTGCTCGAAGTCGAGCGTCCGCCAGGCCAGCGGCCCCTCGGCGTAGTCGAAGTAGCGGTCCAGCGCACCGGTGTAGACGATCGGCACCCCCGCCGGCAGCTCGCCACGGACGTCGAAGAAGTCCACGCCGAGTTGCACATCGATCAGCGGGGACTCGGTCATCCGGGTCAGCCAGGCCGCATACCCGTCGACCGGCAGCCCTTCGTACGTGTCGGTGAAGTAGCGGTTGTCGAAGGTGTAGCGCACCGGCAGCCGCGTGATGATTCCCGGGTCGAGCTCGCGCGGGTCCGTCTGCCACTGCTTCGCCGTGTAGCCGCGGACGAACGCCTCGTACAACGGCCGGCCGATCAGCGAGATCGCCTTCTCCTCGAGGTTGCCCGGCTCGCGGCCGGCCGTCTCCCCCGCCTGCTCGCGGACGAGCGCGCGCGCCTCCTCGGGGCTGAGGTACTCCCCGAAGTACTCGCAGATGGTGCCGAGGTTGATCGGCATCGGGTAGACGCGGCCCTTGAAGATGGAGAAGACCCGGTGCTGGTAGCCGGTGAAGGCGGTGAACCGGTTGACGTACTCCCACACCCGCTCGTTCGACGTGTGGAAGAGGTGCGCGCCGTAGCGGTGCACCTCGATCCCCGTCGTCGGCTCGCGCTCCGACCAGGCGTTGCCGCCGGGGTGGTCGCGCCGCTCGAGCACCAGCACGCGCCGGCCCAGCTCACGGGCCACCACCTCGGCGACGGTGAGGCCGAAGAGGCCTGCGCCGACGACGACCAGGTCGGGCTTTCCCTGAGGGGCGCTCATGCCGTCAGCGCTTCCGCCGTGCCGCACGGCGCCGGGACGGCGCAGGTGGGGCACGCCCCGGCCGGGTCGCCCGCCACCGGGTGCAGCAAGAGCGCGCGGGAGATCCGGGACAGCAGGGGCGCGCGCAGGAACGGGGTCGCCGACGAGACGGCTGCCTCCGCGAGGACCGGGACGCCGTTGCCGCTCAGCCGCAGCCCTCCGAGGGCCGGGTCCTGCATGCCGGCCACCGCCGCACCGACGCCCTGGCCGTGCGCCCGCTCCAGATCGGCGACCGCGGGGTGCCGGCTCACGCCAGTGCCCCTTGGGCCACCGCGCCGGCGCGGGCGCCGTCCGCGTCGAACAGGGCGTACATCGCCGAGGCGATCGCGTCCCACTCGTGCCGCTCCTGGATCGGGCGCAGCCGGCGGTCGCGGTCCGCGCGCGAGTGCTCGACGACGTGTCGGCAGGCGGCGGCGAACTCCGCCGCGTCGTCGGCCAGGTGCACCACTCCGTCGTAGTCGGCGACCACGTCGGGCACGCGGGTCGAGACGACGGGAAGCCCGGCGGCGAGGTACTCCAGCGTCTTCGTGGGGCTGATCGCCCGGGTCGCCTCGTTGAGCGCGAAGGGCATGAGCGCCACGTCGAAGCCGGCCATCACCTGGGGCAGCTCGTCGTACGCCGCCATGCCGGGGAACTCCAGGTTCTCCGCCTGCGGCAGGGCTGCGGGGTCGATCTTCGTCACGGGCCCGACGATGCGCAGCGTCCAGTCCGGCAGCTCGGCAGCCAGCCGGCCGAGCAGCTCGAGGTCGATCCGCTCGTCGATGACGCCGACGTAGCCCGCGACGCGGCGCTCGCGCGGCTCGCGCAGCAGCCGGGACGCCTCGTAGTGGCCGGCCTCGACGCCGCTGGGGAACAGGTGGGCATCGGGGCGGTGCGGCGTGACGCCGGCGTGCAGGGAGCGGCCCCCGGCGAAGACCACGTCCGCCTCGGCCAGGGCGCGCCGCTGCCGCAGCCGCAGGCCCTCCGGGGCGTTGAGGAAGGACGCGAGGTCGTCCATGACGTCGTAGCCCAGGCGCGCGGGCTGCAGCGCCTCGGCGACGTCGAGCGCCATCGGGGAGTAGAGCAGGACGTCGACCGGCGCGCTCACGCCCTGGTCCTCGAGCCAGCCGGCCAGCATCTCGCCGTACCCCTCGGCGGGCTCGGCGTCGAACCCGAGGAAGTCCGGCTGGCCGGGCCGGCGCGGCACGACGAGCCAGACCTGCGTGACCGGGCCCTGCTGGACGCTGCGGATCTCCGGCTCGGTGACGTCCCCGGACATCGGCTCCTCGACGAACCACGTGCGTGCGCCGGCGGCGGCGCGGTAGCCCGCGAAGCGCGACACGAGGTGCTGGGGCCGCTGCCAGACCCAGCCCCACCGCAGGTGCGACAGGACGACGAGGTCGGGACGGGCTTGGTCGACGGGCATGGCTGCCCCCTCCTCGGCAGGACTGCCGATTGACGGTTGGACGGGCTCGCTGCTCACGGGGGTCGTGTGCACGGGGACGGAGGGCACGGGGACGGAGGGCACGGCGTCGCCGGGCGGCGGGTCCTGCCAGGGCCAGTGCCCCAGCTGGGGCAGCAGCCCGGACAGCTGGGTCGAGCAGGGCTCCTGGAACCGGTACGCCGGCAGCTCGGCCGCGGGCGTGCCGGCCGCCGCCGCCGCCCACGCCGCGGTGAAGGACGTCGCCACGCGCTCGCCGCGGGCGCCCAGGCTCAGCACGCCGACGGGGTCGCGGCGGCCGCCGGCCCGCGCGAGCAGCGAGTCCCAGTCGCTCGAGTCCACGGTGGGGAACCAGCAGAACCCCTCGAGCGGGATGCCCTCGGCGACGGCCGCCTCGTACTGCTCGAGCATGTACCGCAGCCAGGAGGCGCGGTCGGTGGGCAGGCCGCGGATGTTGGTCTCGCTCAGCATGAGCGGCAGGCCGTAGCGCTCCCAGTACTGGCGGGCGATGGCGCGGAAGCCGACGGGGTACGGCGAGGGGGCGTGGGCCGCGCCGTCGTACCACCACTCGGAGTGGCAGTAGTAGTCCAGCCCGAGCACGTCCACCCGGGCCCGCGGCAGCTGCAGCAGGCGCTGCCCGCCGTCGGCCAGCAGCTGGCGCAGGAACGGGCGCTCCGGGTCGAGGTCGTGCTGCAGGACGAGGTCGAGCGCCACGTGGCGCCGGTCGTTGGCCAGCGCCGCGTACTCCGCGTCGCGCGGGGCGCCCGCGTGGTGCTCGGCGGTGTCGACCCACACGTGCCGGGCCTCCGGCAGCAGGTCGGCCCAGCACTGCGACGCGTCGCACAGGGCGGGCAGCACGTTCGCCAGCAGGCGGCGGAAGCCCTCCATGCCCCGGTCGTACGGCGGCCAGAGCGCCTCGTGGCCGCTGAGGAAGAGCGTGGCGAACGGCTCGTTGAACAGCGTGTACGAGCGCAGCCAGGGGTAGCGCCGGGCGACGGCCTCGGCGTAGCGCAGGTACGCGGCGCCGAAGCCGGGGTCGCGGAAACCGTCGGAGAGCCACCCGGGGTAGCTGGTGTGGTGGACGAGGTCCACGATCGGGTCGATCCCGACCTCGTGCAGGTGGCCGAGCGTCTCGTCGGCCTCGGCCCAGTCGAAGACCCCCGGCTCCGGCTCCAGCCGGTGCCACCGCAGCGACCAGCGGACGGTGCGTACGCCCGCGTCGAGCAGGACGCCGACGTCGTCGCGCCAGCGGGTGGCGTGGCCGGTCAGGTCGGCGACGTCGGTGTCGTAGGAGGGCAGCAGGGTGGTCTCGAAGGCGCCGAGGAAGGCGACGGGCCGGGCCGGGTGGCCGGGTGCAGGCGTGTGCACGCGTCGGTCCTCTCGTCCGGAGGGACACGAGCCGCGGCCGCCCAGGTGGCAGCCACGCTGCGGGCTCGTTCCTGAACCGACGCGACCGTGACCTCCCCGTGACGGCGCCGTCGAAACACTCTCCGGCCTCTCGGGTACGCGAGCGCGGCCCCTGCCTAGGCGGCTGTCGTCACCAGGGCGAGCTGCTCGTCCACCGCGCGCAGGAACGTGGCGAGGTCCAGCGGCTTGCCGACGAAGGCGTTCGCGCCGGCGGCGAGGACCCGGCGCTCGGCCTCCGGCGTCACGTCCGCGGTGACCACGACGACGGGCGTGGCCCGCAGGGCCGGGTCGGCGTCCGAGCGCAGCTGGGTCAGGACCGACCCGCCGTCCAGGTGGGGCAGGTGCAGGTCGAGCAGCAGCAGGTCCGGCCGCACCCGCCTCAGCATCTCCAGCCCGGCGACGCCGTCGGCGGCCACGAGCAGGCGCACCTCCGGACGGGATGCGAGCAGGCGGCGGACCAGCGTGACGTTGGACGGGTTGTCCTCGATGTAGAGGACGGTCCGGGCGTCGCCGCCGAGGTCGGACGGCTCGTCCGGCGTGGGCCGCCCGGCGAGCACGGGCGCAGCGGGCAGGGACGGCGGCCCGGGGGCCGTCGCCTGCGGCCGCTGCGCGACGGCGGGCACGGCCACCGCGGTCGGCAGGTCGACCGTGAACGCGGTCCCGACGCCCGGCGTGCTCTGCACGGCGACCCGGCCGCCCATGGCCTCGGCCAGGCTCTTCACGAGCGCCAGCCCGACCCCGGTGCCCTCGATCTCGCTGTGCTGCATCCCCGCCCGCTCGAACGGGACGAAGATGTCGTGCAGCCGGTCCTCGGGGATGCCGATCCCGGTGTCGACGACGCGGATCCGGGTCACGCCCGGCCCGGACCCGGGCACGCCGGCGCCGCCGGACAGCCGGGTGCACTCGACCCGGACAGAACCACCCTCGTGGTTGTACTTCACGGCGTTGGAGAGCAGGTTCACGAGGACCTGCTTGAGCCGTTGCCTGTCCGCGAGCACGTGGGGGTCTCCGTCGTCCCAGCAGACGGGCCCGCTCAGCGCGATGCCGTGCGCCGCGGCGGAGGGGCGTACCAGGTCAAGGCTCTCGGCCGCGACGGCGCGCACGTCCACGGGGCCGGAGGTGAGGGACCGGTGCTCGGTCTCCACGCTGGAGATGTCGAGCGTGTCGTTGATCAGGTCGAGCAGGTGCCGGCCTGCACGCAGGATGTGCTCGACGTTGTCCTGGTCGCCGGACTGCAGCCGGGGGCTGCGCCGCAGCAGCTGCCCGAACCCGAGGATCGCGGTGAGCGGCGTGCGCAGCTCATGGCTCATGCGCGAGAGGAACTGCGTCTTCGCCGAGCTGGCCCGCTCGGCCTCCTCGCGCGCCCGCTCGGCCTCCTCGCGGGCCGCCTTCTCCCGAGCCTCCGAGGCGCGCCGCTCGGTGACGTCGTGCAGCATCCCGGTGAACCCACGGTGGCTCCCGTCCGGGTCGATCACGGCGCGGCCGGTCACCTCCATCCACCGGACGCTGCCGTCGTGGGCGAGGAAGCGGACCTCCTTGGTGGTCTTCTCCCGCGTCAGCACTGCGTGGCGCATGTGCTCGGCGGCGGCCGGCCAGTCCTCCGGGTGCACGCTGTCGAGGGCGCCGCGCTCGGCCATCTCGCCGGCGGAGATGCCGGTCAGCTCGGTCCAGGCCCGGTTCACGAACGCCACCCGGCCGTCGGGCCCGATGCGCACGATGACGTCGGTGACCTCGTCGAGGACCGAGCGCAGGTAGGCCTGGGCCGCCTCGAGCTCGACGACCTCCGCCCGCTGCGCGAGGGCCCGGGAGAGCAGCCCCGCAGCGCGCTCGGCCAGCAGGGCCACCCGCGGCTCCAGTGGCGGCGCCGGGGGCAGGGCGGCGAGCTCGAGCCAGCCGAGACGGCCCGCGCCGGCCTGCAGCGGCAGCCGGAGGGCGGGGGCCAGGCCGGCCTGCGGCCCGCCCAGCTCGAAGGCGACCCGTTCGGTGCCCTCGATGTCGTCGTCCAGCACGACCCGCGCCACGACGGCGCCGGATGCGTCGAGCAGGAGGCGTAGCACGGCCTCGACCCGGTCCGGCAGCTCGGCGGCGCTCACGCCGACGAGCCCGGCGGCCACGGAGGCCAGCGCGCCGAGCACCGGCGCGTCCAGCAGCGGGTCATCGGCCTGCGGGCCGACGGGACCGGCCCCGGGCGCGGACGCGGGCGCTGACAGGGACTGCTGCATGACGATCCCATCGGCCGGAAGGCTCACCCGCCTGAGCAGAAAGGCCCAGCGCCATTTGCTTTCGCGCACATCCTCAAGGCGGATGCCAGGGGCGACGATCTTCGCACTCGGCGGTCGCACGGGCGATCATCAGCGCCGGTGGGCGCTGCAGCTCCTCAGGAGGAGACACAATGGCCAACGCCGAGCAGGTACTGCAGGCGGTCGACGACGTGATCAGCGACGGTGCCCGGCGCGGGATGCTGCATGCCGTGGCCGAGGACACCGAGCTCGACGGCCGCGTCATCACCGTGGACGGGCAACGGCTGGTGAGCTTCGGGTCCTGCAGCTACCTCGGGCTCGAGGTGCACCCGGCCCTCAAGGCCGGCGTGGTCGACGCCGTCGCGCGTTTCGGCACGCAGTTCTCCTCGTCGCGCGCGTACGTCTCGCCCCCGCGGTACGCCGAGGCGGAGGAGATGCTCACCACGCTCTTCGGCCGGCCCACCGTCATCACGCCCAGCACCACCATGGGCCACATCGCCACGATGCCCACGGTCATCGGCCCCGACGACGCGCTCGTCCTCGACCACCAGGTGCACAACAGTGTCCAGACCGCTGCGAAGCTCGCTCAGGCGCAGGGCACCTCGGTCGACCTGATCCCCCACAACGACCTGCGCACGCTCGAGCGACGTCTGCAGGAGTATTCCCGAAGCAGACGTCGGGTGTGGTACGCAGCCGACGGCCTCTACAGCATGTACGCGGACTTCGCGCCGATGGCGGAGCTCAACGAGCTCGTCGAGCGGCACGAGAGCCTCTGGCTCTACATCGACGACGCCCACTCGGTCTCGTGGACCGGGCGCCACGGCCGGGGCCACGCCCTCGAGCACCTCAGCAGCGCCGCCGCGGAGCGCACCGTCGTCGCTGCCTCGCTCAACAAGTCCTTCGCCGCCGCAGGTGGCGCGCTGACCTTCCCGACCGAGGAGATGCGGCGACGCGTCTTCACGGTCGGCGGCCCGCTGATCTTCTCGGGGCCGGTGCAGCCGCCCATGCTCGGCGCGATCCTCGCGTCGGCCGCGCTGCACATGAGCCCGGAGATCGTCGAGCGGCAGGAGCGCCTGCTCCACCTCATCCGCCTGTTCAACCGGCGGGCGGCAGAGGAGGGCCTGCCCCTCGTGAGCCCGAGCGAGGCGCCCATCCGCTGCATCGGCGCCGGCAGCCCGGAGGTGGCGTACAACCTCACCAAGCGCCTGCGCGACGCCGGCTACTTCGCCGACACCGCGACCTTTCCCGCGGTCGCGGCCAAGCGCTCCGGGGCGCGCGTCACGATCACGGCGAACCACACCGATGAGGACGTCGCCGGCCTGGTCGAGGCGCTCGCCACCGCGCTGCCGGCCGCGCTGCACGAGGAGGGCGGCTCGCTCGACGTCCTGCAGCGCTCGTTCAAGAAGCAGCTCGAGGGCCGGGAGGTACGCCTCCGGCCGCTGCAGGCCGCGCCGGCGGCTCCCGGAGCGCTCGCGCTCGAGCACCACACGAGCGTCGACGCGGTCGACAAGGCCGAGTGGGACGCCATGTTCGACGGGCGGGGCGCCTTCACCTGGGACGGCCTGCGGATGCTCGAGAGCGTCTTCGCCGACAAGGACGAGCCGGCCGTCGAGCACCGGTGGGCCTTCAACTACTGGGTCGTCCGCGACGGGGCCACGAAACGGCCGGTGGCGGCGACGTTCTTCACCACGGCGCTGTGGAAGGACGACATGCTCTCCGACGAGCACGTCTCGGCCGCCGTGGAGCGGCTGCGCGCCGACGACAGGTACTACCTCACCTCGCGGGTCGTCGGCATGGGCTCACTGCTGACCGAGGGCGACCACCTCTACCTCGACCGAGGGGCAGATTGGCGTAGCGCGCTTCGCCTGATCCTCGAGGCGGCGCGCGCGGAGGAGGACCTCGTCGACGCCACGTCCGTGGTGGTCCGTGACATCGCCGACGGCGACGAGGAGCTCCACGAGTTCATGGTGGCCGAGGGCTTCCTGCGCATCCCCGTCATGGCGACCTGGGAGCGCGACATCGACTTCGCCGACGACGAGGAGTTCCTCGCCGGCCTGCCGAAGAAGGCGCGCTACCACCAGCGCACGCAGGTCCTGGCCTGGGAGGGCAGGTACGACGTGCGCGCCTACGCCGGCGGCTCGGCCGAGGCGGCGCTGGTCAGCGCCGCAGAGCTCGACCACCTCTACTCGCTCTACCGCAACGTGCACGCCCGCAACCTCGAGCTCAACGTCTTCCCGCTCCCCCGTCGGGTGCTCGACGCCGTGCTCGCGACGCCGGGCTGGGAGCTGACCGTGCTGCGGCTCGTCGACGGCCCCGACGCGCCGGTCGCCTTCGGCGTCCAGCACCACGGCGGCGACCACGTCGCGCCGCTCTTCGTCGGGCTGGACTACGGCTACGTCGCCTCCCACCGGGCGTACCAGCAGACGCTCTGGCAGGCGATCCGCAGCGGGCGTCGCCGCGGAGCGCGCCGGATCCTCTTCGGGATGAGCGCGGACCTGCAGAAGTCGCGGTTCGGCGCGACCGGCCAGCAGCGGTGGGCGTACGTCCAGGCGAGCGAGACGTACAACCTCGACGTCCTCACCCGGATCCAGGAGAGCCTGCCCTCGAGCCTCCCGGTCGCCGCCTGACCCCTCTCCCTCCGATCGCGCGGCGCTCAGCGCAGGGTGGCGCGCAGCGCGCCGGGGAGCGCGTCGAGCACCGCGGACGCGCTCGTCGGGGCGCCGTCGGCCGCGAGCCGTCCGGCCAGCCCGTGCACCCAGGCCGCGACGGAGCCCGCGTCGTAGGCGTCGAGCCCGCCGGCGAGCAGGGCCCCGGCCAGCCCGGCCAGCACGTCGCCGGACCCGGCCGTCGCCAGCCACGGCGTGCCGGTCGGGTTGACCCGGGCCCGGCCGTCGGGGGCCGCCACGACCGTCGTCGACCCCTTGAGCAGGACCACGCACCCGGTCCGCCGGGCCGCCTCGCGCGCGAAGTGGAGCGTGCGCGCCTCGACCTGCCCGCGGCCCACCTCGAGGCCGGCCGCGGCGAGCACGCGCACGAGCTCGCCCGCGTGCGGGGTCAGCAGGGCGGGGCCGCCCGCCCGGGCGTACGCAGTGGCGGCGGCGGCGTCCAGGACGACCGGCTCCGGGCGCGCGACCTGGTCCAGGACCGCGTCGAGCTCGGGGATGCCCGGGCCGATGACGCGGGCCTGCACGCGCCCGCCACCGGCGACGACCTCCGGCCAGCGGGCGAGCACGCGGTCGGTCGCGTGCCCCGGCCCGACGTAGCGCACCATGCCGGCGCCCCCGCGCACGGCCGCCCCGGCACAGAGGACCGCCGCTCCGGGGTACTCGTCGCTGCCCGCGACGACCCCGACGACACCGCGAGAGTACTTGTCCGCGTCCGGGCCGGGGACCGGCAGCAGGGCCGCCACGTCGTCCGCGTCCAGCGCCTCGACGGCGGGGGCGCCGAGCCAGGGCCCGAGCCCGATGTCCACGACCTCCACGAGCCCGGCGTACGTCGCCCCGGGGTCGACGAGCAGGCCGGGCTTGAGCGCGCCGGGGGCCAGCGTGACGTCCGCGTGGACCGCCGCCCCCGCCGCCTCGCCCGTGGCGGCGTCCACCCCGCTGGGCACGTCGACGGCGACGAGCAGCGCGGCCGAGCCCTCCGCGCGCGCGACCGCACGGGCCGCCTCCGGCCGCAGCCCGCCCGAGCCGCCGATCCCGACGATGCCGTCGAGCACCAGGTCCGCGTCGTCGAGAAGGTCGAGCCCCTCGCCGGGCCCGTGCAGGCGGCCTCCCGCCGCCCGCAGTGCTGCGGCTCCGCCCGGGTGCTGCCGCCCACCGAGGGCCAGCGCGTCGACGCGGGCGCCGCGCCGCGCCAGCCGGGCGCCCGCGTGCAGGGCGTCCCCGCCGTTGTCGCCGCTGCCGACGAGCAGCACGACCCGGGCGCCGTACGCCCCGCCCAGCAGCCGGGCGCAGCCCGCGGCGATGCCGGCGGCCGCCCGGTCCATCAGCGTGCCGTCGGGCAGGCCGGCCGCCAGCGCGGCCTCGGCCGAGCGGACCGCCTCGACGTCGTACGCCGTCCTCATGTGCCGTCCTGTCCCGCCCCGAGGTCGGGGGCTCCTTCGGCGATGACCACGGCGGACGCGATGCCCGCGTCGTGGCTGAGCGACACGTGCCAGGAGATGACGCCGCGCCGGGCGGCCTCGGCCGCGACGGTCCCGCCGACCCGCAGGTGCGGGCGGCCCGCCTCGTCCCGGACGACCTCGGCGTCGACCCAGCGCAGCCCGCGCGGGGCACCGAGCGCCTTGGCCACCGCCTCCTTCGCCGCGAACCGCGCGGCCAGGCTGGCGGGGGGCAGCCTGCGCTCCCCGGGCGTGAAGAGCCGCTCGTACAACCGCGGGGAGCGCTCGAGCGTCGCCGAGAAACGGGCGACGTCGACCACGTCGATGCCGACTCCGAGGATCACCCCGTCATCCTGCCCGGGCCCGCGGCGGCGGCCGGCGGCGCCCGTCCGCGCCGCGCTTGACGGCGTACATCTTGGCGTCCGCCGCCCGCAGCATCGCCTCGAAGTCGTGCGCACCGTCCTCCGGGCCGGCCGCGCCGATGCTCACCCCGACCGTGACCACCCGGCCGTCGACGAGGTACGGCGAGGACACCTGCTCGACGAGGCGCTGGACGGCGGCCTCCACGTCACCCGGCCCACGCACGCTGGTCGTGAGCAGCACGCAGAACTCGTCGCCGCCGATCCGGGCGGGCAGGTCGCCCTCGCGCAGCGCGGCGCGCATGCGGTCCGCGACCTGGCGGAGCAGCTCGTCCCCGGCCCGGTGCCCGTACTCGTCGTTGACCTGCTTGAAGCCGTCCAGGTCCAGGTAGAGCAGCGCCAGGTGCCCGCCCTCCCGGCGTGCCCGGGCCAGCTCCCGCCGGGCGACCTCGTCGAGCTGGCCGCGGTTGGCCAGTCCCGTGAGCCCGTCGTGCCGGGCCGCGTGGTGCAGCCGGCTGCGCTCGATCATCCCCTCGACCGAGCGGCGCGCCGCGTCCACCATCGTCGCCGCGACGTCGGCCACCGCCGGCGCCATGGGGCCGGGCGGGTGCACGAGGAGCCACTCGCGCCGCTCCCCGGCCGCCGGCAGCTCGAGCGCGGGCTCCCCCGGCGGCGGCGGCTCGCACGTGAAGTAGGCCCGTGCGCCCTCGACGACGTCCGTGAGGGCATGCCGGAGCCGCTCGCGGACGTCTCCCGCCGACCGCAGGGCGGACAGCTCGACGACGAAGCCCAGGGCCCGGTGCAGCCGCTCGGTCTCCCGGCGCTGCCGCTCGCGCAGCGCCACCAGCACGCTCAGCGCGCCCACCACGACCGCGGCGCACCACAGCGCCGCTGTCGAGGCCCGCGCCGCGGCGGCCAGCCCGACGCCTGCTGCGGCGGCGAGGGCGGCGAGCGGCACGGTCCCCCGCCGGGGCTCCAGCACGGGGCCGCCGCAGGCCCCGAGGCGGGTCCGGACGAGCAGCCCCCGCGTCATCGCGGCGGAGCCGACCGCGGCGAGCGCGGCCGCGCCGGCGCGTACGGCGAAGGGCTCGTCGCGGGCTCCGAGGACGCCGAGCAGGCCCACCGCGCCGCTGACGGCCCGCGCCGCCGTGGTGACCGCCGCCCGCTGCCACGCGCTCCGCTCCTGCAGCAGCAGCGCCGCTGACATGCCGGTCACGAGCGTCAGCAGGGCGGCGGGCCCGGGCAGCAGGGACGCGGCCGGGACGTACGCGAGCGCGGCCGCGCCGGGCAGCTCGGCGCCCTGCCGGGCCGCGGCGCCCGCGCCGAAGTGCACCGGCCCGGAGAAGCCGCCGTGGGCGGCGAAGGCGAGCAACGCGCAGGGGGCGATGCTCGGCCAGGCCAGGCTCGTGGGCAGCAGCAGGGCGGCGGCCACGCAGCAGGACAGCGCCACCGCGAGCAATGGGCGGGTGAGCGGCAGCAGCCGGGACCGCATTTGCGCCGGGTCGGCCGGCCGCATGTGGGCGGGCCGCGCAGGGCGCGGCGGGGATGCCGGACGCGGGGAGCGATGGCGACCGCGAGCCCGGGACGGCGCGGTCCCGTCACTCTTCGCAGTCACTCGTCGCCTTTCCTCCACCACCTTCGGTGCCCTCGGCACTGAGAGTAATCAGAGGACAGTTGCAGGGAGGAGGATTCGGCGGAGCGCCACCGGAATGGACGAGCCTTATCGCATTCTGCAGAAGTACCGACGCGGAGCGTCACGAGCCGCCGGTGGAAATGCCGGGAACCCCTGGCGAATACCACGAGCGCGCTAGCCAGTTCTAGTGCAGAAGGACCGCCGGGGAGAATCCCCGGCGGTCCTTCTGCGCGAGCCGTGTGCTACTCCACGGTGACCGACTTGGCCAGGTTGCGCGGCTGGTCGACGTCCAGGCCGCGCGCCAGCGCCAGCTCGCACGCGAAGACCTGCAGCGGCACGGTCGCCACGAGCGGCGCGAGCAGGGTGGCGGTCCGCGGCGTGCGGATGACCGTGTCGGCGTACGGCGTCACGGCCTCGTCCCCCTCCTCGGCGATGACGATGGTGCGGGCGCCGCGGGCGCGTACCTCCTGGATGTTGCTGACGATCTTCTGGTGGATGACCGACCGGCCGCGCGGCGAGGGCACGACCACGACGACCGGGAGGCCTTCCTCGATCAGGGCGATCGGCCCGTGCTTGAGCTCGCCGGCCGCGAACGCCTCGGCGTGCATGTAGGCCAGCTCCTTGAGCTTGAGCGCGCCCTCGAGCGCCACCGGGTAGCCGACGTGCCGGCCGAGGAAGAGGACCGCCTTGGCGTCGGCCAGCGACCGGGCCAGCTCACGCACCGGCTCCACCGTGTCGAGGACGACGTCCACGGCCTCCGGCATCGCGGCGAGCTCGTGGACGATCCCCTGCACCTCGTCCTCGAACTTGGTGCCGCGCACCTGGGCGAGGAAGAGGCCGAGCAGGTAGCACGCCACGACCTGGGTGAGGAAGGTCTTGGTGGCGGCCACGCCGACCTCCGGCCCGGCGTGGGTGTAGAGCACCGCGTCGGACTCGCGGGGGATCGTCGACCCGTTCGTGTTGCAGATCGCGATGACCCGCGCCTTCTGCTCACGCGCGTGCCTGACCGCCATCAGCGTGTCCATGCTCTCGCCGGACTGCGAGATCGCCACGACGAGCGTGGACCGGTCGATGATCGGGTCGCGGTAGCGGAACTCGGACGCCACCTCGACCTCGACGGGCAGCCTCGTCCAGTGCTCGATCGCGTACTTCGCGATCAGCCCGGCGTGGTACGACGAGCCGCAGGCGATGACGATGACCTTGTCGACGTCGCGCAGGTCCTCCTCGGACAGCCGCACCTCGTCCAGCGCGAGCCGCCCAGTCTCGTCGATGCGCCCGAGCAAGGTGTCGGCGACCGCCTTGGGCTGCTCGGCGATCTCCTTGAGCATGAAGTACGGGTAGCCGCCCTTCTCCGCGGCGGAGGCGTCCCAGTCGACGTGGTACTCCTTCGGGGAGACCGGCTCGCCGTCGAAGTCGGTGAGGGTGATCCCCTCCGGGCGCAGCTCGACGACCTGGCCGTCGGACACCTCGACGGCGTTGCGGGTGTACTGGATGAACGCCGCGACATCGGAGGCGAGGAAGTTCTCCCCCTCACCGCGGCCCACCACGAGCGGGCTGTTGCGCCGCGCGGCCACGACCACGTCGGGCACCGACGCGTGCGTCACGACGAGGGTGAAGGCCCCGTCCAGCCGGCGGCAGACCCGGCGCAGCGCACCTGCGAGGTCGCCGTCGGAGGGGTCGAACTCGTCGGCGAGCAGGTGCGCGACGACCTCGGTGTCGGTCTCGGACACCAGCTCGTGCCCACGGGCCTCCAGCTCGGCGCGCAGCGCGGCGAAGTTCTCGATGATCCCGTTGTGGATCACCGCGACGCTGCCCGTGTCGTCCAGGTGAGGGTGGGCGTTGCGGTCGTTGGGCGCCCCGTGGGTCGCCCACCGGGTGTGCCCCATCCCCGTGCTGCTCTCGGGGAGCGGCAGCTCCCCGAGGGCGGCCTCCAGGTTGGCCAGCTTGCCCGCCCGCTTCCTGGTCGCGAGCTTGTCCCCGGCCACCACGACCACACCGGCCGAGTCGTAGCCGCGGTACTCCAGGCGGCGCAGCCCGTTCATCACGACGTCCAGCGCCGGCTTGCTCCCGACGTATCCCACGATCCCGCACATGGGCTCCAGGCTACGGGGCGAGGAGGCCCACCGACGAGAGGCGGCGCCGGGGTCAGCGCGCGGCGAGGGCCGCCGCCTCGCGCAGCCTCGCCTCGAGCTCGGCCGCGGGCAGCGGCCGGTCGAACAGATAGCCCTGGCAGCGGGGCACCCCCAGCTCGACCAGCCGGTCGCGCTGCCGGGCCGTCTCGACCCCCTCGGCCAGCACCTCCAGCCCGCACGCCCGGGCGAGCCCGACGAGCATGCGCAGCACGTGGACGGGCGCGTCCTCGGTCACGAGCGGGTCCACGAGCGGCTTGGCCACCTTCAGCACGTCGGCGGGGATCTGCTCCAGGTAGGCGAGCGAGGAGTAGCCGGTCCCGAAGTCGTCGAGCCCGACCCGCAGGCCGTACGCCCGCAAGCGGGCGAGCGCGTCGCGCACCGCCGCACTGCTGGCCGCCGCCTCCTCGGTGACCTCGACGAGCAGCCGCTGCGGCGCGATGCCGGCCGCGGACAGCACGCGCAGCACCTCGTCGACCAGCTCGGGGCGCTCCAGCGAGCGGATGGAGAAGTTGACCCCCAGGTAGTGCTGCTCGCTGCCGAGCCGGGCCGCGTCCCAGGCGGCCAGCTGCCCGACCGCCCGCTGCAGCACGAACCGGTCGATCTCCACGATGAGCCCGGTGGTGTGCGCGACCGGGAGGAAGTCCGCCGGCGACACCAGGCTGCCGTCCCGGCGCCAGCGGACGAGCGCCTCGGAGCCCAGCATCCGGCCCGTCGCGGACGCGACCACCGGCTGGTAGTGCACCTCGAGCTCTCCGGCCTCGAGGGCGTGCTCGAGGCGAGCGGCCAGCGCCGGCCAGGAGAGGACGGCGGAGTCGTGCTCCGGGCGGTGCTCCACGGCCTGCCCGCCGCCACGGGCCTTGGCCACCGACAGCGCGACGTCGGCCGCGGCCAGCAGGGCGTCGGCGGTGCCGGCGGACGAGCCGGTCCCCGCCATACCGGCGCTCGCCCGCAGCGGCGTCCGCTCGCCGCGCACGTCGAAGGGCGCCCGCAGGCAGCGCACCAGCTCGTCGCCGAGGACCGCGGCCGCGTCCGTCGCGCCCGGGCCGGTGAGCAGCGCGCCGAACTCGTCCCCGCCGAGCCGCGCCCAGACGGCCGACGGCGCGCAGGCGCGCGCCCGGTCGGCGGCATCGAGCAGCAGCCGGTTGCCGGCCTCGTGGCCCGCCAGGTCGTTGACCGCACGGAAGCCGTCCAGGTCCACCCGCACCACGGCCGCCTCCCGCCCCTCGGTGAGGGCCTCGGCGACGACCGCGCCGAAGCGCTCCCGGTTGAGCAGCCCCGTCAGCGCGTCGTGCGCGGCCCGGTGGGCGATCAGCTGGGCCGAGGCCCGGACGGCGGCCACCAGTCGCGACGTGCGCCAGAGCACCAGGCCCGTGAGGACGAGCGAGGCGACCGCGATGACCCGCAGGTCGATCCCCTCGGGGTCGTCGATGGTGAGCAGGAGGAACGGCCCGACGGCCGCGCAGGCGCCGACGAGCAGCAGGCGGTGCCGGCCGAGGAACGTCGTCTCCGCCGGCGTCGGGGGTGTGGCGGCGGCGCGATGCCAGGCCGCGGCGGCCAGCAGGGCGTACTCGAGCAGGAAGGCGCAGTTGGACAGCTGCCCCACCGCTGCGTCGACCTCGTACACCTCCTGCACGAGGAAGGCGACGTCCGCGACGACCGCACAGAGCAGGCCGAGGGCGAGCAGGCGGAGGGCGCCGTTGCGCCACTCCCCTTCGAGCAGCATCCGCGCGAGGACCGCCACGACCAGCAGGTCGGCCAGCGGGTACGCAGCCCCGATCGCCCGTGCGAGCACACTGCCCTCGCCGCCGACCACGGTGGGCTCGAGCACCCACTCCCACGCCCCGAGGGCGAGCGCCAGCGCGACCACGCCCGCCTCGAGGCCGGCGGACGCCTCGCGGTCCGTGCGCCGGGCCCGCAGCAGGAGCAGCACGCCGGCGAGCAGCGGGACGTAGCCGCCGAGGTATGCCGCGTCGGCCGCCGAGGGGAACGGGTCCTGGTCGAGGACGTGCTCGTAGTACATCCAGAGCGCGTCGCCCAGGACGAAGCAGCCGAGCGCCACGACCAGCGCCCACCAGGCGCCCTGCGGGCACGGCCGGCGGGAGGCCACCGCCGTGGCCATCCCGGCGAGGACGGCCACGGCGACGGCCAGGTAGTACGCGTCGGCCCACGCGCCGGCCCCGAGCAGCGGGTATCCCAGCGCGGCTCCCACGCCGGCCGCCGGCCAGACAACCCCCCGCAGACTCACGGCCTCCTGTCGGCCGCGGCACGCGGTTCCTTAGCCCTCCGGCCCGGTGGGCTCGCCGGTCAGCTCAGGAGACGGAGAGCTCGGACCGCACGACCGCGGCCAGCCGCTCGGCGAGCGCCGCCGCCTGCTCCTGTGTCGTGGCCTCGACCATGACCCGGACCAGCTGCTCGGTCCCGCTCGGGCGCAGCAGCACGCGGCCGGACTCCCCGAGCTCGGCCTCGGCTTGCGCCACCGCGGACTTGACCGAGACGTCGTCGTCCACGCGGGACTTGTCGACGTCCCTGACGTTCACGAGCACCTGCGGAAGGCGCTGCATCACGGCCGCGAGCTCGGCGAGCGGCTTGCCCGTCTGAGCCATCCGCCCGAGCAGGTAGAGCGCCGTGAGCAGCCCGTCACCAGTGGTCGCGTGCTCGAGCAGCACCACATGGCCGGACTGCTCCCCGCCGAGGGTGTAGCCGCCGGCGCGCATCGCCTCGAGGACGTAACGGTCGCCCACCTTGGTCTCGACGACCGAGATGCCCTCGCGCCGCATCGCCAGCTTGAACCCGAGGTTGGCCATGACCGTCGCCACCACGGTGTCGTGGCGCAGCGTGCCCGCCTCGCGCATCCCGAGGGCCAGGACCGCGAGGATCTGGTCGCCGTCGACCTCGTTGCCGGCAGCATCGATGGCCAGGCACCGGTCGGCGTCCCCGTCGTGGGCGATGCCCACGTCGGCGCCGTGCTCCAGCACCGCGGCGCGCAGGTGGCCCAGGTGGGTCGACCCGACGCCGTCGTTGATGTTGACGCCGTCCGGCTCGGCGGCGATGGCCACGACCTCGGCCCCCAGCCGCCGCAGCGTCTCCGGGGCCGCGGCGTAGGCGGCGCCGTTCGCCGCGTCCACGACGACCTTGAGCCCGTCGAGCCGGTGCGGCGCGACGGCGAGCAGGTGGCCGCTGTAGAGGCCACGGGCGTCCTTGGAACGACGGACGCGGCCGACGCCGGCGCCCGTCGGCCGGGTCCACGGCTCGTGCCGGCGCTGCTCGATCGCGTCCTCGAGCTCGTCGGCGAGCTTGACCCCGCCCCGGGCGAAGAACTTGATCCCGTTGTCCGGCATCGCGTTGTGCGAGGCGGACAGCATGACGCCGAGGTCGGCGCCGAGCACGGCCGTCAGGTGGGCGACGGCCGGCGTGGGCAGCACGCCCACGTCGAGCACGTCGACGCCGGCGCTCGCCAGCCCGGCCGTGACCGCCGCGGCGAGGAACTCCCCGGACGCGCGCGGGTCACGGCCGACCACTGCGGTCGGCCGGTGGCCGGCGAAGGCACCGGTGTCGGCCAGCACGTGCGCCGCCGCCACGGCGAGCTCGAGGGCGAGCTCGGCCGTGAGGTCGACGTTCGCCAGGCCTCGGACCCCGTCTGTGCCGAACAGCCGGCCAGCAGAGGACTGCTGACCGGCTGCGGGCTGCGGGCTTGCCGCCATTCCTGGCCTCAGCGCTTGCTGTACTGAGGAGCCTTGCGGGCCTTCTTGAGGCCGTACTTCTTCCGCTCCTTGGCCCGCGGGTCACGGGTGAGGAAGCCGGCCTTCTTCAGCGCCGGGCGGTTGGCCTCGACGTCGACCCCGTTGAGCGCGCGGGCCACGCCCAGGCGCAGCGCGCCGGCCTGGCCGGAGACGCCGCCGCCGTGCACGCGGGCGATGACGTCGTACGCGCCGTCGATCTCGAGGGTCTTGAACGGCTCGTTGACGAGCTGCTGGTGGACCTTGTTCGGGAAGTAGTCCTCGAGCGTGCGCCCGTTGACCTTCCACACGCCGGTGCCCGGGATGATCCGGACGCGGGCGACAGCCTCCTTGCGGCGGCCGGTGGCGGCGCCGGGGCCGGTCGCGGCGGCACGGGCGACGCCGCCGACCGCGCCGGGCGCGGACTCGGTGGTGTAGTCGCCGACGTACTCCTCGACGTCCGCGTCAGTGTCGAGAGTCTCGACGGGGGTGTCCGTCACGGTCCTTCTTCCTCGCGCTTCGCTGTTCGATCAGGGTGGGGGTCGTTCAACTCCGCGCCGTGGCGCGAAGGGCTCCAGCCGAAGCCCGGCCGGTGTGGGCCGGGTGCTACTGGGCGACCTGGCTGATCTCGTACGGCTGCGGCTGCTGCGACACGTGCGGGTGCTCCGGGCCGGCGTAGACCTTGAGCTTCTTGAGCTGCTGACGGCCGAGGCTGTTGTGCGGGAGCATGCCGCGCACCGCCTTCTCGACCGCCTTGCGCGGGTCCTTGGCGAGCAGCTCGGTGTAGGGCGTGGCCTTGAGGCCGCCGGGGAAACCGGAGTGGCTGTAGGCCATCTTCTGCTCACGCTTGCTGCCGGTCAGGGCGACCTTCCCGGCGTTGATGATGACCACGAAGTCACCGGTGTCGATGTGCGGGGCGAACGTCGGCTTGTGCTTGCCGCGCAGCAGCTTCGCCGTCTGGCTGGCCAGCCGGCCGAGGACGACGTCGGTGGCGTCGATGACGTGCCACTGGCGCGAGACCTCGCCGGGCTTGGGGGTGTAGGTACGCACGGGTTCGCAACCTTCGTCGTCGCAGGGCCTGACGAGCGGAGACGCTCGAAAGGGCACGGAGTGCTCCGGGAGTGGCGCCCGCCCCTGACGACCGGCACGGTCGCGTCGGGACGCATGGGCACAACAGCCGCTCAGGCTACCCGGTCCCTCCCCCGGCCTCCAAACCCCGGCCCCACCCGGGCCCGCGCGGGGCCCGGAGCGCTGGAGGGCGGCCGGGGGGCGGCTGTCAGCGCACCCGCTCCACCCGCCCCTCGTCCCACACCGGCTGCGGGGCCTCGCGCACCCGGCCGTCGGCGCCGAACACGACGTAGCGCTCGAACCGGCGGGCCAGCCAGCGGTCGTGCGTCACCGCGACGACCGTGCCGTCGAAGGCGTCGAGGGCGTCCTCGAGCGCCTGCGCGCTGGCCAGGTCGAGGTTGTCGGTCGGCTCGTCGAGCAGCAGCAGCGTGCAGCCGGCGAGCTCGAGCAGCAGGACCTGGAAGCGCGCCTGCTGCCCGCCGGACAGGGTCTCGAACGCCTGCTCGGCCTGGCGGTCCAGCTCGTAGCGGCGCAGCACCGGCATCGCCCGCCCCCTGTCGCGCGCCCAGTCCTCCTCGAGCACCTGCAGGAGGGTGCGCCCGAGCAGCTCCGGGTGCTCGTGGGTCTGGGCGAAATGGCCGGGGACGACACGCGCGCCGAGCCGCCACCGCCCCGCGTGCGCGACCTCGCCGCCGGCGAGCAGGCGCAGGAAGTGCGACTTGCCCGAGCCGTTGCTCCCGAGCACCGCCAGCCGGTCGCCGTAGTAGAGCTCCAGGTCGAACGGGCGCATGAGGCCGGTCAGCTCGAGCTGCTCGCAGATGACCGCGCGGACCCCCGTCCGGCCGCCGCGCAGCCGCATGGTGACCTTCTGCTCGCGGGGCCGCTCCTCCGGCGGGCCCTCGGACTCGAAGCGCTCGAGCCGCTTCTGGGCCGCCTGGTAGCGGCTCGCGAGACCGTCGTTGTAGGCCGCCTTGTTCTTGTAGAAGAGGACGAGCTCCTTGAGCTTGACGTGCTCCTCGTCCCAGCGGCGGCGCAGCTCGTCGAGGCGCTCGAAGCGGTCGTGCCGGGCCTGCGCCCACGTCGCGAACCCGCCGCCGTGCACCCACACGCCGCCGCCGGCGGCACCGCCGGCCTCGACGGTCACGACGCGCTCGGCCGTCCGCGCGAGCAGCTCGCGGTCGTGGGAGACGTAGAGCACGGTCTTCGGGCTCTCGGCGATCGTGCGCTCTAGCCACTCCTTGCCCGGGACGTCGAGGTAGTTGTCCGGCTCGTCGAGCAGCAGCACCTGGTCCGGGCCGCGGAAGAGCGCCTCGAGCACGAGCCGCTTCTGCTCACCGCCGGACAGCGTGCGCACCTCGCGCCACTGTGCCCGGTCGTACGGCACCCCGAGCGCGGACGTGCAGCAGGTGTCCCAGAGCACCTCGGCCTCGTAGCCGCCGGCGTCGGCCCAGTCGGCGAGCGCCTGCGCGTAGCGCAGCTGCGTCGGCTCGTCGTCGCGCTCCATCATCGCCAGCTCGGCCGCGTCCAGCGCGGCGGCCGCGGCGCGCACCGACGGCTGGGCGACGGAGACGAGCAGGTCGCGCACCGTCGACTCGTCACGCCCGCTGCCGACCAGCTGGCGCATGACGCCGAGCCCGCCGCTGCGCGTGACGGCGCCGTGCTGCGGGGTCAGGTCCCCGGCGACGAGGCGCAGCAGCGTGGTCTTGCCGGCTCCGTTCGCTCCGACCAGCGCGGCCTTGAGGCCGTCCCCGACCCGGAACGACACGTCCGACAGCAGCATCCGGCCGTCGGGCAGGGCGTGGCTGACCCCGGACACGTCGACATGACCCATGGCCCGATTGTGCCTACGGGGCGCGCCCGGGTGCGCGGGGTTTTGCGCGGGGGCGGTGGACGGGCCCCGCCGGCCTCAGCCGGACGACAGCGGGGAGGAGCCGGCCGTCGACCGGCGCAGCAGCGCGGCCAGCGCTCCCGCCCCGAGGAGCAGCCCGGCCAGGCCGACGCCGAGCCACAGCAGCGGGGACGTGCCCCCGCCTCCGGCGTCGCCGGCCGCCGGCAGCACGGCCGCCGGCCCGGGGGACGAGGTCGCTGCGCCCTCGCTCGCAGGCGGCGCCGTGGTCGCTGCTGCGGAGGGGGCCGCCGGCTGCGCGGCCCCCTCGCGGGGGTCGAGCAGCGGGTTCTCCGTGACCGGAGCGACGTCGGCCGTCAGCGCCTTGACCGGGTCGACGACGCCGAAGCCGTACTTGTCGTCCCGGCCGGGCGCGCCCTCGTCCCGCGCGGTGCGGATCATCCGCTCGATGACCGACGGCGCGTCGAGCTCCGGGTACTCGGCGCGGATCAGCGCCGCCGTCGCGGAGACGAGCGCCGCCGACGCGCTCGTTCCCGTGGCGTACGTGTAGTCGGTGCCCCGGGTCGCCGTGACCACGCGCACGCCGGGCGCGGCGAGCGCGACCTCCGGCCCCGTGGCGGACACCGAGGAGAAGCGGCCCCTGCGGTCGGTGGCCGAGACGGCGACCACCCCCGGGCGGCTCGCGGGGGTCGTGACGGCGTAGTCGCCCCGGCTGGTGTTGCCCGCGCCGGCCACGACCACGACGTCCTTGGACAGGGCGTACTCCACCGCGGCGGCCTCGGCCGCGCTGCCGCCGCCGGTGCTGACCGACAGGTTGATGACGTCGGCGCCGTGGTCGGCGGCCCAGCGGATGGCGCGCGGCAGGTCGCGCTCCTGCGCCACCGCTCCCCCGCCGAGGAAGCGCACCGGCAGGATCCGGGCCCCGGGGGCCAGCCCGGTGGCGCCGGTGCCGCCCGGCGCGCCGCTGCCCGCGATGAGGGCGGCAACCTCGGTGCCGTGGCCGTCGGTGTCGGTACGGCCGCGCTGCTCGCCCCCCAGGTAGTCGACCCCGGGGAGCACCTGCCCGCGCAACTCCGGATGGGTGAGGTCCACGCCGCTGTCGATCACCGCCACGACCACGCCCTCGCCGGTGCTGACGGCGTTCGCCCGCTCCGCCCCGAGCGCGCCCAGGTGCCACTGCATCGAACGCGCCGTGTCGGCCGCGCGGGCCGGCTGAACCAGAGCGGGCACCGCCGCCACCGCCACGAGGGCGGCGACGGCAGCGCCGCGCAGGGAGCGGGGCATCGGGTCAGGACCCGGTGCCCAGCACCGGCGGGGCGGCCTTCCCGTCCCCCCACACGTCGTCGTCCTCGACCAGCCAGGTGGTACGCCGGCGCTGCGGCTCCTCGGCGGCCGCCGCGCCACTGCCGCGCAGCGGTGCGCCGGAGGCACCGCTCGCGGGCGTCGTCCCGCGCGCGGAGGCGGGGCCGGACTCGGCAGCGGCGGGCGCGCTGGAGCCCGGCAGTGCGCCGGGGCCTGCGGCAGCGGTCGCGCGTCCGGCGGGCGCGCCCTCGACGGCCGCCACCGTGCCCGTCGCCGCCGGCGCGCCGCCGACACGGCCACCGGTGGCCTGCCCTGCGACACCGCCGCGGGCCGTACCGCGACCGGCGCGCTCGGCCGCGTCATCCACGGCTGCGGTCGGCGTGCCGCGCAGCGCCGGCCGCGCGCCTGCCTGCTCCGCCGCGGCGGGAACGCCGGCCCCGCCCGTGCGCGTGGTGGCCGGCGGCTCCGCGCCGCCGAGGGCACGGGCCGGTGCGGGGCGTGCGCCCGGGCTCGTCCCGGGAGCCGCGACGGCTCCGCTCCTGGCGACGACCGGCTCAGCGGCCACGGGCGCCACGCGCCCCGGGAGCGCCCGCGACGCCCCACCCACGGGCGAGCGGCCGGCCACGGCCCCGCTCCCAGCCCCGGCCCCAGCCCCGGTTACAGCGCCCGAGCCCGGCGTCACCGGGCGGCTCGTCGCGGGCGTGGCTCCGCGCGCCACGGTCCCGCCGCCGGCGGTCGGAGACCCGCCGGTCCCTGCTCGGTTGGCCCCGCCCCGGCCGAGCAACGCAGGTGCGGCGATCAGCCCGCCGGCGATGGCACCGGCCGCCGCCGCGCCCGCCAGGCCAGCCGGAGCTGACGTGGCCGGCAGCACGTGGGACCCGCCGGCCGCCACCGTGCCGGGCGTGCCGCCGGGCAGGGCGCCGCCGCCACCGACGACCCCCGTCGGCGAGGTGGGCGCCACCGGGCCGCCGTCCGCAGCGGTCGAGCCGGGGTCGTAGGAGCCGACGCCCACGGGCACCTGCCCGCCCGCGCCACCGCTGCCCGCACCGCCGGGGCCTGGGGATGCGGGAGCGTGCCCGTGCCCGGTCGAGGGGCCGTGAACACCTCCCCCGCCGGCCCCGCCGCCGACGGCACCGGCAGCGCCGCCCGCGGAGCCGGCGCCGCCCGCGCCCGACCAGCTCGCGCCGGACGGGCTCGTCGGCGCACCCGAGTAGCTGCCTGCGCCCGGGCCGCTGCCTGCGCCGGGGAGGGAGAAGTCGTCGCCGTCGCCGATACCGCCCACGGCCGGCGGCGGCCCCTGGTAGGGCGGGGCCTCCGTGAGCTGGCCCTGGGCGAGGCTGTAGGAGCCGCCGAGCGCCGTCATGACGGCGACGGCCTTCTGCCGCTCCTCCTCCTCGCGCTGGTCGTAGTAGGCGTCGGCCGCCTTGCGCGCCGCGAGCGCCCCGAGCGGGCCGCCGACCACGGCGCCGCCGCCGGTCGCGATGGCCTCCGCGTGCGCCGGGCGCTGGTAGGGCGGGGGCATCTCGGCCTTCGCCGTGTCGACCGCCTCGGCCGCCGCCAGGAGCGCGTTCCAGTTCGCGCTCGCACTCGTCGAGGCCGCGCGGCTCGTCTCGGCCAGGGTGCGCATCTGGGCGATGTACGCGTCCGCGGCGGCGCCCTCCCAGACGTGGGCCAGGGAGTCGAGCCCGGCGTCGAGCTGCGCGGCGCGGTCGCCCATGGTGCGGCTGGTGACCTGCCAGTTGCCGGCCATCTCGCGGATGGAGCCGGCGTCGGCGGAGTCCAGCAGCGAGATGAGCTGCTCGTGGCTGTACGCGTCGAAGTTGGTGCAGTAACCGGACATGCCTCACAGCCCCGTCGTCGTGGGCGCCGGGGTGCCCATGGTGGACGTGATCTCCTCGAGGCGGACCCGGGACAGCTCGTCCGCGCCCTCGTAGCGCGCCGCGATCTGCTGGGCGGCGGCCTGCGCGGTCGCGATGCCGGCGCGCACCTGCTGCAGGAGGTCCCGCATCTGCTGGAGCACCAGGTCGTGCCTGTCGCGCAGGCCGATCGCCTCACCGAACCCGCCGCCGAAAGCGGCATTCCCGTTCAGCCGTTGGGGTGCGCGCTCCAGCGCGGCGATCTCGGTCTCGAGCTCGGACGCGTAGTCCTGCAGAGACTCGACCTGAACCCGCACGATGGCGCCTGCGCTACCGCCTCCGCCGTCGACCGCCACTGGCCACCTCCGAAACTCACTTGCTGAATTGCGCAACGCCGAAGTGGACTGCTGCCTCCCCGGCCCGCGCGACGGGCCGGGGAGCAGGCAGCTCAGGCCCAGATGCTCGCGTTGCTGTTCTCCGCCGCCTGGAAGTCGTCGCCGGCGGCGCCGAGCGCCCGGCCGATCTGCTCCAGGATCGAGTTGAGCTCGGCGGCGGCCTCGTCCCACTGGCGCTGCTTGGCGTTGTAGTTCTCCGCCGCCGCGCCGGTCCACGTGGACACCATCGGGGCGAGGTAGGACTTGAGGTCGGCCAGCTGGCCGTTGAGGTTGCTCGCCGTCGAGGCGACGTCCGCCTGCCCCTGCGAGATGGCCGAGAAGGTGACCAGGATCTCCGACATCTGCTCCCCCTAGCCCAGCACGCTGGTGATGCTCGAGAACGACTGCTGCTGCGACTCGTCGGACCGCTGGTAGGTGGTGCCCGACACCGCGATCGCCTGGCTGATGTCCGAGAGCGCGTCGTTGAGCTTGGCGGCGTTCTCGTTCCAGCGCTGGTGCAGTGCCTGGAAGCTGACCGCCGAGCTGCCCTTCCACGCCGCCGACAGCGGCTCGAGCCGTGACATCAGGCTCGACAGCTGGCCCTGGATCTGCTGGTTGACGTCGGCCACGTGGCGCGACGCCTCCTGCATGGTGTCTAGCTGGGTGCCGTAGGAATCGGCCACGGCGTCACCTCGCTCGTCTCGGCCGCTCGCGCGGCAGCTCCGATGTTGACGGGGCCTTGCGTACCCACCCCGACAGGGCAGCCGAAACCTCCTTCCGGTGAAGAGCGGGCAGATCACCCGTTGGGAACCCACGCAACGCCTCGCTACCGTGACGCTGCGCATCGAGGCGCGGACGCCCGGAGGCCCGGCCGCGGCGGTCGAGACCGCACGGCGTGCCGCCGGGACGGTGCGTCGTCAGCTCGCCTGGTCGGAGTAGCGGAAGAGGTAGTTGGCGGTGACGGGGTTGGACTCCGTCCCGGGGCGCAGCTCGACCTCGATGTGCAGGAAGCCCTCGCGGAGCCCCTGGATGACCCCGAACCCCGAGCCGCCGCCCGCTGCGCCCCCGCCGCCCGGGTCCGGCCCCGCGACGCTCGCCAGGCCCGTCTCGTCGAGCCCGAGCGCCTCGCGGTAGGCGTAGAGCTGCTCGGCGGCCGCGCTCACCGACGGGTAGTTCACGTTCACGACCGTGGAGGAGGGCGGGGCGGTCTTCGAGTCCGGCGGCGGGCTCAGCGGGCTGCCGAGGGACTCGCTGCCCAGGCTGAAGGCCAGCAGCTCCACGGACTGCCCGCCGGGCAGCAGCACCGTGGTGCGGATGCCGTCCGAGCCCTCCGGGCGGTCTTCGAAGTGGCCGTTCTCCCCCGGGAGCATGCCCAGCGACTCCCGGGTGGGCCGCGTCCGCAGGTCCAGGGTCGCCTGCCCGTCGCTGACGAGCGGCGAAGCGGTCGCCGTCGCGGGCTGCGCCCTGTCGCCGTTGTCCTCACCGATGGTCACGCTGCACCCTCCCAGAAGCACCGTCGCGGAGACCGCCAGCCCGAGCGCCGCCCCCGCGCGGGCGGAGCGCCTGTCCCTGGAGCGCCTCACGGCCCGAGGTCCAGGTCGCCGTCGACGTTGATGTGCCAGTCGTCGAGCAGCCGACGCAGGATGTCGTCGTACTGGTTGGCGATCCGCTGCGCCTCGATCCGCGCGGTCACGTCCGAGCCGACCAGGTCTGCGGCCCGGTCGGGGTCCTCGAGCACCTGCTGGTACGCCGGCAGGGTGTCGTTGATGATCATGTCCCACCGGGCGTTGCGGTCGGCGATGTTGAAGTCCGGCAGCGGCGTCTCGACCGTCACCTCCACGTCCGCGTCGACCAGCGGCAGGGTGACGACCGGGATCTCCCCGCTGAACGTCAGCGGGGAGTACTGCCCGGGGGTCTGCGCGCCGGGGATGGAGGGCGCTCCGACCGCGGTCAGGAGGTACGTGAACGCCTCGCCGCTGGGGAAGTGGTCGCGCATCTCGTCGTACTCGTTGGGGATGATCTGCATCTGCTCGCGGCGCAGCAGGGCCTGGTTGCCGGCGGCCAGCATGGCGTCGTCCCCGGTGCGGTGCCCCTGGTCGATCGCGGCCCACGCTTCGCGCGCCCCGGTGTCGAGGACGCCGGCAGCCAGCAGCTCGTCGAGCGCGGCGTTGCCGCCCCCGAGGTAGGCCTCGTGCATCATCCCCTGGTCGAAGAAGATCTCCTTCTGCATCCCGAGCAGCATGCGCTCGTAGTACGCAAGCTCAGCGCCGCCGAGATCGGCCAGGTCCGACATCCCGGCGAGGGCCGGCGGCAGGAGCGGGCCGCCGCCCGGGACCCGGTCCAGCCCGTCGGCGACGCCGCGGGCGATGTCCTTGAACAGGTCCAGGTCCAGGAAGCCGCCGGCGAACGAGGGGCCGATGAGGTTGGCCATGCCGGCCCACTGCAGCTCGGGGTGGTCCAGGAAGAGCTGGCCGTAGTAGCGGTAGACGGCCTCGATCGTCTCCCGGTTCGCCCCGGCGCCGGCCGCCGGGTCCCACGCCGAGAGGTCGATCCCGGCGCGCTCGGCGGCGACGGCGGTCCAGTACTGCCGGAGGAGCCCGGCGTACTGCGTCGGCTGCATGCCCATCGACCGGGCGAGCTCGAGCAGCTGGGCGAGCGTGGCCGAGTCGGTCGGCAGCCCGGCCACGGGGCCGCCGGGGGTGCGGCCGTCGCTGCCGGTGGCGAGGTCGTCGTAGGGCGAGGTCGGGACGGGGACCACGGGCCCGCGCGGCGCCAGGATCGCCGCGGCGCGCACGGTCGCGGCGGCATTGGCGCCCGCCTCGTCCACCGCCTGACGGGCCCCCGTCAGCTCGGCGGTCGCGCGGTCGCGGTCGGCCTGGCCCGGGTCGCGGAAGGGCCCGGTCGCGGTGCCCGCCTGGACGTCGGCGTTGTAGGCGGCCACCGCCTCGTTGGTCCGGCGGACGGCGTCGTTGTAGCTCGTCAGGGCACGGCTCGCCTGCTGCTGCGCGCGCTCGAGGGCGTCGGCGTAGGCCGCGACCGCGGCGGACGCCCGGCGGACGGCGGCGGCCGCGTCGCTCCACGCGCCGGCCGCCCTGCGCCGCACGTCCTCGAAGGCGTCCGCGGCCTTGCCGTCCCACACCCCGGTCGAGACCTTGCCGACGGCGGCGGACGACTCGTCCATGCCTCCGGCGGCGTCCGCGAGAAGGCGGGCGTGAGCGCGTAGCGCACCGACGTCGCCGGGGACCGTGAAGTCTGGCATCAGTCGAACAGGCCGGCGAGCGAGCCGAACATCCGGGACAGGGCGGCGTCCACCTGCGCGTACGACAGGGCGTTCACGCGCAGCCCGTCGCCCATCCGCGTGGTGTCCGTGGTCAGGGCCTGCGCCCCGCGTGCCCAGGACGACGAGAACGTCGCCAGGGCCCCCGCCAGCTCGTCGTTGCCCACGTCACCCGGGGCACCGGAGCCGGCGCTCGCCGCGCGCGCGTCGACCGCCGCGGCCATCGCCGCGCCCGCCTGCCCGAGGTCCTCGACCACCACCCGGAAGCCGCCCATGCCGACCTCCCTTCCCGGAGACCGGACCGGTCACGCGTGCGAGGTCGACGGCGGGAGCCACGCCACCTGGACGAGCTGCGGCCCGACCCGCCGGTCGACGAGCGTCCCCCGGCCCGGGGGCTGCGGTGACGGGCGCACGTCCCCGAGCAGGACGCCCTCGTCCCGGCTGCCCGACAGCACCACGCCGGGCGTCCCGGTCTCGCGCAGCCGTTGGAGCACCGGCTCGAAGAGCGCGCGTCCGGCGCCGCCGCTGCGCCGCGCGAGCACCACGTGCAGGCCGATGTCGCGCGCCTGCGGCACGAGCGGGGCCAGCGGCGCCAGCGGGTTCTCCGACGGGGTCACCACGAGGTCGTAGTCGTCGACCACGAGGAAGAGCTCCGGCCCGCTCCACCACGACCGCGCGCGCAGCTGCTCGGGGCGTACGTCGGGGCCGGGCAGCCGGCGCTGCATGGAGCCCATGACCTCGCTCACCATCGGGGCGAGCGCGGTGCCGGAGGTGGCGTACGACAGCAGGTGCGGGCCCTCGACCACGTCGAGCAGCGTGCGCCGGTAGTCGACGACGATGAGCCGCGCCTCGTCCGGGGTGTAGCGCGAGGTGATGCCTGCGACCAGGGTGCGCAGCAGCGCGGTCTTGCCCGACTCGACGTCCCCGAAGCAGAGGAAGTGCGGGTCGGCGTCGGGGTCGAGCGCGACCAGGCTGAGGTCGGACTCGCGGACGCCCAGCGGGAGCGCGTGCCGGGAGGCGCCCGGGCGCGCTGCGGGCAGCTCGTCCACCCGCAGCATGCGCGGCAGCAGCCGGACCGGCGGCGCCGGAGGGCCGGGCCAGGCGTCCGCGACGGCCTTGACCAGGGCCGACGCGGCGGGCGCCAGCCCGTCCGCCGAGGCCGCCCCGTCCGTGCGCGGCAGCGCGGCGAGGAAGGCGAACCCGTCGCGGGTCAGGCCGCGGCCGGGTGCGCCCTGCGGCACGCCCTGGGCGGTACGCCGGTCCACCTCGGACTCGGCCGGGTCTCCGAGGCGCAGCTCGAAGCGGGTGCCGAGCAGGTCGCGCAGGGCGGGGCGGATGTCCGCCCAGCGGGTGGAGGAGACGACGACGTGCACGCCGTAGCTGAGCCCGCGGGCCGCGAGCGCGGTCACCTGCTGCTCGGCTCCCTCGTAGTCCTGGCGGAAGGCGCCCCAGCCGTCGATCACGAGGAACACGTCGCCGAAGCGCTCGTCCCGCAGCCGCCCGGCCGCCCGCTGCGCCCGGAACTCCGCGACCGACGCGATCCCCAGCTCGGCGAAGCGGGCCTCGCGCTCAGCGAGCACGGTGGCTACCTCGGCGAGCGTCCGGCGGACCCGCTCGGTGTCCAGCCGCTGGGCGATGCCGCCGACGTGCGGCAGCCCCTGCAGCGCCCCGAGCTGGCCGCCGCCGAGGTCGATCGCGTAGACCTGCACCTGCTCCGGGGTGTGGGTGAGCGCGAGGCTCGAGACGAGCGTGCGCAGCAGCGTGCTCTTGCCGCTCTGCGGCCCGCCCACGACCGCGACGTGCCCCGCCGACCCGTCGAGCTCGGCGACGAGCAGGTCGCGCCGCTGCTCCAGCGGCTTGTCGACCACGCCCACCGGCACCCGCAGGGCGGGCGCCTCCCACTCGACCGGCGACAGGCCGCGCGCCGGGTCCGGCTCGAGCGCCGGCAGCAGCTCGTCGAGCGGCACCGGGTCGGTCAGCGGCGGCAGCCACACCTGGTGGGCGGGTGGCCCGGCGTCGCGCAGCCGCTCCACGATGACGTCCAGCACGGTCTCACCGGGCGGCTCGGGCGCGAGGTCCGGCTCCTGCGCGGGCGCGGCCGGCCGGGCGTCCACCGCCTGCGGCTCCAGCGTCCACGGGACGACCGTCCGCTCCTCGCCTCCGGCCACCGAGGCGCGTACCGAGCGCGCGCGGACCGGGCCGGAGACGTACGCCGCCTTGAACCGCACGAGCGTGGAGGTGTCCGCCTTGAGGTAGCCGGAGCCGGGGACGGGCGGCAGCTCGTACGCGTCGGGGACGCCGAGGACGACGCGGCTCTCGGCCGCGGAGAACGTGCGCAGCGCGATGCGGTAGCTCAGGTGGCTGTCGAGCCCGCGCAGCCGGCCCTCCTCCAGCCGCTGCGAGGCGAGCATCAGGTGGATGCCGAGGCTGCGGCCGAGCCGGCCGATCGCGACGAACAGGTCGATGAAGTCCGGCTTCGCGGTCAGCAGCTCGCTGAACTCGTCGCAGACCACGAGCAGCGACGGCAGCGGCGTCAGCGGGGCCCCGGCCTCGCGCGCACGCTCGTAGTCGCGGACCGAGGCGAAGTTGCCCGCCGCGCGCAGCAGCTCCTGGCGCCGGACCAGCTCGCCCTGGAGCGCGTCGCGCATGCGGTCGACCATCGTCAGGTCGTCCGCGAGGTTGGTGATGACCGCGCTCGTGTGCGGCAGGCCCGCCATCCCCGCGAACGTCGCGCCGCCCTTGAAGTCGACGAGCACGAAGTTCAGCGTCTCCGACGAGTGCGTCACCGCCAGCCCGAGGACGAGGGTGCGCAGCAGCTCGCTCTTGCCCGAGCCGGTCGCCCCGATGACCAGGCCGTGCGGCCCCATCCCCTCGAGCGCGGACTCCTTGAGGTCCAGGTCGACCGGCAGCCGGGCCTCGTCCACCCCGAGCGGCACCCGCAGCCGCTCGCGCTGGGCGCGCGCCCGCCAGGTGCGCGTCGTGTCGACCTGCTCCGGGTCGCCGATGCCGAGCAGCTCGGTCAGGCCCAGGTCCGAGGCGAGCGGCTCCTCCTCGGTCCCCGTCGCCAGCCGGACGGGCGCGAGGACGCGGGCCAGCGCGACGGCCTGCGCCGGCGAGAGCGCATCGGCCCGGCCGAGCGGCTCGACGCCGCCACCTGCCGCGAGCACGCCGAGCGGCACCCGCTCGCGGTCCGGCCCGGGGCGCGCGGCACGCCGGCGCCGGGTGGGACGTACGCCGTCGCGGGCCGCCCGCGGTGCCTCCCGCGCCGGCTCCGGCTCGCCCACCACCAGGCGGATCCGCGACCGGTCCGCGTCGACGGCGCGGGCCGCGGCGGCGAGGTCGGCCAGCGGGCGCAGGTCGACGACGGTGACCCCCAGCACCCCGTCCTCGGACAGGGTCTGGGCCTCCGCGCCCGCGATCCCGCCGTCGAGCACGACGACGACGTGCGGGGAGTCGGCCGGCAGCGGCGTGTCGGGGACGAACCGGGGGCGCTCGGCGAGCAGGCCCCCGGACAGCGCCTCGAGCTCCTCGAGCCGGTCGGAGACGAGCCGGACGGGGCCGGCCGCGTCCGAGGCGGTCGGCGACTGCGCGTGCGGCGCCCACTTGACCCAGTCCCAGTCGCCGCGCCGCTCCGGGGAGGCGCAGACCCACAGCTGGAGGTCCTCCGGCGTGTGGAAGGTGAGCAGCTGGGCGACGAGCGCGCGGGCCAGCGGCGCGGTGGCCGACCGGTCCCCGAGGAGGTCGACCCGGGCGAAGGCGCGCAGCGACAGTGACAGCGGCAGGTCGGGCACGGTGGAGTGGGCGCGCACGAACCGGCGCAGCGCGCTGGCCGACAGCGGCTCGAGGTCCTCGTACGGCGCGGTCTCGGCCGGCACGAGCGGCGTCGCAAGCCGCTGGGTGCCGGTGCCGATGCGTGCGACCGCGAAGTCCTCGTCGCCGGGGCGCCGCTCCCACAGCCGGGTGCCGCCCGCCACCGCCCACAGCGCGGCGGGCTCGGGATGGCGCCAGCCGAGCGCCGTCCGCTGCCGCTGCGCGGTCTCGCGCGCCCTGCGGCGGACCTGCGCCAGGTAGCGCAGGTAGTCGCGGCGCTCCGCGTCGAGCTCGGCGCGCTTGCCCGCCTGCGGCCGCCCGATCGTCACCGCCACCATGCCGAGCATGGAGATGCCGAACATGGCGCCGACGATGTAGGTCAGCGCGCCTCCGCCCCGGCCGGCGTACATGAACGCCATCGCGCCCGCGCCGGCCACCATCGGCAGGACGAGCATCAGCTGGCCGAGGCCCTGCCGCACGGTCGAGACCTGCGGGGGCGCGGCCAGCGGCACGTCGCCGGCAGGCAGCTCGGGGGCGTCGGCACGCGGCGGGCGGCGGAAGACGTACGTCGTCAGGGGGGCCTCCCGGGGTGGCGGGCGTCTGCGGCATCCTGCACCACCGCGGGGGCGTCCGCGCGCGCCGGTAGCCTCCGTCGAGCAACCGAGGCGGGCCGCGGGCCCGCCACGTCGAGCGAGCGGAGGTCCGGTGCCCCCGAGGAGCCGTGCGGGCATGGCCCGGGTCACCGTGGTGGCCCCGCACACCCGGGTGGACCTCGCGCTGCCCCATGCCGCGACCCTGGCCGAGCTGCTGCCCGCCCTGCTGCGCGTGACCGGCGAGGACCTGGCCGGCGACGCCCGCCCGGGCGGCGACTGGTCGCTCGCCCGCTTCGCCGAGCCCCCGCTCGACCCCGGGCGGACGTTCGAGGCCCTGGCGCTGCGCGACGGCGAGCTGCTCTACCTGTCCCCCCGCGCCCAGCAGCAGCCGGCGCCGGTCTTCGACGACGTGGTCGACGCGGTCGCCTCGGCCGCCGGCGACCCGCTGCGCCGCTGGGGCCCGCGGGCCAGTCGGCTCGCCGGGCTGCTCGCGGCGGTCGCGCTGCTGGCCGGCGCCGCCTTCGTCGCGTCTTACGCCGCCACGGACGGGGCTGCCTCGACGGCCGTGACCGCGACGGCCACCGCGGCCGCCGGCGGCGCGGCCCTGGTGCTCGTCCTCGTGGCAGCGGTGCTGTCGCGCGCCTTCGGCGACGCCGCGGCCGGGGGCGCGGCCGCCGGCTCGGGAGCGGTGGCCGCCGCTGCCGCCGGCGTGGCCGCGGCGGTCACCGCGGGGGCCCCGGGCGACGGGCGGGCTGCGCTGGCCTGCGCCGGCGGCTCCGTCGCCTTCTCGGCGGCCCTCGGGGCGCTCGCCGTCGGCGACTTCGGGCCGGCCTTCGCCGCCGTCGCCGTGCTCGCCGCGGGGGGCGCGGCCGCCGCGCTCGGCACCGTCGCCCTGGACGCCTCGACCGCCAGTGCCGCGGCCGTGACCGCCGCCCTGGCGCTCGCCCTGCAACCGGTCCTGCCGGCGCTGGCCCTCCGGCTGGCCCGGCTGCCGCTGCCCCGGCTGCCGGCCGACCTCACGGGCGCGGCCCGCGACGACGACGCGCTGGCCGGCGTCGACACGGTCCACCGCGCGGCGGCCGCGTCGCGGTTCCTCGCGGCTCTCGTCGTGGCGCTCGGCGTGCTCCTCGCAGCTTCGGGGGTGCTCCTCGCGATCGAGGACAGCGTCGCGGCCCGCTGGCTGGGCGGGATCGTCGCGGTCGCCGCCGTGCTCCGGTCGCGGACGCACGCCGGGACGCTGGAGCGCGGCGCGCTGCTGCTCGCCGGGGCCGTCCCGGCCGCCGTCCTCGTCGCCCGGCTCGTGGCCGACGCGGCGCCGGCCACCCGGGTCGCGGCCGGCGCCGCCACGCTCTTCGTCGCCGGGCTCGTCGCGCTGTGGGCGACGCTGGCCACCCGCGGGCTGGAGCCTTCGCCGTACTGGTGGCGGGCGCTGGACCTGCTCGAGCTCGCCGCCCTCGTGGCGGTGCTGCCGGTACTGCTCGCCGTCACGGGCTCGTACGGCTACGTCCGGGGGCTGGGCGGCTGACCGGGGCGGCCGCTCATCGGGCTGCCGGCCGGCGCCCCGGGTCGAGTGCGAGGACGCGGTCGACCTGCGGTGCCGGCGCCGGCCGGTGCAGCAGGAAGCCCTGCAGCAGGTCGCAGCCGAGCCGGCGCAGCTGGTCGGCCTGCTCGTCGCGCTCGACGCCCTCGGCCACGACCGTCAGCCCGAGCGCCTTCGCCAGCGTCACCATGCTCGTCGTGATCGCGGTGTCGGTGCGGTCCGTGCCCAGCCCGGTGACGTAGACGCGGTCGATCTTCAAGGTGTCGAACGGCAGCGCGCGCAGGTGCGACATGTCGTTGTGGCCGGTCCCGAAGTCGTCGAGGGCGAGCCGGCAGCCCAGCGCCACGAGCCCGTCCAGGTCGCGCCGCACCACCTCGTCGATCTCGACGACCTGGCGCTCGGTGATCTCCAGGCAGAGCTTGCCCGCGGGAAGGCCGCTGCTGCCCAGGACGTCGGCCACGCACCCGGTCAGGTCGGCAGCCCCGAGCTGGCGGCTCGACACGTTCACCCAGACCTCCGGGGCCGCCGCCCCCAGCCGCCGGTGCCACGCCGCGCCCTGCACGCAGGCCGCGCGCAGCACCCAGGCGCCGAGTGGGACCATCAGCTCGCGGTCCTCGGCGACGTCGAGGAAGGCGCCGGGCAGCAGCAGCCCGTGCTCGGGGTGCTGCCAGCGGATCAGCGCCTCGAGCGCGACGACCGCGCCGGTCCCCGCGTCGAACGTCGGCTGGTAGTGCAGGACGAGCTCGTCGTCGGCCTCGAGCGCGCGCCGCAGGTCCGCGGCCAGCCGCACCTGCCGGAGCGCCCGGGCCTGGTGCTCCGGGTCCGCGAGGGCGAACGTGCCGCGCCCGGCGCGCTTGGCGCGGTACATCGCGGTGTCCGCCTCCCGCAGCAGGTCCGCCCCGGTTTCGTGGCCGCTGCTCACGGCGATCCCGATGCTCGCGGTCACCCGGACCGGGTGGTCGCGGACCGGCACGTCGACGTCGAGCGCCTCCTCGACGCGCGAGGCGATGCCGCTGGCCTCCTCCGGCCCGGCCAGGTCCTCGCAGACCACCACGAACTCGTCGCCGCCGAGGCGCGCCGCGGTGTCGGAGTCGCGCAGGCAGGCGGTCAGCCTGCGGGAGAACTCGACGAGCAGCTCGTCGCCGGCCGCGTGGCCGAGCGCGTCGTTCACGTCCTTGAAGTTGTCCAGGTCCAGGTAGAGCACCGCGACGTGCCCGCCGTGCCGGGCGGACCGGGCGAGCGCGCTCTGCAGGTGGTCGAGGAGGAGCAGCCGGTTGGGCAGGCCGGTGAGCGCGTCGTGCATCGCCTGGTACGCCAGCCGCTGCTCGGCGGCGCGGCGGGCGGTGACGTCCTCGACCTGGGTGATGGCGTACAGCGGCCGCGCGTCGAGGGCGTGGACGACGGACGTGCTCAGCCTGGCCCACACGGCCGCGCCCGAGCTGTGGCACAGCCGGCGCTCGGCGTTCCACTCGGCGGTGAGCCCCCGGGCGAGGTCCTGCACGACGACCTCGCTCGCCGGCACGTCGTCCGGGTGCAGCACCGCGGAGGAGTCGCAGCCGATCAGCTCCTCGGCGGAGCGCCCCAGCAGCGTGCAGACCGTCCGGTTGACGTGGATGATCCGGCCGCGGTTGTGCTCCTCCAGCCCGGTCAGCACCATCCCGGTGGGGGCGTCCGCGAACGCCTGCCGGAACTGCTCCTCGCTCGCGTGCAGCTGGCGCTGCAGTGCGCGGTTCTCGGTCACGTCGCGGATCGTTGCGATCACGGCCGGCCCGTCGTCCAGCACCACGGCGGCGAGGCTGACCTCGACCGGGAGGGCCGAGCCGTCGCTGCGCCGCGCGACGGCGTCCCGCGGCGCGCTCGTCACGGGTCCGTCCGCCCCGTTGCCCTGCGCCCCGGCCAGCCCGAGAGCGTCCGCGCCGGGGACGAGCAGCTCGACCGGCCGGCCGACGAGGTCCGCCGCCGGATAGCCGAACAGCAGCTCGGTGCGGGTGTTCACCTCGCGGACCTCGCCCCTGCCGTCGACCACCACCACAGCGTCCGGGATGCCCTGGAGCAGGCTGCGCTGGCGCTGCTCGCTGGCCTGCAGGCGGCGGGCCGCCTCCTCGCGCTCGTGCTCGTCGAGCACGGTCGCCAGCACCGCGCGCGGCCGGCCCATCGCGTCGTGGACCACGGTCGCGGAGATCAGGACCGGATGCAGGCTGCCGTCCTTGCGCCGGTAGCGGCGCGGCGTGAGCTGGCGCCGGTAGCCCGGAGTGCCCCACCCGCCCATGTCGGCCAGCAGCCGCGCCCTGTCGGCCGGGGCCACCAGGTCGACGATCTGTCGGCCGATCAGCTCGCCCGGCCCGTACCCGAGCATCTGCTCGAGGCAGTGGTTCGTGGTCAGCAGCCGTCCGTCCAGGCTCACCTCGGCCTGCCCCACGGCAGCCTGCTCGAACAGCGCCCGGTACCGCTGCTCGGACTCGTAGAGCCGGGCGCGCGCGCCCTCTGGGTCGTCCACCTCGACCCGGATGGCCCCGACCGCGTACACCTCGCCGTCCTCGTCCCGCAGCGGGAACTTCGTCGTCGCGTAGACGGCGGGCCGGCTGTCCTGGCGGCGGACGGTCTCGAGCAGGTGCACGGCCTGCCCGGTCCGCGCGACCTCCTGGTCACGCGCCATCCACTCCTCGGCGTACGGCCCGAGCTCGGTGGCGCGCCGGCCGAGGATCTGCTCCTGCGTGAGCCCGGTACGCCGGGCCACCTCCCGGTTGACCAGCAGGTAGCGCCCCTGCAGGTCCTTGACCGCCACCAGCGCCGCCGTGTGGGCGAGCAGCGCGTCCAGCAGCCCGCGGGCGTGGGCCAGCTCGGTCGAGCGCTCGATGCCCTGCGCCGACTGGCCGGTCAGCCGCAGCAGCGCCATCGCCTGCCGCCCCAGCGCCTCCAGCTGCGCCCACTGGCCGTCGGTCAGCCGGCGGCGCGCCCGCAGGTCCTGCACCGCCAGCGCCCCGACCGGCCGGCCGTCGGGGCCGCGCAGCGGGACCCCCGCGTAGTAGCGGACGCCGGGCCGCCCGGCCACGGGGGGCAGCTCGGCGAAGCGCTGGTCGGCCGCGGCGTCCTCGATCTCGAGCCGCTCGCCGGTCCCCACGACCACCTCGCACAGGGTGTCGCCGACACACGCGTCGGCGAGGCGCAGCCCGTGGGCGGCAGGGAAGGTCACGCGGTCGTCGACCAGCAGGCTGACCACTGCGATCGGCGCGTCGCACACGCCGGCCGCGAGGCCGGCCAGCTCGCGCAGCTCGCCCGACACCGCGCCGCTCAGCTGCTCGAGCTCGCGCGCGACCGACGGCGGCCGGCCGTCCTCCCTGCCCAGGCGCTCCACGTCGCATCCCCGTTGAGGACGTAGGAATCCAGAACGCAGAGTGTGCCTTTCCCGCGTCCGGCACGCACGGCAATCCGGCGTTTCGCGACCGGCTGCCCGCCCGCCCGCCCTGCCCGGTCGCTCAGCCGGCGGGCTCGGCCAGCCGATGCTCCAGGCTCGTCGGCGCGAGCGTCACCGCCACCGGCGCGCCGCCCCGCGGCAGCAGCACCAGCGCCTGCGCGGGCAGCCCGACGAGGGTCGGGGCGGTCCACGGGTCCACCTCCAGGGCCCGGCAGACCGCGGTCGCCTGCTCCGGGGCGAGCGCCCCGACGAGCGCGACGTCGGCGGCCGCGAGACTGCGCTGCAGCGACGGGTCGAGGTCGCGCAGCACGGTGAGCAGCGCGCGCCACGGCCCCGTGACCGGCCCCTCGGCCGCGGGCGCCTCCCGGCCGGTACGCCGGGCCTCGGCCACGCCGTCGCGCACCACGAGCAGCGGGAAGTGCATGCTCGCGCCGGTCCCCGGGCGTACCGGCCCCTGGACCACGCTCACCCGGCGTGCCGACTCCCCCGCGACCCGGGACACCGAGCGCCATGCGGTCGGGCGGGTCGTGCCCACGGACACCGTCGCCCCGAGCCCCAGCGCGCGGAAGGCGAGCACCCGGGCGAGCTCGAGCGAGCCCACGACCACCCGCGTGCTGCTCCGCCCGAACAGCCGCAGCGCGACGGCCTCGCCCGCGTCCGAGCGGCCCAGCACCAGCCCCGCAGGAGCGGTGCTCAGCGCCGGGACGCCCCCAGGGTCCGGGGGCAGCGGTAGCGCGGGCCGGCCCGCCCTGCCGGTCATCGCTGCCCCAGCCCGGCCAGCGGCAGCGACGCCACGACCCCGGCGGCCTGCTCGCCGTCGAGCCGCAGCAGCCCGAGCCCCGCCGCCCGGGCACTCTGCTCGACCTCGGCCCGTGCGGCGTCGAGGTGGCCGGGCGGGGCGGTGACGCGGACGAGCGCCTGCGCCGTCACGGCCCCGCGGGCGTCCCGGCCGAGCAGCAGGGACGTGCAGAGGGTCGAGGCGTGCGGGGCCGTCACCGCGTCGAGGCCCGCGCCACCCGCCCGCCAGCGGCGGACGGCCCAGCTGGTGTGCGCCGCGCCGGCCCGCTCCCAACGGTCCCAGTGCTCGGCGCCCGAGGCGGTGGCCGAGGCGGACGCCGCCTCCGTGGCGCCCCCCGCCTCGAGCACCGCCTCGAGCAGGCCCGGCGCGTCGAGCACGCGGGCGGGGGCGGCGGGCGTGTCCAGCGCCGCGGCGAGCCGCGCCGCGACCCCGAGCAGGGCGCGCCGGGCGCCCTCCGGGCCGCCGCCCCGGCGGGCGACGGCGTCCGGGCAGCCGGCGGGGTCCAGCCGGAGCGCCACCCACGAGGAGCGGTGGGCCGGCGGCCGGGGGTGGTCGTCGGACGCCACCGTGCCGAGCAGCTCGGCGTAGGAGAAGGCGGTGGGGTCGTCGGCGACGGGCAGCCGCGCGGAAGGGGCGGGCACCGACAGGGTCAGCGCCTGCACGGAGGCCACCCGCTGCTCGGGGTCCTCGAAGACCGCGGCGAGGTCCTCCACGGTGACCGGCCCCGGCTGCCCGGCCACCACCGGGCCGGCCGGCTCGAGCGAGAGCACCGCGGCCCAGCCGCCCGGGTCGACCGCGAGGCCCACCCGCTCGCCGGAGCGGTCGCGGGCCTCCTCGACGCGTACGCCCGGCAGCAGCGTGCCGAGCGGCGCGAGCCGGGGCTCCCGGGCGGTGACCGCAGCCCTGCCGGTGGCCCGCCGGCGGAAGCGGGCGGCCACGCGCAGGTGGTCGGAGAGCCAGCGGCCGCGGCGCCGGCCCAGCGTGAGGACGACGAGCAGCAGCGCGACCGGCGCGGCGACCGCCAGGGCGAGCGCCGACCGGGCCGCGGCGAGGACGGCGAGCGCGACAGCGGCCTCGCAGACGACGACCCGCGTGGCGAGCGGCCGCCCGGCCGCGACCGCGGTGCCGACGCGGCCGTTGCCGCCGGGGCCCGGCGGGAGCGTGGCGCCGCGCCCGCCCGAAGCGCGGCTCCGGCGTCCGCGGCCTGCGAGCGACGTCGACAACGGCCCTCCGGTGCGAGCAGGCCGGCGCGGGGCACCGGTCGGACGATGGGGGTCGCCATGCTAGGCGGCAGGCGTGAGGGCGGTGCCTGCCCGGGCTGCCCCGCCGCGTCCTTAGGCTGGCGGCCCGGCCACTCCCGGCCGGAGGACACCTGCAGGAGGGACCCGCTCGATGCGCTCGCGCAGGGACCAGCTGCACGCGTACCAGTTCCTCGCCCGGCGCACGACCGACGCACTGGTGGGCGGCGACGCGGACGGCTTCGGTCCCCCGGTCGCGCGCATCACCCGGGCCACGTTCGCCGGGGCGATGCTGTCCGTGGTCGTCCTGGCCGGGTTCGGGGTCTTCGGGCTGGTCCGCCCCGGCTCGGCGACCACGTGGCGGGAGGCCGACGGCGTCGTCATCGAGCGCGACACCGGCGCTCGCTACGCGTGGTTCGACGGCCGGCTGCACCCGATGCTCAACTACGCGTCCGCCCGGCTCGCCGTCGGCGGCGAGGGCCGGGTGTCACGGGTCTCCGCCGAATCGCTGGAGGGCGTGCCGCGGACTCCCACGGCCCTCGGCATCCCCGGCGCGCCGGACGCGCTGCCGGGCCCCGACGACCTCGTCGCCGGCCCGTGGACCGCGTGCTCGGCGCCGGTGGCACCGGCCCCCGGTGCCCTGCCGACGCTGGCCGGGGCGCGGCAGGACGCGCTCTACGTCGGCGTCCGCGTCCCGGCGACGCCGCTCGCGCCCGACGAGGCGCTGCTGGTCACCGCCGGGGAGGGCGCCCCGCAATGGCTGGTCTGGCGGGGCGTGCGCCTGCAGCTGCCCGACCCGCGGGCGGCGGTGCCGCTCGGCGTCGGCGACGCGCCCGCCCGCCCCGTGGGCGAGGCCTGGCTCAACACCCTGCCCCAGGGCCCGGACCTCGCCTTCCCCGCCGTCAGCGGCCGCGGCAGCGCCGGGCCGCAGGTCGGGGGCGCCGCCACCCGGGTCGGCACGGTGCTGCGGGCACGCGGAGCCGCCGGCGACCAGTACGCGCTGGTGCTCGCCGACGGCGTCGCGCCGCTCACCCCGCTCGCCGCCGACCTCGTCCTCGCCGACCCCGACGTCGCCGCCGCGTACCCCGGCTCCACGCCGGCCCCCGTGGACGTGGCGCCCGAGGCGCTGACGGCCGCGCCACGGGCCACCGCCCCGCCTCAGCTGGAGCGGCTGCCCGCGACGCGGCTGCGTCCCGCGGACGTCGACCCCCAGCGGCGCGTGCTCTGCGTGGCGGTCGCGCCGGCCGCCGGCGCGAGCGGGCAGCCCCAGGTCGCGGTCGCGGCCGCGCTGCCCGGCGGGACGGTGCCGACCGTCCCGGCCCCGGCCGCCACGCCCGCAGCAGGGGCGCCCGCCCGCCCCGCCGCGCCTCGTCCGGCGACGGCGGACCTCGTCGCGCTGCCACCGGGCGGCGTGGCCTACGCGCAGTCCGAGCCGGCCCCGGGCGTCGGCACGACCCGCTACGTGGTGACCGACGCGGGCCGCCGCTTCGCGGTCGCCGACAACGACGCCGCCGCGGCGCTGGGATACGGCTCCACCGCCCCGCTGCGCGTGCCCCCTGCGTTCCTCGCCCTGCTTCCCGAGGGCCCCGCGCTCAGCCGTCAGGAGGCCGGCCGGCCGGGCTGACCCCGCGCAGCGCCTCCACCGCCGCGGCCGAGGAGTCGGCGCGGACGGCTGCCGGAGCGTCGTCGAGGCGTCCCGGACGCCAGGCGCGCGCCCGGCCGCGACGGGCCGCGGCGACCAGTCCGAGCGCGAGCAGGGCCGCGGCCAGCCCGCCTGCCGCCAGCGCGGCCGCGACGGCCCGGCCCGGGCGCGCGCGGGGGGCGGGCTCCGGCGCGAGCACCGGCCCCGCCACCACGGCGGGGGCCCGGGCCCCGGCCGGCTCCCGGGAGGCGGCCGCGCGCTCGCCGGGCAGCGTGGCGGCCACGGCGGCGTACACGTCGAGCACCCCGGCCCCGATCCCGGCCCGGGCGCCGAGGGCGGGGGGCGTGGCGGTCGCCTCGATCCGGGCCTTCACCTGCGCGGCCGTCAGCCCCGGCCGGTACGCCCGCACCAGCGCCGCAGCTCCGGCCACGAGCGGCGCCGCGAAGCTCGTGCCGGTCGCGACCGCGTAACGCCCGGGCCCGTTCGGCCCGGCCGTCACCACGTCGGCTCCGGGAGCGCCGATGTCGACGTAGCCGGCCGCGTGCGAGGTGTCCGCCCGCGCGTCGTCCGGCCCGGTCGAGGCCACCGCCAGCACCTCGGGGTACGCCGCCGGGTAGTACGTCGCGTCCGTGCGCTGCCGGGCCTGCGGCTCGTCGTTGCCGGCGGCCGCGACGACCAGCACGTCGCGGGCGGTGGCGTAGCGGACGGCCGCACGCAGCGCAGGCGTGCCCGTGTCGGAGGTGGCGGAGACGTTGACGACGCGGGCGCCAGCGTCGGCCGCGGCCCGGATCGCGCGGGCCAGGCCCGCGGTGTCCCCGCGACGGCGGCCGTCGACGTCCTCGGTCTGCCGGATGCTCAGGACGCGGGCCGCGGGCGCGATCCCCGCGAAGGGCGTGCCGGGCAGCACGCGGCCGGCGATCAGGCTCGCCACCTGCGTCCCGTGGCCGCTGCAGTCCTGCGTCGACGGTCCGCCCGGTGCGCCCAACAGGTCCGGCCCCCGGACGACGGCCCCGCGCAGGTGCGCCGAGGACGCGTCCACGCCGCTGTCCACCACCCCCACCGTCACGCCGCCGCCCTGGCTCAGGTGCCAGGCCCGGCCCGGCTGGAGCCGGCGCAGCTGCCAGGGCTCGGCGGTCTCCTCGTCCGGGGTGGTCGCGCACTCCCGGTCCGGCTCGACCGCGGACGCCGGTCCCGGCACCGCGGCGGCGGGGAGCAGGGCGGCCGCGGCGAGGGCCAGCGCCCGCAGCGTCTTCACGGCTGGCACGCAGGGCACGCTACTCGGCGGCCCCGGCCGTCGCGCCGAGCACCCGGACCGCTCGTGCCGTCGTCGCCCGGGCCGCCAGCTGGTCGTCCGCGGGATAGCGCACCTCCTCGAGCACCAGCCCGTGGGCGGGCGCGACCGCAACCCCGGGGTCGCGCAGGCCGGCGTCGAGCACCCGCCGCGGCCACTCGACGTCACGACGGCCGTCCCCGACCGCGAGCAGCCCACCCATCAGCGCCCGCACCATCGAGTGGCAGAAGGCGTCCGCCACGAGCGTCGCCACCGCGCGCCCGGTGGCGTCCCGCTCCCACTCCAGGCTCAGCAGCTCCCGCACGGTCGTGGCGCCCTCGCGGGGCTTGCAGTACGCCGCGAAGTCGTGCTCGCCGAGCAGCAGCCGGGACGCCAGCTGGAGCGCGGGCAGGTCGAGCGGGCGGGGGTGGCGCAGCACCCAGCCCCGCTCCAGCGGGTCGGCGGTGCTGTCGTCGTCGCGCACCCGGTAGGCGTAGCGCCGCGACACCGCGGAGAAGCGGGCGTCGAACCCGGGCGGGGCAGGAGCGGCCCGCCGGACGCGGATGTCGTCCGGCAGCATCCGGGCCAGCCGCCGGACGAGCGTGGCCCCGGTGCGCGCCCACGCCTCGGCCGGGGCGTCGACGTGGCACACCTGCCCGCGGGCATGCACCCCGGCGTCGGTACGCCCGGCGACCGTCAGCTGCACCGGCTCCCGCCAGACCAGCCCGAGCGCCTCCTCCAGCGTCCCCTGAACCGTGCGCTGCCCGGGCTGCCGGGCCCACCCGGCGTACGCCGTCCCGTCGTAGCCCAGGTCGAGACGGACGCGCACCGGCGGGGCGGGGGCCGCAGAAGCGGCGAGCCCGCCGCCCCCGGCAAGGGGGGCGACGGGCTCGTCGTCGTGCGGGTGCTGCTCGGTCACGCCTTGTTCGGGTCGTTGTCCGGGTCTCCCTCGGCCTGCGACTCCTCGGTGGCACCCGCCGTCTGCGCGGAGGTGCCCTCCTCGGCCGCCTGGTCGTCGCCCTCGGGGGCGGACACGTCCGTCGCCGGGGTCTCGTCGCTCGCCGTCGTGCTCTCGTCAACCACGCTCTGCTCCTCCGCGGGAACCTGCTCGCCAGCATCGGTCGCAGCAGAGGTACCCGCAGCGGCGGCCGCCTCACCCGTGGAGACGTTGCCGCGCGCGGCGCGCGCCGTGGCCGCCTCGGCCTCGCCGACAGCGGTCTGCTGCACGGTGAGGGCCTCGACGAGCTCGATGATCGCCATCGGGGCGTTGTCGCCCGAGCGCGGGCCGATCTTCACGATGCGGGTGTAGCCACCCGGGCGGTTCGCGAAGCGCGGGCCGATCTCCGTGAAGAGCGTGTGCACGATGCTCTTGTCGCGGATCACGGTGAGCACCTGCCGCCGCGACGCCATGTCGCCCTTCTTGGCGAAGGTGATGAGCTTCTCGGCGTACGGGCGCAGCCGCTTGGCCTTGGCCTCGGTGGTCTTGATCCGGCCGTGCTCGAACAGCGAGGTGGCGAGGTTGGCGAGGAGAGCCTTCTCCTGCGCGGGGCCGCCGCCGAGGCGCGGGCCCTTGGTGGGCGTGGGCATGAGTGGCTTTTCCTTGTCAGTCTCGGGTCACGGAGTCGCTGTCAACCGCGAAGAGCGGGGTGCAGATGGCCGGAAGGCCGAACGGTGCTGAGCCTAGAGGCTCAGTACTGCTCGTCCTCCGCGAAGGCCGCGTCGTCGTCGGTGCCGAAGCCCTCGACGGCGGCGCTCGGGTCGAACCCGGGCGGGCTGTCCTTGAGCGAGAGGCCCATCGTCGCCAGCTTGGCCTTGACCTCGTCGATGGACTTCGCGCCGAAGTTGCGGATGTCGAGCAGGTCGGCCTCGCTGCGGCTCATCAGCTCGCCGACGGTGTGGATGCCCTCGCGCTTGAGGCAGTTGTAGGACCGGACCGTGAGCTCGAGCTCCTCGATCGGCATGCCGAGGTTCTCGGCGAACGCCTGGTCCTGCGGGGACGGGCCCATGTCGATGCCCTCGGCCTCGACGTTGAGCTCGCGGGCCAGGCCGAAGAGCTCGACGAGGGTCTTGCCCGCGCTGGCCATCGCGTCGCGGGGCAGGATCGAGGGCTTGGTCTCGACGTCGACCACGAGCCGGTCGAAGTCGGTGCGCTGCTCGACGCGGGTCGCCTCGACCTTGTACGTCACCTTGAGCACCGGCGAGTAGATCGAGTCGACCGGGATGCGGCCGATCTCCTGGCCGGGCTGCTTGTTCTGCACGGCCGAGACGTAGCCACGACCGCGCTCGACGGTCAGCTCGATCTCGAGCTTGCCCTTCTCGTTGACCGTGGCGATGTGCAGGTCGGGGTTGTGCACCTCGACGCCCGCCGGCGGCGCGATGTCCGCGGCGGTGACGGCGCCCGGGCCCTGCTTGCGCAGGTACATGACGACCGGCTCGTCGTGCTCGCTGCTCACGACGAGGTTCTTGATGTTGAGGATGATCTCGGTGACGTCCTCCTTCACGCCGGGAACGGTCGTGAACTCGTGGAGGACGCCCTCGATGCGGAGGCTGGTGACCGAGGCACCCGGGATCGAGGAGAGCAGGGTGCGGCGGAGGGAGTTGCCGAGGGTGTAGCCGAAGCCCGGCTCGAGCGGCTCGATGACGAACCGCGAGCGGTAGTCGGAGATCGGCTCCTCAGCGAGGGTGGGCCGCTGGGCGATGAGCACGAGGTTTCCTTCCGGCGGCGTCCGCCATATGACGCCGCGACGAGGGAATGGCGGTGTCCCGGGGCCGCCCGTGTCGGACGCGGCCCCGGGACACTGGGATCACTTGGAGTAGAGCTCGACGATCAGCTGCTCCTGGACCGGCGTGTCGATGACCTGCCGGGCCGGGAGGGCGTGGACGAGGATGCGCATCTGGTTCGGGATGACCTCGAGCCAGGCCGGGACCGGGCGCTCGCCGGCCGTGGCACGGGCGACCACGAACGGTGTGAGCTCGACCGAGCCGGCGCGCACCTCGACGATGTCGTTCTCGGTGACGCGGTACGACGGGATGTCGACCTTCTTGCCGTTGACCAGGAAGTGGCCGTGGCGGACGACCTGGCGCGCGGCGTCACGGCTGGGCGCGAAGCCCGCCCGGTAGACCACGTTGTCGAGCCGGCTCTCGAGGATGCGGAGCAGGTTCTCGCCGGTCTTGCCCTGGCGCTTGTTGGCTTCCTCGTAGTAGCCCCGGAACTGCTTCTCGAGGACGCCGTAGATGCGAGCGCACTTCTGCTTCTCCCGCTTCTGCAGGAGGTACTCGCTGTCCTTGGTCCGGCCCCGGCCGTGCTGGCCCGGGGGGTAGGGACGGATCTCGATCGGGCACTTCGGGGACTCGCACTTGCTGCCCTTGAGGAACAGCTTCATCTTCTCGCGACGGCAGCGCTTGCAGTCCGCGCCGGTGTAGCGGGCCATTACGTGTTCTCTCCTACGTTCGTGGGCGCGTCAGACGCGGCGGCGCTTGGGCGGGCGGCAGCCGTTGTGCGGCACCGGCGTGACGTCCTGGATCGAGCCCACCTCGAGGCCGGTGGCCTGCAGCGAGCGGATCGCGGTCTCACGGCCCGAGCCCGGGCCCTTGACGAAGACGTCGACCTTGCGCATGCCGTGCTCCTGAGCACGGCGGGCGGCGGCCTCGGCCGCCATCTGCGCGGCGAACGGCGTCGACTTGCGCGAGCCCTTGAAGCCCACGTGGCCGGCGCTGGCCCACGAGATCACGTTGCCCTGCGGGTCCGTGATCGAGACGATGGTGTTGTTGAACGTGCTCTTGATGTGCGCGTGGCCGTGCGCGACATTCTTCTTTTCCTTGCGGCGCACCTTCTTGGCGCCGCCGGCCTGCTGCCGGGTCCTGGGGGGCATGTCTGCTCTCGCTCCTGGAGGTCGTCGGTCTCTTCCGTGCCGGAGAGGCCGTACGGAAGGACTACTTCTTGCCGGGCTTCTTCTTACCGGCGATCGCGCGGCGGGGGCCCTTGCGGGTGCGCGCGTTCGTGTGGGTGCGCTGGCCGTGGACCGGCAGGCCGCGGCGGTGCCGCAGGCCCTGGTAGCTGCCGATCTCGACCTTGCGGCGGATGTCCGCGGCGACCTCGCGTCGGAGGTCACCCTCGGTCCGGTAGTTGCCCTCGATCCAGTCGCGGAGCCGGACGAGGTCGTCCTCGGCCAGGTCACGGACGCGGGTGTCCGGGCTGACCCCGGTCTGGGCCAGCGTCTCCTGGGCACGGGTACGACCGATGCCGTAGATGTAGGTCAAGGCGATCTCCACGCGCTTCTCGCGCGGGAGGTCGACGCCGACGAGGCGTGCCATGCGGTATGCGTCTCCTGGGTAGTACGGAGGTCCTGCGCAGCGCCGTTCCCGTTCCTCGGCCGGGCCTGTCCTCCTCGCAGGCCGTCGGTTGGAGCGGGTCCCCGGCCTCCGTGCCGGGGGTGTCGTCCCGCGGATCTCCCCGCGGGGGTCGGGACGCTACGTCCTACGCCGGCGCCTGCCGCCGGATGGCGACGGAGCCGGGTCGAACGAGCCGGCCGGTCGGTGCAATCGACCGGGTCGGCGGACGGGGGCGAGCCCCGCCGGTGCGGGCGGGCCGGGGCCCGCCCCGCTCAGCCCTGCCGCTGCTTGTGGCGCGGGGTGGCGGAGCAGATGACCATGACCCGGCCGTGACGGCGGATCACCTTGCACTTGTCGCAGATCTTCTTGACGCTGGGCTGGACCTTCATGGAAATGAACCCCTGGACGTCTCGCCGGTGCGCGGGAGGCACGCCCGGATTCGTGTCGTTGGCTACTTGTAGCGGTAGACGATGCGGCCGCGGTTGAGGTCGTACGGGCTGAGCTCGACGACCACCCGGTCCTCGGGGAGGATTCGGATGTAGTGCTGGCGCATCTTGCCCGAGATGTGCGCGAGGACCTTGTGCCCGTTAGCGAGCTCGACCCGGAAGAATGCATTGGGCAGAGACTCGATGACGGTGCCCTCGATCTCGATGGCCCCTTCCTTCTTGGGCATGTCCTCCGCAATCCGTGGCGTGATCGAAGTAGCTTGATGGTCTACCGTGCGTGGCCGCCGGAGCTGCTGCGGGCTGACGTCTGCGACGCCGCCCACCCGTGACACTGTGCCTGCACGAGACGAACGCTGCGCGTGCACATGACAGACCCACGGCCGACATAGAAGTCTACGTGACGAGGCCCCAGCGTCCAAACCCGGTCGCAGCCACCCGTGCCGGTGCCGTCGCCACGGCGCTGCGGTCGCCCCCCGGCCGGGCCGGCGCGGCTCAGGCCGGCGTCGACACACCCAGCGCTGCGAGCCGCTCGCGGCCCCCGTCGGGAGCGGTCAGCACCCAGGGGCCCTCGGCGGTCAGGGCGACCGTGTGCTCGAAGTGGGCGGAGAGCCGGCCGTCGGCGGTCACGACCGTCCAGCCGTCCTCGAGCTCCTCGACGGCGTGGGTGCCGAGCGTCAGCATGGGCTCCACCGCGAGCGCCATGCCGGCGACGAGGTGCGGCCCGCGGCCGGCCCGCCCGACGTTGGGGACGTGCGGGTCCATGTGCATCTGCGAGCCGATGCCGTGCCCGCCGTAGCCCTCGACCACGCCGTACGCCCCGCGCCCGCGGGCCGCCTGCTCGACCGCCGCGGAGATGTCGCCGAGCCGGCCGCCGACGACCGCCTTGGCCAACCCCGCCCACATCGCGTCCTCGCACGCGGCGAGCAGGCCGGCCTGCTCCGCCGTGGGCACCCCCACCGTCACCGTCACCGCGGAGTCGCCGTGCCACCCCTCGTAGATCGCGCCGCAGTCCATGGAGACGACGTCTCCGGCCTGCAACCGCCGTCCGCCCGGGATGCCGTGGACGACCTCCTCGTTGACCGACAGGCAGGTCGAGGCCGGGAACCCGTGGTAGCCGAGGAACGAGGGCACCGCTCCCGCCGAGCGGATGACCTCCTCGGCGACGGCGTCCAGCTCCTTGGTGGTGACGCCGGGCGACAGGGCACGGGTCATGGCTGCGAGCGCGTCGGCCACGACGAGCCCGGCCCGGCGCATCAGCTCGATCTGCTCGGCGGTCTTCAGCTCGATGTCGTCGCGACGGCGGAACACTCGCTGGTCTCCTTCACACCGGCGGCCGCCCCGCGGCACGCCGTGTCGGTCGTCGAGGCGCTATCGGTCGAAGCGCCGGAGCACCGCCAGGATGCGCGCGGTGACCCCGTCCACCGTCCCCGTCGCGTCGATCCGCTCGAGGAGGCCGCGCTCGGCGTAGAAGCCGACGACGGGCGCGGTCTGCTCGGCGTAGACCTGCAGCCGGCGGCGGATCGTCTCGGGCTTGTCGTCGTCACGCTGGAACAGGGTGCCGCCGCAGTGGTCGCACTGCCCCTCCACCGAGGACGGGTCGAAGTCCACGTGCCACACCCGGCCGCACGAGCTGCACGTCCGGCGCCCGGACAGCCGCCGGACGACCTCCTCGTCGTCCACGACGAGCTCGAGGACGACGTCCAGCGACGTCCCCGCGCGCTCGAGCAGGGTGTCGAGGACCTCGGCCTGGGCGACGTTGCGGGGGAACCCGTCGAGCAGGAACCCCTTGGCCGCGTCGTCCTGCAGGAGCCGGTCCTCGACCATCGCGATCGTGACGGAGTCGGGGACGAGCTCGCCGGCGTCCATGTAGCGCTTGGCCTCGAGCCCCAGCGGGGTGCTCTGGCCGACATTGGCCCGGAAGATGTCGCCGGTGGACACCTGGGGCACGTCGTACTGGGCGGCGATGAACTGGGCCTGGGTGCCCTTCCCCGCGCCTGGGGGGCCTACGAGGACGAGACGCACTAGCGGAGGAACCCCTCGTAGTTGCGCTGCTGCAACTGGCTCTCGACCTGCTTCAGAGTCTCGAGGCCGACGCCGACCATGATCAGCACGCTGGTGCCGCCGAACGGGAAGTTCTGGTTCGCGCTGAACAGGCCCAGGGCGAGGATCGGGATGATCGCGACGACCGACAGGTAGATCGACCCCGGCAGCGTGATCCGCGAGAGCACGTAGTCGAGGTACTCCTCCGTCGGGCGGCCGGCTCGGATGCCCGGGATGAACCCGCCGTAGCGCTTCATGTTGTCCGAGATCTCCTTCGGGTTGAAGGTGATCGCGACGTAGAAGAACGTGAAGAAGATGATCAGCGCCACGAACATCAGCACGTAGAGCGGGTGGTCACCGCGGGAGATGTGGACCTCGATCCACTGGCGCCAGCCGCTCGTCGAGTCCCCGAGCTGCGAGACCAGCTGCGGCAGGTACAGCAGCGAGGAGGCGAAGATGACCGGGATGACACCGGCCTGGTTGACCTTGATCGGGATGTAGGTCGACGTCCCGCCGTACATGCGGCGGCCCACCATGCGCTTGGCGTACTGGACCGGGATGCGGCGCTGCGCCTGCTCGAAGAGGACGACGGCCGCGACCACGACGAGGCCCACGACGATCATGACGATGAAGGCGTCCCAGCCCTTGGAGGCCTTGACGTTCCACAGGCCGTTCGGGAAGCCGGCGCAGATGGAGGTGAAGATCAGCAGGCTCATGCCGTTGCCGACGCCGCGGTCGGTGATGAGCTCGCCGAACCACATGATGATGCCGGTGCCGGCCGTCATCACGATGATCATGGTGAGGACGCGGAAGAGCGAGTCGTCCGGGACCAGGTCGGCGGCGCAGTTCTGGAAGATGCGGCCGGGCGTGCGGGCCAGCGCGAGCAGGGCGGTCGACTGGAGCACGGCCAGCGCCACGGTGAGGTAGCGGGTGTACTGCGTCAGCTTCGCCGTGCCGGACTGGCCCTCCTTCTTCAGGGCCTCGAAGCGCGGGATCACCACCGTCAGCAGCTGCACGATGATGCTCGCCGTGATGTACGGCATGATCCCGAGCGCGAAGACCGACAGCTGGAGCAGCGCCCCGCCGCTGAACAGGTTGACCATGCCGTAGATGCCGGCGTCGTCTTCCACGCTCGTCGTGCACTGGCGAACCGCGTCGTAGTCCACACCCGGCGTCGGCAGCAGCGACCCGAACCGGAAGAGCGCGATGATCGCGAGCGTGAAGAGGAGCTTCTTGCGCAGGTCGGGCGTACGGAACGCCCGGGCGAACGCGGTGAGCACGGTTCCTCCTGCACAAGCGCCCACGGGTGCGGGCGGGGTAGTCGAACGGATCCACGATGTCACGGCACCGGGTGGAGCCGCGAGGGGCGCAGGCACCGACGGCGGCTCTCGGTGACACCCGAGGGGCATCGAGGGCAACGGCGGCTGCAGTGCCGGCTGGAAAGGCTAGCCGGACGACGATAACGCACGAACGGCACGTGCCCGCCCTGTCAGCGAAGACGGGGCGGGCACGAGCGGCATTTCTTCGGTTCCTGGCGGCCGGTGCCGCTCCCCCGGCGCAGCGCCGGGACAGCGGACCGACCGGCGGGTCAGAGCTCGGTCGTGGAGCCCCCGGCCGCCGCGATCTTCTCGCGGGCGGCGCCGGAGAACGCGTCGACGGTGACGTTGAGCGCCACGGACACCTCGCCGCTGCCCAGCACCTTCACCGGGCGCCCGCGCTTGACCACGCCGCGCTCGATGAGGCTCTCCACCGTCACGTCGCCGCCGTCCGGGTACAGCGCCGAGAGCTTGTCGAGGTTGACGACCTCGAACTCGACCCGGAACGGGTTGCGGAAGCCCTTGAGCTTCGGGACCCGCATGTGCAGCGGCATCTGGCCGCCCTCGAACGCGGCCGGCACCTGGTAACGGGCCTTCGTGCCCTTGGTGCCACGGCCCGCCGTCTTGCCCTTCGAGCCCTCACCACGGCCGACGCGCTGCTTGGCCTTCTTGGCGCCCGGAGCAGGACGCAGGTGGTGGACCTTGAGCGGGCTCTTGCCGACGCGCGCGGCGGTGCTCGCCGGGGCGTCCTTCTCGAGGTGGACGGTCTCGTCGGTCACGACTGGGCCTCCTCTCCGGAGATCTCCTCGACGGTCACGAGGTGCGCGACCGTGCGGACCATCCCGCGGATCTCGGGACGGTCCTCCTTGATGACGCTGTGGCGGATGCGCTTGAGGCCGAGCGAGCGCAGGGTGTCGCGCTGGCCCTGCGTGCCGCCGATCTTCGAACGGACCTGCGTGACCCGGATCTGACCCATCAGGCCACCCCCGCCCGCGCACGCAGCAGCGCCGCCGGGGCGACGTCCTCGAGCGGCAGGCCACGGCGCGCCGCGACGGCCTCGGGACGCTCGAGCCCCTTGAGCGCGGCAACCGTCGCATGGACGATGTTGATCGCGTTCGAGGAGCCGAGCGACTTGCTCAGCACGTCGTGGATGCCGGCGCACTCCAGGACGGCGCGCACCGGGCCACCGGCGATGACACCGGTACCGGCGCTCGCCGGCTTGAGCATGACCACACCGGCCGCCGCCTCCCCCTGGATGGGGTGCGGGATGGTGCCCTGGATGCGCGGCACCTTGAAGAAGTGCTTCTTGGCCTCCTCGACGCCCTTGGCGATCGCCGCGGGCACCTCCTTGGCCTTGCCGTAGCCGACGCCCACCGTGCCGTCGCCGTCACCGACGACGACCAGCGCGGTGAAGCTGAAGCGCCGACCACCCTTCACGACCTTCGCGACACGGTTGATCGCGACGACGCGCTCGACGTACGCGGTCTTGTCGCCGGCCGCGTCCTGCCCGCGCCGGTCGTCACGGCCGCGCCGGTCACGGCGCTCGCCGCCGGGTCCTCCGGTGCCGCCGCCGGCACCGCCGCCGGCGCCTCGGCGCTGGGGTCCAGGCATGGGGTTTCCTCTTCCTTCGTCTCTGGTCGAGCTAGTTCAGGCTGCTGCTTGCCCGGCGGGCGTCAGAACGACAGGCCGGCTTCGCGAGCGGCGTCAGCCACCGCGGCCACCCGGCCGTGGTACTGGTTGCCGCCACGGTCGAAGACGACCGCCGTCACGCCCGCCTGCTGGGCACGCTGGGCCACGAGCTCGCCGACCCGGCGGGCCTTGGCCGTCTTGTCACCGTCGGAGCCGCGCAGCTCCGCCTCCATGGTGGAGGCCGAGGCCAGCGTGCGGCCGACGGTGTCGTCCACGACCTGGACGACCATGTGCCGGGCGGACCGGGTGACCACGAGGCGCGGGCGGACCGGCGTGCCAGAGACCCGCTTGCGGACGCGCAGGTGACGCCGCGCCCGCTTGATGCCCTTGGCCTCGACGCGCTTGCGCTTGATACCGAGTGCCATGACTACTTACCAGCCTTCCCGACCTTGCGGCGGACGACCTCGCCCTGGTACCGCACGCCCTTGCCCTTGTAGGGGTCGGGCTTGCGGATCTTGCGGATCTTGGCCGCGACCTCGCCGACCTTCTGCTTGTCGATGCCCGACACCACGAACCGGGTGGGGGCCTCGACCGCGAACGTGATGCCGTCCGGCGGGTCGATGACCACCGGGTGGCTGAAGCCGAGCGCGAACTCCAGCGAGCTCCCCCGCGCCTGGACGCGGTAGCCGACGCCGACGATCTCGAGCGTCTTGGAGTAGCCCTCGGTGACGCCGGTGACCATGTTGGCCACCAGCGTGCGCGACAGGCCGTGGAGCGACTTGCTCTCCCGGGTGTCGTCCGGGCGGGCGAACTGGAGGCTGCCGTCGTCCGCCTTCGCGACCGTGATGGGCGCGGCGAGCGTGTGCGTCAGCTGGCCCTTGGGGCCCTTGACGGTGACCGTGGAGTCGGCGATGGAGACGTCGACCCCGCTGGGAACCTGCACGGGCAGGCGACCGATGCGCGACATGTTGAGGACCCCTTACCAGACGTAGGCGAGGACTTCCCCGCCCACGCCGCGCTTCTGGGCCTGCCGGTCGGTCAACAGGCCGGAGGACGTCGAGATGATGGCGATGCCGAGGCCCCCGAGCACGCGGGGCAGGCCGGTGGACTTCGCGTAGACGCGGAGGCCGGGCTTGCTCACGCGGCGCAGGCCGGCGATCGAGCGCTCACGGTTGGGGCCGTACTTGAGGTCGAGCACGAGCTCCTGGCCCACGGTCGCCTCCTGCACCTTCCAGCCGGAGATGTAGCCCTCCTGCTGCAGGATCTCGGCGATGCCCGCCTTGATCTTGGAGTGCGGCATGCGGACCTCGTCGTGGTACGCGGTGTTGCCGTTGCGCAGACGCGTGAGCATGTCTGCGATGGGGTCGGTCATCGTCATGGCCGGGTGTTCCTCCCCGCCGCGGTTCCGCGCGCCTGGCCCCGGAGGGCGGCGCCGGCCTGCGGCGATCGATAAGAGATGAGAACCGGGGTTGCCGTGAGTCGCGGCAGGCGCACGCCTACCAGCTGCTCTTGGTGACGCCCGGCAGCTCGCCGCGGTGCGCCATCTCGCGAAGGCAGATGCGGCAGAGGCCGAACTTGCGGAAGACCGAGTGCGGCCGCCCGCAGCGCTGGCAGCGGGTGTAGCCGCGGACAGCGAACTTCGGCTTGGACATGGCCTTGTGGATCAGGGCCTTCTTCGCCACTGCTCAGGACTCCTTGAACGGGAAGCCGAGGTGGCGCAGGAGCGCGCGGCCCTCGTCGTCGGTCTTGGCGGTCGTGACCACCGTGATGTCCATGCCACGCACGCGGTCGATGCGGTCCTGGTCGATCTCGTGGAACATCGACTGCTCGGTGAGGCCGAACGTGTAGTTGCCCGACCCGTCGAACTGGCGCGGGTTGAGGCCGCGGAAGTCACGGATGCGCGGCAGCGCCGTCGAGAGCAGGCGGTCCAGGAACTCCCACATGCGGTCGCCGCGCAGCGTGGTGTGCGCGCCGATCGCCTGGCCCTCGCGCAGCTTGAACTGCGCGATGGACTTGCGGGCCTTCGTGACCGCCGGCTTCTGGCCGGTGATCGCGGTGAGGTCGCGGATCGCCCCGTCCATCAGCTTGGAGTCTCGAGCCGCCTCGCCGACGCCCATGTTCACGACGACCTTGACGACCGTCGGGACCTGCATGGGGTTGGCGAAGGAGAACTGCTCGGTCAGCGCCGGGACGATCTCGGCCCGGTAGCGCGTCTTGAGCCGCGGGGTGACCTTCTCAGGTGCTTCTGCAGTCATCAGATGTCCTCGCCGGTCCGCTTGGCGACCCGGACCTTGTTGCCGTCCTCGTCGACCCGGAAGCCGATCCGGGTGCCGACGCGCTTGCCGTCCTTCTCCACGACGAGCATCACGTTGCTCACGTGGATGGGGGCCTCGGTCGTCACGATGCCGCCGGTCTTGGCCCCACGAGCGGTCTGGCCGACCTTCGTGTGCTTCTTGACGCGGTTGACACCCTCGACGATGACCTTGTCGTCCTTCGGGAAGGCCTCGATGACCCGCCCGGTGGCGCCCTTGTCCTTGCCCGCGATCACGAGGACGCGGTCACCCTTCTTGATGCGCATCTGAGCCATCTCAGATCACCTCCGGCGCGAGCGAGATGATGCGCATGAAGCGCTTCTCGCGGAGCTCACGGCCGACCGGGCCGAAGATGCGCGTGCCGCGCGGGTCCCCGCCGTCCTTGATGATGACCGCGGCGTTCTCGTCGAAGCGGATGTACGAGCCGTCCTGGCGGCGCCGCTCCTTGACGGTGCGAACGACGACGGCCTTGACGACGTCACCCTTCTTCACGGTCCCGCCGGGGATCGCGTCCTTCACGGTGGCGACGATGACGTCACCGATGCCGGCGTAGCGCCGCCCTGACCCACCGAGGACGCGGATGCAGAGCAGCTCCTTGGCCCCGGTGTTGTCGGCGACGCGCAGCCGCGACTCCTGCTGAATCATCGATAGTCCTTACTTGGCCTTCTCGAGGATCTCGACGATCCGCCAGCGCTTCGAGGCGGACAGCGGCCGCGTCTCCATCAGGAGGACGCGGTCGCCGACGCCGGCGTCGTTGCGCTCGTCGTGAGCCTTGAGCCGGCTCGTGCGACGCACGACCTTGCCGTAGAGCGGGTGCTTGAAGCGGTCCTCGACGGCGACCACGACGGTCTTGTCCATCTTGTCGCTGACCACGAGGCCCTCTCGGGTCTTGCGGTAGCCGCGGCCCTGCGTCTTCTCGCCGGCGGCGCCGGGCGCAGACGCCGGAGCCGCCTGCGCGATCTCAGGGGTCTGGTCGCTCATGCGGCGCCCTCCGAATCGACGGTCGTGATGCCGAGCTCGCGCTCGCGCAGGATCGTGTAGATACGGGCGATCTCACGGCGGACAGCCTTGAGACGACCGTGGTTGTCGAGCTGGCCGGTGGCCGCCTGGAAGCGGAGGTTGAACAGCTCCTCCTTGGCCTCGCGCAGCTTGCCGAGGAGCTCCTGGTCCTCGACCTCGCGCAGCTCGGCCGCCTTGGTCCCGAGAGCCATCAGCCAACACCCTCTTCGCGCTTGACGATGCGGCACTTCATGGGGAGCTTGTGCGCCGCGCGCAGCAGGGCCTCCCGGGCCGTCTTCTCGTTGGGGTAGGACAGCTCGAACATGACCCGGCCCGGCTTCACGTTCGCGATCCACCACTCCGGCGAGCCCTTGCCGGAGCCCATGCGGGTCTCGGCAGGCTTCTTGGTCAGCGGGCGGTCCGGGTAGATGTTGATCCAGACCTTGCCGCCACGACGGATGTGACGGGTGATCGCGATACGGGCCGACTCGATCTGGCGGTTGGTGACGTACGCCGGCTCGAGCGCCTGGATGCCGTACTCGCCGAAGGTCACTCGCGTCCCGCCCTTGGCAGCACCCGAACGGCTCGGGTGGTGCTGCTTGCGGTGCTTGACCCGACGGGGGATGAGCATGAGGGTCAGCCCTCCTGTCCGTTGTCAGCCGGCGCGGTGTTCTGCTGCTGCGCCTCGCGGATCGTCGCCTCGACGGCCGAAGCCTCGGTCTGCGCCTGGTGCGGCCCGGCCTCGCTGTGCGCCGTGTCGGCCGCGGCCGAGACCGCGCCCTGCGCGTCGCGACGCGGGCCACCGCCCTGGCCGCCACGGGCGCCGCCACGGGCCGGGCGGGCGCCGGCGTCGCGCCGCGGCTGGCGCGCAGCGGCAGCAGCCGCCTGGCGCTCGGCCGACAGGCTCGTGACGTCGCCCTTGTAGATCCAGACCTTGACGCCGATGCGGCCGAACGTCGTGCGGGCCTCGAAGAAGCCGTAGTCGATGTTCGCGCGCAGCGTGTGCAGCGGGACGCGACCCTCGCGGTAGAACTCCGAGCGGGACATCTCCGCGCCGCCGAGGCGGCCCGAGCACTGGACCCGGATGCCCTTGGCGCCGGCCTTCGTCGCGCTCTGCATCGCCTTGCGCATTGCGCGGCGGAACGAGACACGGCTCGACAGCTGCTCGGCGACGCCCTGCGCGACGAGCTGAGCCTCGATCTCGGGGTTCTTGACCTCGAGGATGTTCAGCTGGACCTGCTTGCCGGTTAGCTTCTCGAGGTCGCCACGGATGCGGTCGGCCTCGGCGCCACGGCGGCCGATGACGATGCCCGGCCGGGCCGTGTGGATGTCCACGCGGACGCGGTCACGGGTGCGCTCGATCTCGACCTTGGCGATGCCCGCGCGCTCCATGCCACGCGTCATCATCCGGCGGATCGCCACGTCTTCCTTGACGTAGTCCTTGTAGAGCTTGTCGGCGTACCAGCGGCTCTTGAAGTCGGTGGTGATGCCGAGCCGGAACCCGTGCGGGTTGACCTTCTGACCCACTAGCGGGCCCCTCCCTTCGCACCGGCGCGCTGCTGCACCGACTCCACGACCACGGTGATGTGGCTCGTGCGCTTGCGGATGCGGTACGCGCGGCCCTGCGCACGAGGCCTGAACCTCTTCAACGTCGGGCCCTCGTCCGCGTATGCCTGGCTCACGCGGAGCGTCGCGCGGTCGAGCTGCTTGTTGTTCTCGGCGTTCGCCATGGCGCTCGCGAGGACCTTGCCGACCGGCTCGCTCGCGGCCTGCGGGGCGAACCGCAGCACGTTCAGCGCCTGCTCGGCGTCCATGCCACGGATCAGGTCGATGACGCGGCGGACCTTGGTGGGCGACATGCGCACGTAGCGCGCCGTCGCCAGGGCCTCGTTCTCGCCGAGGTGGCGGGTCTTGTTCTCAGCCACGGCGAGACCTCCGGTCCTCCTTGACGTGGCCACGGAAGGTCCGCGTTGGCGCGAACTCGCCGAGCTTGTGCCCGACCATCGCGTCGGTGACGAACACCGGGACGTGCTTACGGCCGTCGTGCACCGCGATCGTGTGGCCGATCATGGCCGGCACGACCATCGAGCGCCGGGACCAGGTACGGATGACGTTCTTCGTGCCCTTGTCGTTCTGGGCGTCCACCTTCTTGAGAAGGTGGTCGTCCACGAAGGGGCCCTTCTTCAGGCTGCGCGGCATCGCTGGCTACCTGCTCCCTCAGCGCTTCTTGCCGGTCTTGCGACGGCGGACGATGAGCCGGTCGCTGGGCCGATTGGCCCGGCGGGTACGGCCTTCGGGCTTTCCATTGGGGTTGACCGGGTGGCGACCACCGCTGGTCTTGCCCTCACCACCGCCGTGCGGGTGGTCGACGGGGTTCATGGCCACACCACGCACGGTGGGGCGCTTGCCCCGCCAGCGGTTGCGGCCGGCCTTGCCCCAGTTGATCGAGGACTGCTCGGCGTTGCCGACCTCCCCGACCGTCGCGCGGCAGCGCACGTCCACGTTGCGCGTCTCCCCGGAGGGCATGCGCAGCAGCGCGTACGGGCCTTCCTTGGCCACGAGCTGCACGCTCGCGCCGGCCGAGCGGGCGATCTTCGCGCCGCCACCGGGGCGGAGCTCGATGCAGTGGACGGTGGTACCGACGGGGATGTTGCGCAGCGGCAGGTTGTTGCCGGGCTTGATGTCCGCGCCGGGGCCGTTCTCGATCTGGTCGCCCTGCGACAGGCGGTTCGGCGCCACGATGTAGCGCTTCGTGCCGTCGACGTAGTGCAGCAGCGCGATGCGCGCCGTGCGGTTCGGGTCGTACTCGATGTGCGCGACCTTGGCCGGCACGCCGTCCTTGTCGTCGCGGCGCCAGTCGATGAGCCGGTACGCCCGCTTGTGGCCGCCACCCTGGTGCCGAGTGGTGATGCGGCCGGTGTTGTTGCGGCCGCCCTTCTTCGGCAGCGGCACGACCAGCGACTTCTCCGGCTCACTGCGCGTGATCTCGGCGAAGTCGGCAACGCTCGCGCCGCGCCGGCCCGGCGTCGTCGGCTTGTACTTGCGGATGCCCATGGGGTGTCGCGTCCTCGTCAGCTGTTCGTCGGCTCGTCTTGTGTTCGCTCGTTAGAGGGGCTGCTGACCCGGAGGTCAGGAGACCGGCCCACCGAAGATGTCGATGCGGTCGCCCTCGGCGAGCGTCACGATCGCGCGCTTGGTCGAGACCCGCTGGCCGAAGCCGAAGCGGGTGCGCTTGCGCTTGCCCTCGCGGTTGATGGTGTTGACGTTCAGCACCCGAACCCCGAAGACCTTCTCGACCGCGGTCTTGACCTCGGTCTTGTTGGCGTCCGGCCGGACGAGGAACGTGTACTGGTTCAGGTCCAGCAGGCCGTAGCTCTTCTCGCTGACCAGCGGGGCCAGCAGGACGTCCCGGGAGTCCCGGGCCAGAAGGGCACGGCTCGCGCTCGGACCGTTGATCGCGCGGCTCACTGCGCACTCCCCTGCTCGTCGAGGGACAGCTCGCTCTCGCGGGCGACGGCCGTGGAGGCGCGGCCCTTGGGCGGGCCGGCGAGGAACGCCTCGAGGGCGCCCCGCGTGAAGACCACGTCGTCGGAGACGAGCACGTCGTAGGTGTTCAGCTGGTCGGCGTAGATCCAGTGGACCTGCGGCGCGTTGCGCAGGCTGCGCAGGCCCAGCTCGTCCGACCGCTCGAGGACGACCAGCACGTGACGGCGGTCGGTGATGCCGGCGAGGGCGGCGATCGCGGCCTTGGTCGACGGGGCGTCGCCCTCGATGACCGCGGACAGCACGTGCACGCGCCCGTGGCGCGCCCGGTCGGAGAGGGCACCGCGCAGGGCGGCGGCCTTCATCTTCTTGGGCGTCCGCTGCGAGTAGTCGCGCGGCGTCGGGCCGTGGACCGTGCCACCGCCGACCCACTGCGGCGAGCGGGTCGAGCCCTGCCGGCCGCGGCCGGTGCCCTTCTGGCGGAACGGCTTCTTGCCGCCACCGCTGACCTCGCCGCGGGTCTTCGTGTCGTGCGTCCCCTGGCGGGCCGCCGCGAGCTGGGCGACGACGACCTGGTGGATCAGCGGGATGTTCGCCTGCACGTCGAAGACCTCGGCGGGCAGCTCCACCGTGCCGGCGGTACCGCCGGCCGGGGTGCGGACGTCGATCGTGGTCATCGGCCAGCCGCCTTCGCCGGAGTCTTGGACGCCGTGCGGACGAGCACCACGCTGCCGCGCGGGCCGGGAACGGCGCCCTTGATGAGGATGAGGCCCTTCTCGGCATCGATCGCGTGCACGACCAGGCCCTGGGTCGTCGTGCGCACGTTGCCCATGCGGCCGGCCATCTTCAGGCCGGGGAACACGCGGGCCGGCGTCGCGCAGGCGCCGATGGAGCCCGGCGCGCGGTGCTTGCGCTGCGTGCCGTGGCCGGCGCCCAGGCCCTTGAAGCCGTGGCGCTTCATGACACCAGCGGTGCCCTTGCCCTTGCTACGGCCGACGACGTCGACCTTCTGACCCGCCTCGAAGACGTCCGCGGTGAGCTCCTGGCCCGGCGCGAACTCGGCTGCGTCCTCCGTCCGGACCTCGACGAGGAAGCGGCGCGGAGTGGTGCCGGCCTTCGCGAAGTGGCCGGAGAGCGGCTTGATCACCTTGCGGGGGTCGATCGCGCCGTAGCCGAGCTGGACGGCCGAGTAGCCGTCGCTCTCGAGGCTGCGGATCTGCGTCACCACGCACGGCCCGGCCTGGACCACCGTGACCGGCACGAGCCGGCCGGCGTCGTCCCAGACCTGGGTCATGCCCAGCTTCTCGCCGAGGAGCCCTCGGACATTGGGTACCTGCGCTGCCATTCTGCTTTCGTCCTCTGTCGTCCGTTGTCGTCCGCTGTCAGTCGACCGCTGTAGTCGAGAACCGTGGCCGGACTAGAGCTTGATCTCGATGTCGACGCCGGCCGGGAGGTCGAGCCGCATGAGCGAGTCGACGGTCTTCGGCGTCGGGTCGAGAATGTCGATGAGCCGCTTGTGGGTGCGCATCTCGAAGTGCTCGCGCGAGTCCTTGTACTTGTGCGGCGAGCGGATGACGCAGTAGACGTTCTTCTCGGTCGGCAGCGGCACCGGGCCCGCGACCTGCGCACCAGTCCTGGTCACCGTCTCGACGATCTTGCGCGCCGAGCTGTCGATGACCTCGTGGTCGTAGGCCTTGAGCCGGATGCGGATCTTCTGTCCCGCCATGGCGTTGGAATCGTCCTTCGTCTCGTACCGCTGCTCGTGCCGGGCTGTTGCCCGTCCCGATCTGGTCTCGCCGGTTCAGCTGTGGCATCGGGCCTGCGGGGGCCGGCTCGCATCGGGCCGCGCTCGCCGCTCCGACCCCCGAGGTCGGGCGTGTCGCGCTGCTGCTCGCACTCCGCCGCCTGCCACTGCTGCCGACCGGGCCTTGGCGAGGCGAGCCCCGCGCAAGTCCCGTGCCCTTCCAGGTGTCGGGTGCCAGCTCCGTCGGCGCTGCACGCACACAACGAACCCGTCACCCGCCAAGGCAACTTGCCCAGTATGCCAAACGGGGCGGCCCCGGGTCCAATCGCGGTCGTGCGGACCGGCCTTGACCGACTGTCCGACCGCTACACGCCCCCTGGCGCCTCGCCGGTGCGGCGCGGCGTCGGCCGTCCGAGTCGTCCGAGTCGTCACCGGCCGCGGTTCGGGCAGAGCCGCCTGCGTCCGGCGCCGGATCGGCCGGCGGGGGTCACACGAGTGGGCCGGCACCAGGCTCACGGCCTGGTGCCGGCCCACTCGGGGGAGCTACTTGTTGATCTTGGTGACGCGACCCGCGCCGACGGTACGGCCGCCCTCGCGGATAGCGAAGCGCAGGCCCTCCTCCATGGCGATGGGGTGGATGAGCTGCACCGACATCTCGGTGTTGTCGCCCGGCATGACCATCTCGGTGCCCTCGGGGAGGGTCACGACGCCGGTCACGTCGGTCGTCCGGAAGTAGAACTGCGGACGGTAGTTGTTGAAGAACGGCGTGTGCCGGCCACCCTCGTCCTTGGACAGGATGTAGACCTGCGCCTCGAACTCGGTGTGCGGCGTCGTCGTGCCCGGCTTGATGATGACCTGGCCGCGCTCGACGTCCTCGCGCTTGATGCCACGCAGGAGCAGACCGACGTTCTCACCGGCCTGGCCCTCGTCGAGCAGCTTGCGGAACATCTCGATGCCGGTGACCGTGGTGGTGGTCTTCTCCGGACGGATGCCGACGATGTCGACCGTCTCGTTCACCTTGACGACACCGCGCTCGATACGGCCGGTGACGACCGTACCGCGACCGGTGATCGTGAACACGTCCTCGACGGGCATGAGGAACGGCTTGTCGACCTCGCGCTCGGGCTGCGGGATCGCGGTGTCGACCGCGTTCATCAGCTCCATGAGCTTGTCGGCCCACTCCTCGTCGCCCTCGAGCGCCTTGAGCGCCGAGACGCGCACGACGGGGACGTCGTCGCCCGGGAACTCGTACTCGGAGAGGAGCTCACGGACCTCGAGCTCGACGAGCTCGAGGATCTCCTCGTCGTCGACCATGTCGGCCTTGTTGAGCGCCACGACGATGTAGGGGACGCCGACCTGGCGGGCCAGGAGGACGTGCTCCTTCGTCTGCGGCATGGGGCCGTCGGTCGCCGCGACCACGAGGATGGCGCCGTCCATCTGCGCCGCGCCCGTGATCATGTTCTTGATGTAGTCGGCGTGACCGGGGCAGTCGACGTGCGCGTAGTGGCGCGCCTCGGTCTGGTACTCGACGTGCGCGATGGAGATGGTGATACCGCGCTGCCGCTCCTCCGGCGCCTTGTCGATCTGGTCGAACGGCGTGAAGGGGTTGACGTCCGGGTAGCGGTCGTGCAGGACCTTGGTGATCGCCGCCGTGAGCGTCGTCTTGCCGTGGTCGATGTGCCCGATCGTCCCGATGTTGACGTGCGGCTTGGTCCGCTCGAACTTCGCCTTCGCCACGGGTGGGTCCCTCCTAGGAAACGTTTCGGGGGCGGGTGCAGGGCCGGTGCCTGCCGCCTGTGTGCCTGCTGCGGGTACTGATGGTGTCAGATGCCGTCACGGGCCGAGCAGTTGGCTACTCGCCGCGAACCTTCTTGACGATCTCCTCCGCCACGTTGCGCGGCACCTCGGCGTAGGAGTCGAACTGCATGGAGTAGCTGGCGCGCCCCGACGTCTTGCTGCGCAGGTCGCCGACGTAGCCGAACATCTCCGAGAGCGGCACGAGCGCCTTGACGACGCGGGCGCCGGAACGCTCGTCCATGGCCTGGATCTGGCCACGGCGGGAGTTGAGGTCGCCGATCACGTCACCCATGTAGTCCTCGGGCGTGGTGACCTCGACGGCCATGATCGGCTCGAGCAGGACCGGGTCGGCCTTGCGGGCGGCCTCCTTGAAGGCCATCGAGCCGGCGATCTTGAACGCCATCTCCGAGGAGTCGACCTCGTGGTAGGCGCCGTCGAGCAGCGTCACCTTGACGTCCACCATCGGGTAGCCGGCGAGGATGCCGAGCTCCATGGCCTCCTGGGCGCCCGCGTCCACCGAGGGGATGTACTCACGGGGGATGCGGCCACCGGTGACCTTGTTCTCGAACTCGTAGCCGCCGTCGCCGCCACCCGTCGGGGCGAGGGCGATCTGGACCTTGGCGAACTGCCCGGAGCCACCGGTCTGCTTCTTGTGCGTGTAGTCGTAGCGCTCGACGGTCTTGCGGATCGTCTCGCGGTACGCCACCTGCGGCTTGCCGATGTTCGCCTCGACGCGGAACTCGCGGCGCATCCGGTCGACCAGCACCTCGAGGTGCAGCTCGCCCATGCCGGCGAGGATGGTCTGGCCCGTCTCCTCGTCCGTGCGGACCTGGAAGGTCGGGTCCTCCTCGGCCAGGCGCTGGATAGCGACGCCGAGCTTCTCCTGGTCGCCCTTGGACTTCGGCTCGACGGCGACCGAGATGACCGGCGCCGGGAAGTTCATCGACTCCAGGACGACAGGTGCCTCGGGGCCGCAGAGCGTGTCACCGGTGGTGGTGTTCTTGAGCCCCATGACGGCCACGATGTGGCCCGCGGTGACCTTGTCGATCTCGTCACGCTTGTTCGCGTGCATCCGGTAGATCTTGCCGATGCGCTCCTTGTGGCCCTTGCTGCTGTTCAGCACCTGGGTCCCCGTGGTGAGCGTCCCGGAGTAGACCCGGATGTAGGTGAGCTTGCCGAGGTGCGGGTCGCTCATGATCTTGAAAGCGAGGGCCGAGAGGGGGGCGTCGTCCGCGGGCTCGCGGGTGACGACCTCCTCCTCGTTGTTGACCGCGTGGCCCTCCACCGCGCCGATGTCGAGCGGCGAGGGCAGGTAGCGCACGACCGCGTCGAGCATGGGCTGGACGCCCTTGTTCTTGAACGCGGAGCCGGTGAGCACCGGGGTGACCGAGCCGGCGATCGTCGCGCGCCGGATGGCGGCGATGATCTCCTCCTCGGAGGGCTCGTTGCCCTCGAGGTACTGCTCCATGACCTGGTCGTCGTTCTCGGCCAGGGTCTCGAGCAGCTTGTCGCGCCACTCCTGGGCGGCCTCGGTGTGCGTGGCCGGGATGTCGAGCGTGTCGTACATCTCGCCCTTGGCCGCCTCGGCGCTCCAGACCAGGGCCTTCATCGCGATCAGGTCGACGACGCCCTTGAAGTCAGCCTCGGCACCGATCGGGATCTGCAGCACCAGCGGGGTCGCGCCGAGCCGGTCCACGATCATGTCGACGCAGCGGTGGAACTCCGCGCCGGTGCGGTCGAGCTTGTTGATGAAGCAGATGCGGGGGACGTTGTAGCGGTCGGCCTGGCGCCAGACCGTCTCCGACTGCGGCTCGACGCCGGCCACACCGTCGAAGACCGCCACGGCGCCGTCGAGGACGCGCAGCGAGCGCTCGACCTCGACGGTGAAGTCGACGTGGCCGGGCGTGTCGATGATGTTGATCGTGTGGCCGTCCCACTGGCAGGTCGTCGCGGCCGACGTGATCGTGATGCCGCGCTCCTGCTCCTGCTCCATCCAGTCCATCGTGGCCGCGCCCTCGTGGACCTCACCGATCTTGTAGTTGATACCGGTGTAGAAGAGGATGCGCTCGGTGGTGGTGGTCTTGCCGGCATCGATGTGCGCCATGATGCCGATGTTGCGGACCTTGGCGAGGTCGGTGGTTACGTCGGTGGCCATGTGGGTCTACGCGTCCCTCGTCGGCTCGAAGCTGGTATGTGCGCCCGCTGGGGGGAACCCGGGGTTCCGGATTACCAGCGGTAGTGGGCGAAGGCCTTGTTCGACTCGGCCATCTTGTGCGTGTCCTCGCGCCGCTTGACGCTCGCGCCGAGACCGTTGCTCGCGTCGAGCAGCTCGTTCATGAGCCGCTCGGTCATCGTCTTCTCACGACGGCCGCGCGAGTAGCTCACCAGCCAGCGCAGCGCCAGCGTCGTGGAGCGGTTCGGCTTGACCTCGACCGGCACCTGGTAGGTCGCGCCACCCACACGGCGGCTGCGGACCTCGAGGGTCGGCTTCACGTTGTCGAGCGCGCGACGCAGCGTCACGACGGGGTCGTTGCCGGTCTTCTCGCGGGTGCCCTCGAGGGCGCCGTAGACGATCTGCTCGGCGATCGACTTCTTGCCGCTCTGCAGGATCTTGTTGACGAGCTGCGTCACCAGCGGCGACCCGTAGACCGGGTCGACGACGAGCGGGCGCTTCGGCGCCGGTCCCTTGCGGGGCATGTCAGCTCTTCTCCTTCTTCGCGCCGTAGCGGCTGCGAGCCTGCTTGCGGTTCTTCACGCCCTGGGTGTCGAGCGAGCCGCGAATGATCTTGTAACGGACGCCGGGGAGGTCCTTCACACGGCCGCCACGCACGAGCACGATCGAGTGCTCCTGCAGGTTGTGGCCGACGCCGGGGATGTACGCGGTGACCTCGATCTGGCTGGTCAGCCGAACACGCGCGACCTTGCGGAGCGCCGAGTTCGGCTTCTTCGGCGTGGTGGTGTAGACGCGCGTGCAGACGCCGCGGCGCTGGGGCGAGCCCTTGAGCGCCGGCGTCTTGGTCTTGCCGACCTTGTCCTGGCGGCCCTTGCGGACCAGCTGCTGAATCGTGGGCACCGCGTTCAGTCTTCCCTTCAGTCCCGTACTCGCGTGGCAGAGCTCGCGCGTGTCCATTCGCGTCGAATTGACCCGTAGGAAGACCGCTCCTCAGCGGCCCCCGCAGTCGGGCGTGTCGCCCGGTGCGAGGAGATCACCTGCAGTGAGCTGCGGGCGAGCTTCCCTGTCGCGCTGGCGCGCGCACACGCGAAGGCCTGGGTTCCCCCAGGCACGAGTAACCAGATTACAGAGCGGGCCCCGATGGGGTCAAAAGAGGTGGGGATCCGGACGGCTCCGATGCTCAGGTCGCAAGCCCGACACGCCGAGACCGGGCCGCTTCACGAGCCCGATCGCGGCGCCGAGCACCGCCACCAGCACCCGACCACCACCAGCACCCGACCACCACCAGCACCCGACCACCACGGAGCCCGACCAGCCGGCACAGCCGCCACGGCCGCACCCCGCGGTTCGCTGACCCCCGGCCGAGGCCGCCACCCAGACCAGCAGCCCGATGCCCAGCGCGAGCAGCGCCATGAGCGCCAGGTGCAGCCAGCCACGATGCGGGCGGCCGTCACGAGCCCCTCCCCCGTGCGCGTCCCGCCCGAGGACCGGATCGAGCGCTCCGCCGACCCGGCCAGCACGAGCGCCACGACGGCGGGCACGACGGGGAGGACGACGAACGAGGTGATGGCGCAGACCAGGGCCGCGATGGCGGTGCCGTCCGGCTGCGGGGCGGCGTAGCCGGGGGCTCCCCCCCGGGACCGGGTGGCCCCACGTCCCGCCACCGGGAACGGGCTGGCGACCGTACGGGGCCTGCCCGCCGTACGGGGCCTGCCCGCCGTACGGGTACGGCGGGGCGGGAGGCGTATCCCGCCCGGCCCCTGGTCGCCCATACGCCCACTCCCCCGCTCGACGGGGAGGCCATGGTTCCACGCCGGGCCGCCGGCAGGGCAACCGCACGTGGCCGGCGCCGGAACGGCGGACGCCGGCCGCCCCCCAGGGGACGGCCGGCGTCGGCGCGGCAGGACGGTGCGATCAGCCCGTGTAGGGGCCGTAGTCGTAGTCCTCGAGCGGGACGGCCTGACCCGAGCCCTGGCCGAAGGGGCTGTAGTCCAGCTCCTCGTAGCCGGGCAGCGAGTACATGGCCGCCTTCGCCTCCTCGGTGGGCTCGACCCGGATGTTGCGGTAGCGGGCGAGGCCCGTGCCGGCCGGGATGAGCTTGCCGATGATGACGTTCTCCTTGAGGCCGAGCAGCGAGTCGCTCTTGGCCTCCATCGCCGCGGTCGTGAGGACCCGCGTCGTCTCCTGGAAGGACGCCGCCGAGAGCCAGGACTCCGTGGCCAGCGAGGCCTTGGTGATGCCCATGAGCTCCGGACGGCCCGAGGCCGGCTGCCCGCCCTCGGCCACCACGCGGCGGTTCTCCACCTCGAAACGCGACCGCTCCACCAGCTCGCCCGGCAGCAGCTCCGCGTCGCCGGACTCGATGATCGTCACCCGCTTGAGCATCTGGCGAACGATGACCTCGATGTGCTTGTCGTGGATCGACACGCCCTGCGAGCGGTAGACCTCCTGGACCTGCTCGACCAGGTGGATCTGCACCTGGCGAGGGCCGAGGATGCGCAGCACCTGCTTGGGGTCGACCGCGCCCTGCACGAGCTTCTGCCCGACCTCGACCCGGTCGCCCTCGCCCACCAGCAGACGGGCGCGCTTGGAGACCGGGTAGCCGATCTCCTCCGAGCCGTCGTCCGGCGTCACCACGAGCTTGCGCGACTTGTCGGTCTCCTCGATGGAGACCCGACCCGCCGCCTCCGAGATCGGCGCCACGCCCTTGGGCGTACGGGCCTCGAAGAGCTCGACCACACGCGGGAGGCCGTGGGTGATGTCGTCACCCGCGACACCGCCGGTGTGGAAGGTACGCATCGTCAGCTGCGTGCCCGGCTCACCGATCGACTGGGCGGCGATGATGCCGACCGCCTCGCCGACGTCGACGAGCTTGCCGGTGGCCAGCGAGCGGCCGTAGCACATCGCGCAGGTGCCGACCTTGCTGTCGCAGGTCAGGACCGAGCGGACCTTGACCGTCTCGACCCCCGCGTCGACCAGGCGGCCGATCACGACGTCGCCGAGGTCGGTGTTGGCCGGCGCCACCTCGGTGCCCTCAGGCCCGACGGCCGGCTCGGCGAGGTTGCGCGAGTAGACGCTCGTCTCGACGTTCTCGGCGCGCACCAGCTTCGTGCCGTCGGCGGACCGGTCCGCGATCCGCATCACGATGCCGCGGTCGGTGCCGCAGTCCTCCTCGCGGATGATGACGTCCTGCGACACGTCGACCAGACGACGGGTGAGGTAGCCCGAGTCGGCGGTACGCAGCGCCGTGTCCGCGAGGCCCTTGCGGGCGCCGTGGGTGGCGATGAAGTACTCCAGGACCGAGAGGCCCTCGCGGAAGTTGGACTTGATCGGGCGCGGGATGATCTCGCCCTTGGGGTTCGCCACGAGGCCGCGCATACCGGCGATCTGGCGGACCTGCATCCAGTTACCACGCGCGCCCGAGTTGACCATCATGAAGACGGTGTTCTGGCGCGGGAACTCCTGCTGCATGGCGTCGGCGACCTTGTTCGTCGCCTCGGTCCAGATGTTGATGAGCTCCTGGCGACGCTCGTCGTCGGTGATGAGGCCGCGCTCGTACTGGCCCTGCACCTTCTCCGCGCGGAGCTCGTGCTCGTCGAGGATGGCCTGCTTCGCCTTCGGCGTGACGACGTCCTCGATCGAGATCGTGACGCCGGAACGGGTCGACCAGTGGAAGCCGGCCGCCTTGAGGGCGTCGAGCGTCGCGGCGACCTGGACCTTGGGGTAGCGCTCGGCGAGGTCGTTGACGATGCCGGAGAGCACCTTCTTGTCGACGACGCGGTCGACGAACGGGTAGTCCGTCGGCAGCGCCTCGTTGAAGAGGGTGCGCCCGAGCGTGGTCTCCAGGACGTACGGCTGGCCCGGCTCCCAGCCCTCGGGAGCGGTGAAGCCCGCCGGCGGGACGACGTCCTGGACGCGGATCCGGACCCGCGCCTGCAGCGACAGCGTCCGCTGGTCGTACGCCATGACGGCCTCGGCGGCCGACGCGAACACGCGCCCCTCGCCCTCGGCCCCGTCGAGCTGGGACGTCAGGTAGTAGATGCCGAGCACCATGTCCTGCGTCGGCGCGGTGATCGGACGACCGTGCGCCGGCGAGAGGATGTTGTTGCTCGACAGCATGAGGATGCGGGCCTCGGCCTGCGCCTCGGCCGACAGCGGCAGGTGGACCGCCATCTGGTCACCGTCGAAGTCGGCGTTGAAGGCGGTGCAGACCAGCGGGTGGATCTGGATCGCCTTGCCCTCGACCAGCTGGGGCTCGAAGGCCTGGATGCCGAGGCGGTGCAGCGTGGGGGCACGGTTGAGCAGCACCGGGTGCTCGGTGATGACCTCCTCGAGCACGTCCCACACCACCGGGCGGGCGCGCTCGACCATGCGCTTGGCCGACTTGATGTTCTGCGCGTGGTTGAGGTCTACGAGCCGCTTCATCACGAACGGCTTGAACAGCTCGAGCGCCATCTGCTTGGGCAGGCCGCACTGGTGGAGCTTGAGCTGCGGGCCGACCACGATGACCGAACGGCCCGAGTAGTCGACGCGCTTGCCGAGCAGGTTCTGCCGGAAGCGGCCCTGCTTGCCCTTGAGCATGTCCGACAGCGACTTCAACGGCCGGTTGCCCGGGCCGGTGACCGGGCGCCCGCGGCGGCCGTTGTCGAACAGCGCGTCGACGGCCTCCTGGAGCATGCGCTTCTCGTTGTTGACGATGATCTCGGGGGCCCCGAGGTCGAGAAGGCGCTTCAGGCGGTTGTTGCGGTTGATGACGCGGCGGTAGAGGTCGTTGAGGTCGCTCGTCGCGAAGCGGCCACCGTCGAGCTGCACCATCGGGCGCAGGTCCGGCGGGATGACCGGGACGCAGTCGAGCACCATGCCCATGGGCGAGTTGCGCGTGTTGAGGAACGCGCTGACGACCTTGAGCCGCTTGAGGGCGCGGGTCTTCTTCTGGCCCTTGCCGGTGCGGATGATCTCGCGCAGCTTCTCGGCCTCGGCCTCGAGGTCGAAGGACTGCAGGCGGGCCTGGATCGCCGCGGCGCCCATGCCGCCCTTGAAGTACTCGCCGAAGCGGTCGCGCATCTCGCGGTAGAGGATCTCGTCGCCCTCGAGGTCCTGGACCTTGAGCCCCTTGAAGCGGTCCCAGACCTCGTTGAGGCGGTCGATCTCGCGCTGGGCACGGTCGCGGATCTGCTTCATCTCGCGCTCGGCACCCTCGCGCACCTTGCGGCGCGCGTCGCTCTTGGCCCCCTCGGCCTCGAGCGCGGCGATGTCCTCCTCCAGCTTGCGCTGGCGGGCCTCGACGTCGGAGTCGCGGCGCTGCTCGAGCTGGCCGCGCTCGACGCCGATCTGCGCCTCGAGCGAGGGCAGGTCGACGTGGCGACGCTCCTCGTCGACCTCGGTGATCATGTAGGCCGCGAAGTAGATGATCTTCTCGAGGTCCTTGGGAGCCAGGTCGAGCAGGTAGCCCAGCCGGCTCGGGACGCCCTTGAAGTACCAGATGTGCGTGACCGGGGCGGCCAGCTCGATGTGGCCCATCCGCTCACGGCGCACCTTCGCCCGCGTGACCTCGACACCGCAGCGCTCGCAGATGATGCCCTTGAAGCGGACGCGCTTGTACTTGCCGCAGTAGCACTCCCAGTCCCGGGTGGGACCGAAGATCTTCTCGCAGAAGAGGCCATCCTTCTCCGGCTTCAGCGTCCGGTAGTTGATGGTCTCGGGCTTCTTGACCTCGCCGTGCGACCACTGACGGATGTCGTCGGCGGTCGCGAGGCCGATGCGCAGCTCGTCAAAGAAGTTGACGTCCAGCACGCGGTTTCCTTCTCTCAAATCAAGGTCTCGTCACGACGCGATGGCGGGGGCCGGCGGGGGCGTCCTGCAAGGGACGCCCCGCCGGCCTCCCGTCAGACCTCTTCGACGCTGCTCGGCTCGCGCCGCGACAGGTCGATGCCCAGCTCCTCGGCCGCCCGGAAGACGTCCTCGTCGGTCTCGCGCATCTCGATCGACATGCCGTCGCTCGAGAGCACCTCGACGTTCAGGCAGAGCGACTGCATCTCCTTGATGAGCACCTTGAACGACTCAGGAATGCCCGGCTCGGGGATGTTCTCGCCCTTGACGATGGCCTCGTAGACCTTCACGCGGCCGAGGACGTCGTCGGACTTGATGGTCAGCAGCTCCTGCAGGGCGTACGACGCGCCGTACGCCTCGAGCGCCCAGACCTCCATCTCACCGAAGCGCTGGCCACCGAACTGGGCCTTACCGCCGAGCGGCTGCTGGGTGATCATGGAGTACGGGCCGGTCGAGCGAGCGTGGATCTTGTCGTCGACCAGGTGGTGGAGCTTCAGGATGTAGATGTAGCCGACCGAGACCGGGGCGGGGAACGGCTCGCCGGAGCGCCCGTCGAACAGCCGGGCCTTGCCCGAGCTGCCGATGAGGCGGACCCCGTCACGCGTGGGCGTGGTGGAGTCGAGCAGGCCGGTGATCTCCTCCTCGCGGGCACCGTCGAAGACCGGGGTCGCGACGTTGGTCCCGGCAGGCGCGGAGTCGGCGCCGATCGAGCGCAGCGAGGCCTTCCACGACTCGCCGGGCTCGTCCTCGCCCTCGACGTTCCAGCCTGTCTTGGCCACCCAGCCCAAGTGGGTCTCCAGCACCTGCCCGACGTTCATGCGGCCGGGCACGCCCAGCGGGTTGAGCACGATGTCGACCGGCGTGCCGTCCTCGAGGAACGGCATGTCCTCGACCGGGAGGATCTTGGAGATGACGCCCTTGTTGCCGTGCCGGCCCGCGAGCTTGTCGCCGTCGGTGATCTTGCGCTTCTGGGCGACGTAGACGCGGACCAGCTGGTTGACGCCCGGCGGGAGCTCGAAGCCCTCGTCACGGTCGAAGACACGCACGCCGATGACCTTGCCGGACTCCCCGTGCGGCACCTTGAGGCTGGTGTCGCGGACCTCTCGCGCCTTCTCACCGAAGATCGCGCGGAGCAGGCGCTCCTCCGGCGTCAGCTCGGTCTCGCCCTTCGGCGTGACCTTGCCGACCAGGATGTCGCCGGTGACGACGTCGGCGCCGATGCGGATGATGCCGCGCTCGTCGAGGTCGGCGAGGACCTCCTCGGAGACGTTCGGGATGTCCCGGGTGATCTCCTCGGGGCCGAGCTTGGTGTCGCGGGCGTCGACCTCGTGCTCCTCGATGTGGATCGAGGAGAGGACGTCGTCCTGCACCAGGCGCTGGCTGAGGATGATCGCGTCCTCGTAGTTGTGGCCCTCCCACGACATGAACGCCACGAGGAGGTTCTTGCCGAGCGCCATCTCGCCCTGGTCCGTGCAGGGACCGTCGGCGATGACCTGGCCCTCCTCGAGCCGCTGGCCCTCGTCCACGATCGGGCGCTGGTTGAAGGCCGTGCCCTGGTTGGAGCGACGGAACTTCTGCACCCGGTACGTCTGGTAGGTGCCGTCGTCGTTGGCGACCGTGATGTAGTCGGCCGAGACCTCCTGCACCACGCCGGCCTTCTCGGCCACGATGACGTCGCCCGCGTCCTTGGCGCCGCGGTACTCCATGCCGGTGCCCACCAGCGGGGACTCGCTGCGCAGCAGCGGGACCGCCTGGCGCTGCATGTTCGCCCCCATGAGCGCGCGGTTGGCGTCGTCGTGCTCGAGGAACGGGATCATCGCCGTCGCGACCGACACCATCTGGCGCGGCGAGACGTCCATGTAGTCGACCTCGTCGGCCGGGATGAACTCGACCTCGCCGCCCTTGCGGCGGACGAGCACGCGGGCCTCGGCGAACGAGCCGTCCGGGTTCAGCGGGGCGTTCGCCTGCGCGATCGTGTGCTCGTCCTCCTCGTCCGCGGTGAGGTAGTCGACGTCGTCGCTGACGCGGCCGTCGACCACCTTGCGGTACGGGGTCTCGACGAACCCGAACGCGTTGATCCGGGCGTACGTCGCGAGCGAGCCGATCAGGCCGATGTTCGGGCCTTCAGGGGTCTCGATCGGGCACATGCGCCCGTAGTGGCTCGGGTGGACGTCACGGACCTCCATGCCCGCACGCTCGCGGGACAGGCCGCCGGGGCCGAGCGCCGAGAGCCGGCGCTTGTGCGTGAGGCCGGCGACCGGGTTGGTCTGGTCCATGAACTGGCTGAGCTGGGAGGTCCCGAAGAACTCCTTGATGCTCGCCACGACCGGCCGGATGTTGATCAGGGTCTGCGGCGTGATCGCCTCGACGTCCTGGGTCGTCATGCGCTCGCGGACGACGCGCTCCATCCGGGACAGGCCGGTGCGGACCTGGTTCTGGATGAGCTCGCCGACCGTGCGCAGGCGACGGTTGCCGAAGTGGTCGATGTCGTCGACCTCGACCCGCACGGGGCCGCGCGCGGAGTCGATCGTCGGCTGGCCCGCGTGCAGGGCGACGAGGTACTTGATCGTGGCGACGATGTCGTCCACGGTCAGCACGCCGGCGCCGATCTCGCCCTCGGTGCCGATCTTCTTGTTCACCTTGTAGCGGCCGACCTTGGCCAGGTCGTAGCGCTTGGGGTTGAAGTAGAGGTTCTCCAGCAGCGTCTGCGCGGCCTCACGGGTCGGCGGCTCACCCGGGCGCAGCTTGCGGTAGATGTCGAGCAGCGCGTCGTCCTGCCCGGTGGTGTGGTCCTTCTCGAGCGTCGAGCGCATCGACTCGAACTCGCCGAACTCCTCGAGGATCCTCGCGTCGTCCCAGCCGAGGGCCTTGAGCAGGACCGTGACCGACTGCTTGCGCTTGCGGTCGACGCGGACGCCGACCTGGTCGCGCTTGTCGATCTCGAACTCGAGCCACGCGCCGCGGCTCGGGATGATCTTGGCGCCGAAGACGTCCTTGTCCGAGGTCTTGTCCAGCGTCTTGTCGAAGTAGACGCCCGGCGAGCGGACCAGCTGGGACACGACGACACGCTCGGTGCCGTTGATGATGAACGTGCCCTTGTTGGTCATGAGCGGGAAGTCACCCATGAACACCGTCTGCGACTTGATCTCGCCGGTGTTGTTGTTCATGAACTCGGCCGTGACGAACAGCGGCGCCGAGTAGGTGATGTCGCGCTCCTTGCACTCCTCGACGGAGTACTTGGGCTCGTAGAACTCGGGGTCCGAGAACGACAGGGACATCGTCCCCTGGAAGTCCTCGATCGGGCTGATCTCCTCGAAGATCTCCTGGAGACCGGACTTCTCCGGGACGAGGAGGCCGTCGGCCCGCATCGCCTCGACGCGGGCCTTCCACTTCGCGTTGCCGAGCAGCCAGTCGAAGCTGTCGGTCTGCAGCGCGAGGAGGTTCGGGACCTCAAGCGGCTCGCGGATCTTGGCGAAGGAGATACGGGTGGGAGCGGTGCTCTCCCAGTTGTTCAACTGCTGGTTGGTGCCGGGTTCTGCAGTGCGCGGGGCGGCCAAGAGGGGTCCTTCCGAGGCTCGGAGCTCGAGGCAGACAGGCGAGCCCGGCCCCCCACCTCCGACGGCACGAGCCTGTCGGGGCATCTGAGGTACATCGGGCAGCGCAAAGCGTCAGCATACCCTCACGGGCAGGCTGACGCAAGCCCCGGCGTCGCTACGCGCGGTTCCCTCCCGGCGGCCGTACGGCCACCGCAGGCTTCGCACGCTCCTCCTGCGAACTTCCCACACCGGGCCCGGCGCCCCGTCGGAGGCTCTCGCCCCGTACGGGCCGGCGTTCCGGTCCGGCGGCAAGAGGATTACTCCCCGACCGTGTCCCGGTCAAGCGCATCGCCGCAAGTGCACCCTCGCCGTCCCGCTCCGGCGACGGCGAGTCACTGCGGGTCACCGCTGATCGCGTCCTACCCAGGGCGGGCCGGCCGGGAAACCGTGGCGCACTCCACTGGCCGACGGGCAGCTCCGCCACCGCGGCCGCCCGAGGGGCCGGAACGCAGCGAGCCGCCCACCCCCGCGACGGGGATGGGCGGCTCGGTCCCGCGTGCCCGGACGAGCCGGGCGGCGAGAGGGGGCTTACTTGACCGAGACCGAAGCGCCGGCGCCCTCGAGGGCAGCCTTGGCCTTGTCGGCGGTCTCCTTGTTGACCTTCTCCAGGACGGGCTTCGGCGCGCCGTCGACCAGGTCCTTGGCCTCCTTGAGGCCGAGGTTCGTGAGGCCACGGACCTCCTTGATGACCTGGATCTTCTTGTCGCCGGCCGACTCGAGGATGACGTCGAACTCGTCCTTCTCCTCGGGGGCGTCGGCGGCCGCGCCGCCGCCAGCGGCGCCGGGCGCAGCCGCGACCGCGACCGGGGCAGCGGCGGTGACGCCGAAGGTCTCCTCGAACTGCTTCACGAACTCGCTGAGCTCGATGAGCGTGAGCTCCTTGAACGCGTCGAGCAGCTCTTCGGTGCTGAGCTTCGCCATGGTGGCGGGTCCTTCCTAACGGTGGGGGAAAGCGATGTCTGCGGAGCGTCGGGCCGTGCGGCCCGACCTCGGGGTCAGGCCTCGGCCGGAGCCTCGGCCGGCGCGTCCGCCTCGTCGGCTGCGGCGGGCGCAGCCTCCTCGGCGGGAGCACCCTCGGCCTGCTTGGCGCGCAGCGCGTCGGCCAGCCGGGCAGCCTGCGACAGCGGCGCCTGGAACAGCGCAGCCGCCTTGGCCATGGTCGCGTTCATCGCGCCGGCAGCCTTGGCGAGGAGGACCTCACGGGACTCGAGGTCCGCGAGCTTGGAGATGTCCTCCGCCGAGATCGGGCGGCCGTCGAGCACGCCGCCCTTGATGATGAGCAGGGGGTTCGCGCGGGCGAAGTCACGCAGGCCCTTGGCGGCCTCGACCGGCTCGCCCTTGACGAACGCCACGGCCGAGGGGCCGGCCAGCAGGTCGTCGAGGCCGTCGATGCCCGCGTCACGGGCAGCGATCTTGGTCAGCGTGTTCTTCACCACGGCGTACGTCGCACCGTCGCCGAGCGACCGGCGCAGCTCCTTGAGCTGGGCGACGGTGAGACCGCGGTACTCGGTGAGCACCGCCGCGGACGAGCTGCGGAAGTGCTCCGTCAGCTCGGCGACGGCGGCTGCCTTGTCGGGCCTCGCCATGGGTCTCCCTTCGGGTGCCGGCACTCGAACAACCCGCGGAGACGACGAACGCCCCGGCGCGCGGCGCACGGGGCGTGGGACGACGGCACACTGACGTGGTCGTCGAGCACTTCCGGTCACCTGCGCGGGTCGCCCGCGGTTGCGGGGCTTTCGGCTCCCCACCCTGGCGACGGGCGTCGCGGAGGCAGGCAGCGGCCAGCGGTCTTCGGCGTGCTCAGAGTACGTGACGGCGGGGCCGGCGCCAAATGCTCGCTGCACGCGCGACGCCGCGCGCTCGGTGAAGCGGCCCCGCCGTGCCCGGAGGCCCTCCGCACCGCCCCCGCAACGGCGAAGGGGCACCCCCGGACAGGTCCGGCGGCGCCCCTTCGCGGGCCGTGCAGCGGCGTCAGGCCGAGGCAGGGGCCTCGTCCTCGATCACAGCACGACGAGCGGCGTCCAGCGGGATGCCCGGGCCCATCGTCGTCGTGATCGTCGCCTTCTTGATGTAGCGGCCCTTGGCCGCCGAGGGCTTGAGACGGTTGATCTCGTCCATGGCGGCGGCGTAGTTCTCGACCAGCGCACGCTCGTCGAAGCTCGCCTTGCCGATGATGAAGTGCAGGTTCGAGTGCCGGTCGACGCGGAACTCGATCTTGCCGCCCTTGATGTCGCTGACGGCCTTGGCCACGTCCGCGGTGACGGTGCCGGTCTTCGGGTTCGGCATCAGGCCACGCGGGCCGAGGACGCGGCCGAGACGGCCGACCTTGCCCATGAGGTCGGGGGTCGCGACGACGGCGTCGAAGTCGAGGCGGCCCTTCTGGACCTCCTCGATCAGCTCGTCGGCGCCGACGATGTCCGCGCCGGCGGCCTCGGCCTGGGCCGCACGGTCACCGGTGGCGAAGACGAGGACGCGAGCCGTCTTGCCGGTGCCGTGCGGGAGGTTGACCGTGCCGCGGACCATCTGGTCGGCCTTGCGCGGGTCGACGCCGAGGCGGAGGGCGACCTCGACCGTGGCGTCGTACTTGACCGTCGAGGTCTCCTTCGCGAGCCGGACGGCCTCGACCGGGCCGTACAGCTTGTCGAAGTCGATCTTCTCGGCCGCAGAGCGGTATGCCTTGCTGCGCTTCACTGCTGCTCCTGAACGTGGGGTGGAGTCGTGGTCAGCGGGCCGCGCGCGGCCCTTCCACGGGAACTGTCGCCGATCGGAACGCTCAGCCCTCGACCGTGATGCCCATCTGACGGGCGGTGCCGGCGATGATCTTCTCGGCGGCGTCGAGGTCGTTGGCGTTGAGGTCGGGCATCTTGGTCTGCGCGATCTCACGGACCTGGTCGCGCGTCAGCTTGGCGACCTTGGTCTTGTGCGGCTCGCTGGAGCCCTTCGGGATCCCGGCGGCGGCAAGGATGAGCTTCGCGGCCGGCGGCGTCTTGGTGATGAACGTGAACGAGCGGTCCTCGAACACGCTGATCTCGACGGGGACGACCTGTCCGCGCTGGGCCTCCGTCGCGGCGTTGTACGCCTTGACGAACTCCATGATGTTGACGCCGTGCTGACCGAGCGCCGGGCCGACCGGCGGCGCGGGCGTGGCCGCGCCGGCCTGGATCTGCAGCTTGATGATGGCTGCAAGCTTCTTCTTGGGGGGCATCTTTCGCGTCCTTCGATCTTCTGCGCTTGTTGGTGGGCCGGCTCAGATCTTCTGGATCTGGCTGAACGGGAGCTCGACCGGGGTCTCACGGCCGAAGATCTCGACGAGGGCACGCACCTTGCGGGCGTCCACGTCGATCTCGGTGATCGTGGCGTGCAGCGTGGCGAACGGGCCCTCGTTGACCATGACCGAGTCGCCCACGGAGAAGTCCACGACCTTGACCTCGGGGGCGGCGGCACCGCTGGTCCCGGGTCGCTTCTCCTCGGGCTTGGGCGCGATCATCCGCCCGACCTCGTCGAGGCTGAGCGGCGTCGGGGAGTGGGTGTGCCCCACGAAGCCGGTCACGCCGGGGGTGTTGCGCACCGCGCCCCACGACTCGTCCGTGAGGTCCATGCGGACCAGGACGTAGCCGGGGAACTTGTTGCGCCGGACCTGCTTGCGCTGGCCGTTCTTGATCTCGGTGACCTCTTCCATGGGCACCTCGATCTGGAAGATGAAGTCCTCCATGTTCAAGCTCGAGATGCGCTGCTCGAGGTTGGACTTCACCCGGTTCTCGTAGCCCGCGTAGGAGTGCACGACATACCAGTCGCCGGGCGCCCGCCGCAGTGCGGTGTAGAACGCCTCGACCGGGTCCTCGTCCTCCTCGGGCTCGGCCGCAGCCTCAGCGCCGGTCCCCGGGCCGGTCTCCGGGCCGGTCTCCGGGCTGGTCTCCGGGCTGGTCTCGGCGCTCGCGTCGCCGGGGCCCTCGACCGAGTCGGCCGACGCGTCCGCGAAGCCGCCCTCGGCCAGCTCGTCCTGGGTCGCGCCGGAGACCGCGGCGCCCTCGACGTAGCCGCTGGTCGCGTCGGTGGTGCCGCCCAGCTCGTCGGTGCCGGTGCCCAGGTCGTCGCCGGGGTCGGCCGCCGTGTCGTCGATCCCGACGCCCGCCGCGTAGGGCGAGACCCGCGGCGCGACGCCCTCGGCGTCGGCGACCTCGGCGTTCTCGCTGCGCTGCAGGCCGTACTCGGGGTCCTCCGGAGCGGTCTGCTCGAAGGGGCTCTGGGACACGTTCGGCTACCTCGGTTCGGTGCGGGTGCTGGGACGTCGGGACTGCGTACGGCCGGAGCCGGGGGCGCGCTGGTCGGCGCGAGCGGTGCGGGCGGCCGGTGGGCTCAGCCGAAGACCCAGAACATGAGCCGGCCGAAGCCGTAGTCCAGGACCGAGATGAGCGCGATCATCACGAGCACGAAGACCAGCACGACGATCGTGTAGTGCGTCAGCTCGGTGCGCGTCGGCCAGATGACCTTGCGCATCTCCGCCACGACCTGGCGGAAGTAGAGCGAGGTCCGGGCCACCGGCGAGGGCCGGCGCTCGCCCCGGTCCGAGCGGTCCCGCGCGGCGACGGAGCCGTCGCGGCCGTCGTCGCCGGTCTCGCGCTCGGGGACGGCGCTTCCGTCGTGCAGCTCGGTCACGCGTCGGCTCCAGTGCTTCTCGGTGGGCTTCCGGGGCTGCCCGGTGGCGCTCACGTTGTCGTATGTCGCTGTCGAATGCTGCTGTTCGGGTGGTGCTGTTCGGGTGGTGCTGCCGCCGGCTCCCGCGAGCGAGGAAGCCTGCGGCATCCTCGCCGTACGGGGCGCGCCGCGGTCCGCATCCACCCCACCGGGCTCGTTGCTGGTGCACGAGGTGGACCGAGGGCACGCGGGCGCGCGACAGCGCCGACGGGCCAGTGTACGGCGCAGCGGGCGTTCAGGTCGAACGCCGGGGAAACCCGGCCTGCTCGGGCGGCAGCCGTCGGGCCGATCCGACGGCCTGCCGGGGCAAACTGCTCGGCGGCCCGTCGGCGCGGCGTGAAAGCATCTGCCCATGAGTGCGCTAGCCGGCCAGCCCCCGACGTCCCCTGCCTCCCGCCGCGTGTCCCAGCGGCTCGCTGCGATCACCGAGTCGGCCACCCTGGCCGTCGACGCGAAGGCCAAGGCGCTGAAGGCGGCCGGCCGCCCGGTCATCGGCTTCGCCGCCGGGGAGCCGGACTTCCCCACGCCCGAGCACATCGTCGAGGCCGCGGTCCGCGCCTGCACCGACCCGCGCATGCACCACTACACCCCCGCCGCGGGCCTGCCCGAGCTGCGCGAGGCCGTCGCCGCCAAGACCGCCCGCGACTCCGGGCTCATGGTGGCCGCCTCGCAGGTCCTCATCACCAACGGCGGCAAGCAGGCCGTCTACAACGCCTTCGCGGCCCTGCTCGACCCGGGCGACGAGGTGCTCGTGCCCGCGCCGTACTGGACGACGTACCCCGAGAGCATCAAGCTCGCCGGCGGGGTGCCGGTCGACGTGCCGAGCGACGAGAGCACCGGCTACCGGGTGAGCGTCGAGCAGCTCGAGGCGGCGCTCACCGAGCGCACCAAGGTGCTGCTCTTCGTCTCGCCCTCGAACCCCACGGGCGCCGTCTACTCCCCCGGGGCCGTCGCCGAGATCGGCCGCTGGGCCGCGCAGAAGGGGCTGTGGGTCGTCACCGACGAGATCTACGAGCACCTGGTCTACGGCGAGGCTCGCTTCAGCTCGATCTCGGTCGCCGTCCCCGAGCTCGCCGACCGCACCGTGGTCGTCAACGGCGTCGCGAAGACGTGGGCGATGACCGGCTGGCGCGTCGGCTGGCTGATCGGGCCGAAGGACGTGGTGAAGGCCGCGGCCGACCTGCAGTCCCACGCGACGTCCAACGTGGCGAACGTGTCCCAGGCCGCGGCGCTCGCCGCCGTCACCGACGACCTGTCCGCGGCACGCGAGATGCGGGTCGCGTTCGACCGCCGCCGTCAGACGATGGTGCGGATGCTCAACGAGGTCCCCGGCTTCGTCTGCCCGGAGCCCGAGGGGGCGTTCTACTGCTACCCCTCGGTCAAGGGCGCGCTCGGCCGGGAGATCCGCGGCCGGCGGGTGGAGACGTCCGCGCAGCTCTGCGAGGTCGTGCTGGAGGAGGCCGAGGTGGCGATGGTGCCGGGCGAGGCGTTCGGCACCCCGGGCTACGTGCGGCTGTCCTACGCGCTGGGTGACGGGGACCTCGCCGAGGGCGTCGGCCGGGTCCAGCGGCTGCTCGGCGAGACGAGCTGACGCCCTGACCGCACACCGACCCGCAGGTGGGCCGACCGGCCGGCGTGACCTCAACCGGCTTCCCAAGGCCCATCTGCACCTGCACTTCACCGGCTCGATGCGGCACCGCACCCTCGTCGAGCTGGCCTACCGGGCCGGCGTACGCCTCCCCCCGGCGCTGCGCTCGGACGAGCCCCCGCAGTTGACCGACGTGGAGAGCCGCGGCTGGTTCCGGTTCCAGCGGCTCTACGACACCGCGCGCTCGGTGCTGCACACCGAGGACGACGTGCGCCGGCTGCTGCGCGAGGCCGCCGAGGACGAGGCGGCCGAGGGGTCCGGGTGGCTGGAGATGCAGGTGGACCCGTCGGGCTACGGCTCGCGGTTCGACGGCATCACCGCCTTCCTCGAGCTCTTCCTGGACGCAGCGGCCGACGCCGCCGAGCGGGCCGGGATCGGCTTCGGCGTCGTCGTGGCCGCCAACCGCACGCGCCACCCGCTCGACGCACGGACGCTGGCCCGGCTGGCCACCCGCTACGCCGGCCGCGGGGTCGTCGGCTTCGGGCTGTCCAACGACGAGCGGCGCGGCCGGACCGAGGACTTCGCCGCCGCCTTCGCCATCGCGGCTCGCGCCGGGCTACCGGGGGTTCCGCACGGCGGGGAGCTGCTCGGCCCGGCGTCGGTCCGCGCCTGCGTCGACGCGCTCGGCGCCCGCCGGCTCGGCCACGGCGTACGCGCTGCCGAGGACCCGGCCCTGCTCGAGCAGCTGGCAGCGGCCGGCGTGGCCTGCGAGGTCTGCCCGTCCTCCAACGTCAGCCTCGGGGTGTTCGACCGGCCCGGCGACGTGCCCCTGAAGGCGCTGCTCGCCGCCGGGGTGCCGGTCGCGCTCGGCGCGGACGACCCGCTGCTGTTCGGTTCCCGGCTGACGGCGCAGTACGCCCTGGCCCGCGACGCGCACGGCCTCGACGACGCGGCGCTGGCCGGGCTGGCCCGCAGCTCGATCACGGCGTCCTTCGCCCCGCAGGACGTCAAGGACCGGCTGCTCAAGGGCGTCGACGGCTGGCTGGCCGCCCCGCCCCCACCGTCGTACCCCGCTGACGAGCCTGTCCTACGCACCCCCGCTCCCCCTTCCCGGGCCTCCCGCCGCTGATCAGGCACGACCCGGTCGGTTCTCCACAGCGGGTGGTGCCTGTGGAGTACTGGCCGGGTGTGCCTGATCAGCGCGATGTCGGTGGTGTGTGGAGGGGACGCGGTGGTCTCAGCCGGGGGGAGGGCAGCGGAGGGCTAGAGCTCCAGGCCGACCAGCACCGGCTCGGGGACCAGCTCGATCCCGAAGCGGGCGCGCACGCCGTCGCGGACCTCGCGGGCGAGCGCGGCCAGGTCAGCGGCCGAGGCGCCGCCGCGGTTGGTGAGGGCCAGGGTGTGCTTGGTGGAGAGCCGGGCGGGGCCGGCGCCGTGCCCTTTGCCGAAGCCGGAGCTCTCGATGAGCCACGCGGCCGGCACCTTGACCAGGCCGTCGCCGGCGGGCCAGCGAGGCGCGCCCTCGGGCAGCGCGGCGGCGGCCTCGGCGTCGAGCACGGGGTTGGTGAAGAACGACCCGGCGCTCCACGTGTCCGGGTCCTCGGCGTCGAGCACCATCCCCTTGGCCGCGCGCAGGGACAGCACGGCCGCGCGGACGTCGGCCAGCGGCGCGCGGGCGTTCAGCTCGACGCCCAGGGCGCGGGCCAGCTCCGCGTAGCGAACCGGGTCGGACAGCGACGCGGGGCGCAGGGCGTACTCCACCGAGAGCACGACGTAGCGCCCGGGCTCCCGCTTGAAGCGGCTGGTGCGGTAGCCGAAGCCGCACTCCCCCACCGGGAAGGTCCGGGTGCGGCGCTCGGCCCGGTCGTACGCCCGGACCCGCTCGACGGTCGAGGCGACCTCCTGGCCGTACGCACCGACGTTCTGGACCGGGGTCGCGCCCGCGGTGCCCGGAATCCCGGACAGGCACTCGACGCCCGCGAGGGAGTCCTCGATCGCGCGCACGACCACCGCGTCCCACTCGGTCCCGGCGGCCACCTGCACGGTGGGGTAGCCGCAGCCGCAGTCGATCACCTCGATGCCACTGGTCGCGACGTGCACGACCGTCCCGGCGAAGCCGGAGTCCGCGACGAGGACGTTGCTGCCTCCGCCGAGGACGAGCACCGGCTCGCCCGCCTCGTCGCAGCCGCGGACGGCGTCGATCAGCTCGGCCTCGCTCGTGGCCCGGACGTAGCGGGAGGCCGGGCCGCCGACGCGCAGGGTGGTGAGGCCGGCCAGCGCCGGGGTGTCAACCGCAGGCGGGGCCGCGGCGAGCTCGGAGGAGGTCACCGACAAACGGTATGCGAGGGCTCAGGCCAGCTGCAGGACGGCGCGAGCCACGCCGAGGACCTTGACCCCGGCGGAGGTGGCGGTGAGCTCGACGCGGACGCGGCCCCCGTCGAGCAGCTCGGTGACGCGGCCGGTCACGACGAGCTCCGCGGTCTCCGGGCCAGGCGGCACCACGACCGGCTTGGTGAAGCGGGTGGAGTACTCGACGACGGCGCCGGGGTCGCCCGCCCAGTCGGTGAGCACGCGGGCGGCCTGGGCCATCGAGAGCATGCCGTGGGCGACGACGCCCGGCAGGCCGATGGCGAGGGCGGCCGCCTCGTCCCAGTGGATGGGGTTGAAGTCCCCGGAGGCGCCCGCGTAGCGGACGAGGTCCCCGCGGCCGAGCCGGACGGTCAGCGCGGGCAGCTCGTCGCCGACGGCCACGCCGGCGACGGGCCGGCGGCTCATGCGGCGCCCTCGGGGGCGCGTACCAGCAGCGAGGACCAGGCCGCGCCCAGCTCCTCGCCGGACTCGGTGCGCAGGTCGACGCGGACCGACAGCAGCGCGTTGCCCCCGACGACACGGACGGACTCGACGGTCGCCGCGCCGCGGACGCGGTCGCCGGCGCGCAGCGGGCGCGTGAGCGCGAACCGCTGGTCGCCGTGGACCACCCGCTCGAGGCCGATGCCCAGGTCGGGGTCGGCCAGCAGCGGGGCCAGCCCGCGCCAGGCGACGAGGAAGGGGAAGGTCGGCGGGGCGACGACGTCCGGATAGCCCAACGCCCGCGCTGCGTCGGGGTCGACGTAGGCGGGCGTGGTGTCGCCGAGGGCCTCGGCCAGCTCGCGGAGCTTCTCGCGCCCCACCTCGTAGGGCGCGGACGCCGGGTAGGCGCGGCCGGTGAGGGAGGAGTCGAGCGGCACGGGGCTGGCAGGAGAGGCGCTGGACCCGAGGGTCAGCGGGTCTCGCGGTGCTCGGTGTGCGTCCGGCAGTTCGGGCAGAACTTCTTCAGCTCGAGCCGGTCGGGGTCGTTGCGGCGGTTCTTCTTGGTGATGTAGTTGCGGTGCTTGCAGACCGTGCAGGCCAGCGTGATCTTCGGACGTACGTCGGTGGCAGCCACGGCGGGTGCAGCCTTCCTTGAGCAACGGATGCGGAACGCGGGGTAGCGGTGACCGGACTTGAACCGGTGACACAGCGATTATGAGCCGCTTGCTCTGCCAACTGAGCTACACCGCCGCGAATGCCTCCCCGGGTGGGGAGGCATTGTCAGAGCCCCAATACGGAATCGAACCGTAGACCTTCTCCTTACCATGGAGACGCTCTGCCGACTGAGCTATTGGGGCACGCGAGGAACGAGGATACACAACGTCGGGGCGGATCGGCGAACCGGTGGTCGAGTCCGTGGCCCGGGCGGTCGGGTTCGGCCGCCGCCCGGGACGTCTCGGCAGGTCAGGGCAGGCGCTCGGCCCGCCCGGCGGTGGGCGACGGGCTCGGGGTGCCCGTGTCGGACGGGGTCGGGGTCGGCGTCGCCGTGGGGGTGGCCGTGGGGCCCCCGCCCTCGATCGTCACGACCGCGGTGTCGGAGCGCCGCGTCACGTCCCCGTCGCACCCGCGGGCGGTCACCCAGGCCCGCAACTGGTGCGTCCCGGCCTTCGCCAGGTCGACCACGCCCTCGGCGACGCCCGGAGCGGGAGCCAGGGTGCAGTCGTCGCTGATGGAGCGCTGGCTCAGCCGCTCGTCCCCGTCGTAGATCGAGACGCTCGCCACCGGGTCCGACCCACCGGACCAGCTGACCCGCCAGGTCACGGTGGCCCCCGTGACCTCGACGGCCAGCGTGACGGCCATGGCCTGCGGCCCGGCCGGAGGGGCGCTGGACGGCGTCGAGGAGGCCGATGAGGACGGTGTCGGCGCAGCGGGCGCGGTCGGCGTCGTCACCGGGGACGGAGGCGTCGTCGGGGTCACCGGCGGGCCGACGGCGCCCTCCGGCGGGCCGGTGGGCACCGGGGCGGTCCCGCCCGGCGTGCCCGTCCCTGCCGTCGCGCCGGGTGCGGGCGCCGTGGGGACGACGAGCACGGAGGGCGGCAGCGTCGGGCTGGGCGACGGGGAGGCGAGGAAGGGCGAGGCGCTCGCCGCCGCTCCCCCGGCGAGGTTGCCCCCGCCGGAGACGCCGCCACGGTCGGCCACGCCCAGCGCCCAGCCGGCGAGCGCCGCCACGGGCACCATCGCCGCCGCCGTGACCGCCAGGCGGCGCGAGGCCCGGTCGTGCCGGGCCCGGGTGAGCACCGCGGCGCTCAGCTCCTGGGCGTCGACGTAGCGCGGGCTCTCGTCGGCCAGCCGGCCGAGGCCTCGGCGCAGCACCTCGTCGACGCCGGCGTCGAACGCGTCGAAGGGGTCGGGGCGGCTCACGGCGCGCCTTTCTCGTGCGGGGTGGGCAGGGGGTGGGCCTCGTCGGCGACCATGGAGCGCAGCCGCGCCATCGCCGCCGAGGCTGTGCTCTTGACCGTGCCCGGCGAGATCCCGAGCGACTCGGCGATGTCCTTCTCGCTCATGTCCTCGTAGAACCGCAGGACTATCACCGCGCGCTGGCGCCGGGGCAGCCCCGCCAGCAGGGTGCGGACGTACTCGCGCTCGTCGGCCGCGCCGTACGGGTCGAGGAGCTCGACGTCGGGCAGGTCGGCCGTGGGGCGCTCGCCGTTCCACTTGCGCTGCCACCAGCGGGTGTAGACGCTGACCATGACCTTGCGGACGTAGGCCTCGGCCGCCGCCTCGTCGCGCAGCGAGGACCAGCGCAGGTAGGTCTTGGTGAGCGCCGCCTGGAGCAGGTCCTCGGCCAGGTGCCGGTCGCCCGTGAGCAGGTACGCGGTCCGCAGCAGGGCCGCGGAGCGCTCGCGCAGGAGCCGGTCGAACGCCTCAGGCGCGCTGTCCATGCGCCTCCCGTCGCCGACCGCCTGCAGTCCCCCGTCCAGTGTCGCTTCCGCAGCTGGACGCGGGGCCAGGGTAGGCGGCGGAGCGGCGCGCGGGGGTGCTCCCCCCGCGACACGCCCGATCACGGCGCCAGACAGTGCCTGCACGTCCAGAAGGAGACATGAGGCAGGCGGTCCGGTTCATCCGCGCCCGCGGCCCGTCGCGTCGCCCGGGGTCAGCCGGTCGGCCGGCCGGGGGTGGCGGCGGCCGTGCGGGCGAGGCCGGGAACGCCGACGGCGCCCGGCCAGGAGGCCGGGCGCCGTCAGTGGTGTGGCAGGTGAAGGATTCGAACCTTCGTAGGCAAAGCCGACGGATTTACAGTCCGCTCCCATTGGCCGCTCGGGCAACCTGCCGTGACCCGCCGCGGCATGTCTGCCCGGTGGGACTGCGGAAGAATAACCGATCGCGGGGAGGCGCGGCGCCACCAGGGCGCGCTCGTGCCCTCCCCGACAGCCGCGCAGAGACCGCACGTGAGGGAGAGGCAGCACCGAAGATGGCCGACTCGTCGTTCGACATCGTGAGCAAGGTGGACCGCCAGGAGGTGGACAACGCGCTCAACCAGACCGCCAAGGAGCTGTCCCAGCGCTTCGACTTCAAGGGCACGGGCGCCTCGATCGCCTGGTCCGGGGAGCGCATCGCGATGAGCGCGGGGTCCGAGGAGCGGCTCAAGGCGGCGCTCGACGTGTTCAAGGAGAAGCTGATCAAGCGCGGCATCTCGCTCAAGGCACTGGACGCCGGCGAGCCGCAGGCCTCGGGCAAGGAGTACAAGCTCACCGCCGACCTCAAGCAGGGCATCGGCCAGGAGGACGCCAAGAAGCTCGGCAAGATCATCCGCGACGAGGGCCCCAAGGGCGTGAAGGCGCAGGTGCAGGGCGAGGAGCTGCGGGTGTCGTCCAAGAGCCGCGACGACCTGCAGGCCGTGATCTCGCTGCTGAAGGGCAAGGACCTCGACATTGCCCTGCAGTTCGTGAACTACCGCTGACCCTGCTCTGGCGCGGCGGGCGGCTCGACGGCAAGACTGCGCCGAGCCGCCCGTCAAGGCGGTCCGCCTGCCCGAGGAGAACCGTGGCCGCCTCCCGTCGCCGGTCGCGTACCGGCACCCGCCTTCCCGCCCCCACCGGCCGGGGGCGTGCCCGAGCTGCGGCGCTGCTCGCCGCGCCCGCCCTGGTCGTCCCGCTGCTGGCGTCTGCCCTGCTGGGGCCGGCAGCCCCCGCCGCTGCCGCGACCGGCCCGCGCACCGTGCCCGCCCCGGCCGTCATGGCGGTGCTCGGCGACTCGATCACCCGCGGGTTCGACAGCTGCGCCGCGCTGCAGGACTGCCCCGAGGCCTCCTGGTCCACGGGGGCGAGCCCTGCGGTCCGCAGCCACGCGAGCCGCATCGCCGCGGTCGCGCCGGGGCTCACGGCGCTCAACCTCGGCGTGACCGGCGCGGCGTCGGCGGCGCTGCCCGCCATGGCCGCGGCCGCGGTCGCGGCCCGCGCCGACTACGTCGAGGTGCTCATGGGCGCGAACGACGCCTGCCGCCCGACCGAGGCGCAGATGACGCCGGTGGCGGCCTTCCGGGCCAACTACCAGGCCGCGCTGGCGCAGCTGGCGGCGAACGGCACACGGGTCTTCGCCGCGTCGATCCCCGACGTGGAGGCCGTGTGGCGGGCCGCGAAGGACGTGCCCGCAGCGCGCGCCGTCTGGGCGACGTTCCGGCTCTGCCAGTCGCTGCTCGCCGACCCGCTCTCGACCGAGCGGGAGGACCGCGAGCGGCGCACCCGGGTCCGCGAGCGCGTGCAGGACTACAACACCGCGATCCAGCAGGCCTGCGCCGCCACGGCGAACTGCCGCTTCGACCACCGTGCGGTCTTCAAGCACAAGCCGACGCTGGCCGAGCTCTCACCGATCGACTTCTACCACCCGAGCGTCGAGGGGCAGCGGCTGCTGTCCGAGCGGACGTGGGAGGAGACGTACCGTTTCCGCCCCGCCGGCTGACGGCGGCTCGCGCTGCCCGGTCCGGGGGAAGGAGGCCGGCTAGCGCTGGTGGCCGGCGATCTCCAGCAGCCGGGCCACCCGCTCCTCGGTCGGCGGGTGCGTGGAGAACAGCCGGGCCGGGCCGTCGGCGCGGAACGGGTTGGCGATCATGAGCGCGCTGGTGGTGCGCAGCCGCGGCTCCGGGACGAGCGGGAGGCGGCGTACGCCCGCCTCGATCTTGCGCAGGGCGCTGGCCAGCGCGAGCGGGTCGCCGGTCACGGCGGCACCCGAGGCATCGGCCTGGAACTCGCGTGCCCGGCTGACGCCGAGCCGGACGAGCGTGGCGGCGACCGGGCCGAGCACGAGCAGCAGGAGCATGCCCAGCGGGTTCACCCCCTCGTCGTCGTCGTCCCCGCCCAAGGGGACGAGCCACGCCAGATGGGCGAGCCAGACCACCACGCTGGCGAGCCCGGCCGCGACCGAGGAGAGCAGGATGTCGCGGTTGTAGACGTGGGAGAGCTCGTGGCCGATCACACCGCGCAGCTCGCGCTCGTCGAGGAGCCCGAGGATCCCCTCGGTCACGCACACCGCCGCGTGCCGCGGGTTGCGCCCGGTGGCGAAGGCGTTGGGCGCTGCGGTCGGCGCGACGTAGAGCCGCGGCATCGGACGGCGCGCAGCCGTGGACAGCTCGCGGACCACCCGGTAGAGGCCCGGGGCCTCGAACTCGCTGACCGGCCGGGCGCGCACCGAGCGCAGCGCGATCGTGGCGCTGGCGAAGTAGGCGACGCCGTTGGTCGCGAGCGCCACCAGCACGGCCGCCGTGAGCCCCGTCGCCCCCCCGACCGCCCGCCCCACGAGCAGGATCAGCGCTGACAGGGCACCGAGCAGGACCGCCGTCCTGACACCGTTGTGGTGCCGATGCACGCGTCACTCCCTCCGACCGGCGCCGCTCGCGCCGCCGATGCGAGAACGCCGCCGCGCGGGCGGGGCGTTCCCCGGCCGGCAGGTCAGTCGTCGGCGGGGGCGCCGGGCAGCGCGGCAGGCGGGACGTCCGCCATCCACTGGCCGAGCCGGTCGCGCTCGTGCACCAGATCGCGCACGTCGAGCGCCGAGTAGCCGGGGTCGGGCGCCCAGAACAGGGCGTCGAACGGGCAGGCCTCGACGCAGATGCCGCAGTACATGCAGAGCCCGTAGTCGATGGCGAACCGGTCGAGCACGTGGACCGAGCGGGGCCGGCCTCCGGGGCCTTCGGCGGGCTGGCGCTCCACGTGCGAGTCGATCTCGATGCACCAGTCGGGGCACTCGCGGACGCAGAGCATGCAGACCGTGCAGTTCTGCTCGAGCAGCGCGATGACGCCGCGACTGCGGTCCGGTGCCGGATAGCTCATCGCTGCCCCCAGGTGCCGGGCTCGGGTACGCCGGGGGGCAGGGTGCGCCGGCGCGCCCGCCCGCTCGGCTCGTGCTCGCCCGGCCACGGCCGGGCCACCCGGCTGGCCAGAACGAAGCCCTTGCGCAGCGGGTGGCCGGCGAAGCCGTCGGGCAGCAGGAGCGGGCGCAGCCCGGGGTGGCCCTCGAAGACGACGCCGAACATCTCGTGGGCCTCCCGCTCGTGCCAGGCGGCGCCGGCGAAGACGTCCACGACGCTGGCGACCTGGGGCGCGGACGGGTCCGTGAGGGTACGCAGCAGCACGCCGTGGCCACGGTGCCCGCCGTCGGGCGCGAGCAGCGAGGCGACGACACGGACGCCCTCGTCGAGCTCGTCGACCGCGGTCAGCCAGTCGAACCACGCGAGCCCGAGCCCGTCACGGGCGGCGAGCAGGCTCTCGCGCCAGCGCGGCGCGGCGACGTCGGCGTACGCCGTGCCGGTGGCGGTGCCCACGGCGAGCAGGGAGTCGCCGAGGGCGGGCTCGAGCGCGGCGCGCAGCTCGGCCTCGGCGACGGGGGCAGCGGCGGTCACGGCAGCAGGGCCTCGAGCTTGGCCAGCCCGTCGGCCAGCGCCTCGGGCCGGGGCGGGCAGCCGGGGACCCAGACGTCGACCGGGAGGAACTGGTCGATGCCCTTGGTCACGCAGTAGGAGTCCCAGTACGGTCCGCCGCTGGTGACGCAGGCCCCGTACGCGACGACCCGCCGCGGCTCGGGGAGCGCGGCGTACGCGTCGAGGACGGCCGGCAGCAGGGTGTCGGTGACAGTGCCGCTCACGAGCAGCACGTGGACCGGAACCGGACCGGGCAGGGTGTCGGCCGCGGCGGACGGGCGCGCGACGGCTGCGGCCACCTCGACCGCGCAGCAGGCGAGCCCGGCGTCCGCCACGTGCAGCAGGTGCCCGCGCCCCCACGGCAGCGGGGCGCGCTCGGCGGGGCCGACCGGGGCGGGGCGGGGGCGCCCCACGGTGGGCAGCGGCAGGAAGGCGGGGCTCACGACCCCTTCAGGTTAACGGCAGCCGAACGTCGCGCCCGGACGAGCTAACGCCGGACGGGACGCGATCAGTCCGGTTACGGTGGCGCGGCACAGCGTTCCACCGCCCGGCCGGCCGGGCGCGTTCACTTCTTTTCGGGGGGTCTGCTTCGTGAGCTCGATTCGACGTGCCGTCGTGGCGGCGGCCGCCGGGATCGCCGTGGCGGCAGGGGGCCTGGCCTCCGGTGGTGGCAGCGCGATCGCGGCACCCGGCGCCGGCCAGTCGGCTGTCGCGCCCGCGGCGGCCAAGGTCACCGCCAGGGCCGCGCTCGCCAGGCTGAAGGTGAAGCCGTACGGCTCGCTCGCCGGCTACTCCGGCGCGAAGTTCGGCAGGACGTGGGCCGACATCGACGCGAACAAGTGCGACACCCGCAACGACATCCTCTGGCGCGACATGGTCCGGACCGCCAAGCTCAAGCCGCGCAGCCGCTGCGCGGTCGCCAGCGGGTCGCTCACCAGCCCCTACACCGGGCGGGTCGTCGCCTACCGTGCGGCCAGGCCGGTCGTGGCGGTGGACCGCACGGTCACCCTGCAGGAGGCGTGGCGCAGCGGGGCAGGCCGGTGGAGCCAGGCCAAGCGACTGGTGTTCGCCAACGACCCGCTCAACCTGCAGGCGGTCGACGTCGCGTCGAGCAAGAGGCGCGGCACGAAGGACGCCGCCTCCTGGCTGCCGTCGAGCGCGAAGTACCGCTGCGCCTACGTGGCCCGCCGGGTCGGGGTGAAGACGAAGTACGGCCTGCCCGTAACCACCGCCGAGAAGCAGGCGATGAGCTCGGTGCTGGCGAGCTGCCCCTCGCGGGTCATGCCGACCGGCGGCGCCTCGCTGCCGCGGGGCGGCAACGCCGGCGGCAAGCCGCAGCCGGGCTCGCCCCCCGGTGTCGACGTGCCGCCGGTCACCGACGCGCCCGACCTCCCGCCGGGCACCACCTCGCCGACGCCCACCCCGACGCCGACGAGCCCAGCTCCCGCGAGCCCTGCGCCGGGGACGCCCACCGACCCGCGCAACCCGGGCACCCCGCCCTACACCCCGGGCACCGGGACCGGGGCCCTGCCGCGGCCCGGCGTCGAGGGCCAGGACTGGACCCCCGCCATGGGCAGCGCCTTCTTCACCCCGGCCACGTTCTCCGAGCTGCGCAAGGCCATCGCGGCGGCCCGGCCGGGCACCGTCATCACGCTGGGCGACGGGGCGTACCTCTCGCGCATCGTGCTGTCCGCCAACGGCACGAAGGAGAACCCCATCGTGCTGCGCGGCAGCCGCGGCGCGATCCTCAGCTCCGGCGGCATCTCCAGCGGCGTCGGGCTCACCATCACCGGGGACTACTGGCGGGTCGAGGGCATCACGATGACCCACTCGCAGAAGGGCGTCCTGCTCGACGGCTCGGTCGGCACCGTTCTCGACGGCATCGAGGTCAGCGACACCGGCAACGAGGCCGTGCACTTCCGCAAGGGCTCCAGCGACGGGGTGATCCGCAACAGCTGGATCCACCACACCGGGGTCAGCAAGCAGGAGTACGGCGAGGGCGTCTACATCGGCTCCGCGGTGTCGAACTGGCCCTCGCTCACCGCGGGGCAGCCCGACCTCTCCGACCGGGTCCTCGTCGAGAACAACGTGATCGAGCACACCTCCGCCGAGGGCGTCGACATCAAGGAGGGGACCACGGGCGGCATCGTGCGCGGCAACACGTTCGTCCGCTCCGGCGTCTCCGGCGCCAACTTCGCCGACTCCTGGATCGACGTGAAGGGCAGCGGCTACTCGATCGTCGGCAACTCCGGCAGCGGCGCCGACTTCCTGCGTGACGCCATCCAGGTGCACGCGACGAAGTACCCGAAGAAGCACCCGCGCGAGGGCTACGTCATCGAGGGCTCCGGAAACGGCAACTACTTCAGCGGCAACCGCGCCCTGGACGGGATTCCCGACTACACGGTCAACGTGGTCGCCGGCTCGGGCAACGTCGTGGCCTGCGACAACACGCACGCGCTGGGCGCCGGCCACGTGAGCAACATCCGCTGCAGCTGAACCCTCCGCCCCGCACGACGGGCCCGGCACCCCGAGGTGCCGGGCCCGTCGCCGTCGGGCGCCGGACGTGACTCGTGACACAGGCCGCTCGGCGCGGAAGGGGCGGCCGGGTGCGGGCGTTGCAGTCGGTCGAGGCAAGGGTTGCCTACCCGTAACATAGGTAGGCGCGACAGACGGCGGCAGTGCCTGCGCAGAGCTCCCGAGGACGACGCGCGTCGGCTCTCCCGCAGTCCGCCGCATGCGCTCGTTGCCGCAGTCCTTGCAGGGACGCTCCGCCGACCAGGAGGCTAGTTCGCGTGGCAAAGCAGGTCCAGCAGCTCGAGCGGGTCGTCATCCGTTTCGCCGGCGACTCCGGTGACGGCATGCAGCTGACCGGGGACCGGTTCACGGCGGAGACGGCGTCGTTCGGCAACGACCTGTCGACCCTGCCCAACTTCCCCGCCGAGATCCGAGCCCCCGCCGGGACGCTGCTCGGCGTCTCCTCGTTCCAGCTGCACTTCGCCGACCGCGACATCATGACCCCGGGCGACGCGCCCGACGTGCTGGTGGCGATGAACCCCGCCGCGCTCAAGGCCAACCTGGACGACGTGCCCAAGGGCGCCTCGATCATCGTCAACACCGACGAGTTCACCAAGCGCAACCTGGCCAAGGTCGGCTGGTCGAGCAGCCCGCTGGACGACGACACGCTCGCCGCGTGGAACGTGCGCAAGGTGCCGCTGACGACCATGACCGTGCGCGCCGTCGAGGGCATCTCGATCAGCAAGAAGGACGCCGAGCGGGCGAAGAACATGTTCGCCCTCGGCCTGCTGAGCTGGCTCTACAACCGGCCGACCCAGGGCACGATCTCGTTCCTCGAGTCCAAGTTCGGCCGCAAGCCCGAGATCCTCGAGGCCAACATCGCGGCCTTCAAGGCGGGCTACAACTACGGCGACACGACCGAGGACTTCGCGGTCACGTACGAGGTCAAGCCGGCGCCGATGCCGACCGGCACCTACCGCAACATCACCGGCAACCTCGCGCTCTCGTACGGCCTGGTGGCCGCCGCGGAGCGCTCCGGCCTGCCGCTCTTCCTCGGGGCGTACCCGATCACCCCCGCATCGGACATCCTGCACGAGCTGTCCAAGCACAAGAAGTTCGGCGTGCGCACGTTCCAGGCCGAGGACGAGATCGCCGGCGTCGGCGCCGCCCTGGGCGCGTCGTTCGGCGGCGCGCTCGGCGTCACGACGACCTCCGGGCCGGGCGTGGTGCTCAAGGCCGAGACGATCGGCCTCGCGGTGATGCAGGAGCTCCCGCTGGTCATCGTCGATGTGCAGCGCGGCGGCCCGTCCACGGGCCTGCCGACCAAGACCGAGCAGGCCGACCTGCTGCTGGCGATGTTCGGCCGCAACGGCGAGTCCCCCGTGCCGATCGTGGCGCCGCGCTCGCCGTCGGACTGCTTCGACGCCGCGATCGAGGCCTGCCGCCTGGCGCTGCAGTTCCGCACGCCGGTCTTCCTGCTCTCCGACGGCTATGTCGCCAACGGCTCGGAGCCGTGGCGGATCCCGTCGGTCGAGGACCTGCCCGACCTGCGAGTGGAGTTCGCGACCGCCATGAACCACACCGCCCCCGACGGCGGCGAGGTGTTCTGGCCGTACCTTCGCGACCCGGAGACGCTGGCCCGACCCTGGGCGATCCCCGGCACCCCCGGCCTGGAGCACCGCCTCGGCGGCATCGAGAAGGCCGACGGCTCGGGCGAGATCTCGTACGACCCGGGCAACCACGACCTGATGGTCCGGACCCGGCAGGCGAAGGTCGACGGCATCTCGCGCTACATTCCCGAGCTCGAGGTGGACGACCCGGACGGCGACGCGAAGGTCCTCGTGCTGGGCTGGGGCTCGACCTACGGCCCGATCGGCGCCGGCGTCCGGCGGGCACGCCGGGACGGGCACAAGGTCGCGCAGGCGCATCTGCGTCATCTCAACCCGTTCCCGGCGAATACCGGCGAGGTGCTCCGGCGTTACGACAAGGTCCTCGTGCCCGAGATGAACCTCGGCCAGCTGGCCCTGCTGCTGCGCGCGAAGTACCTCGTGGACGTGACGTCGTACAACCAGGTGCGTGGCCTGCCCTTCCGCGCCGTCGAGCTGGCGAACGTGATCGCCGGGCTCGTCGAGGACGTGGAGAAGAACGCTGAAGTGGAGCTCGCGTGACTGTCGCGGACCTGCCCACCCCGAAGCTGACGGCCAAGGACTTCAAGACGGACCAGGAGGTCCGCTGGTGCCCCGGCTGCGGTGACTACGCCATCCTCGCCGCCGTCCAGGGCTTCATGCCCGAGCTGGGCGTGGCGCGCGAGAACATCGCCATCGTCTCCGGCATCGGGTGCTCCTCGCGCTTCCCGTACTACATGAACACCTACGGGATGCACTCGATCCACGGGCGCGCCCCGGCGATCGCCACCGGCCTGGCCGCATCCCGGCAGGACCTCTCGGTCTGGGTCATCACCGGCGACGGCGACGCGCTCTCGATCGGGGGCAACCACCTGATCCACGCGCTGCGGCGCAACGTCGAGCTGAAGATCCTGCTGTTCAACAACCAGATCTACGGCCTGACCAAGGGGCAGTTCTCCCCCACGTCCGAGCTGGGCAAGATCACCAAGTCCACGCCGATGGGCTCGCTGGACGCGCCGTTCAACCCGGTCTCGCTGGCCCTCGGCGCCGAGGCGACGTTCGTCGCGCGCACCATGGACTCCGACCGCAAGCACCTGACGTCGGTGCTGCGCGCGGCGGCCGAGCACAAGGGCTCGGCGCTCGTGGAGATCTACCAGAACTGCAACATCTTCAACGACGGCGCGTTCGACGTGCTCAAGGACCCGGAGACCCGCGAGGACTTCGGCTTCCAGCTGCAGGACGGCGAGCCGATCCGCTGGGGCAAGGACGGCCGGTACGGCATCGTCCGCGACGCGGCTACCGGCTCGCTGCGCGTGGTCGACGACGTCGACGACGACAGCGTCGGCCGGCTGCTCGTGCACGACGCGCGCAACCCCGACCCGTCCACGGCGTTCGCGCTCTCCCGGCTGCAGGACTCCTCGCTCGCGCGTACCGCGTTCGGGGTGTTCCGCGACGTCAACCGCCCGGCCTACGGCGCCCTGGTCGAGGACCAGATCCACCGGGCCAAGGCGACGCAGGGCGAGGGCGACCTCGGGGCGCTGCTGGCCGGCGGCGACACCTGGACCATCTCCGGGACGATCAACTGAGCAGCCCTGCTTCGTCGAAGGGGCCGGTGGAGACACCGGCCCCTTCGACGTCTCCCGGGGCCTCCGCCGCCGAGGCCGCGGGCCGCGGCACGCTCTTCGGCGCCGCGGCGTACCTGCTCTGGGGGCTCTTCCCGCTCTACTGGCCGCTGCTGGAGCCCGCCGGCGCGCTGGAGATCCTCGCCCATCGGATGGTGTGGTCGCTGGCCGCCGTGGGCGTGCTGCTGGCGGTGACGAGGCGCGGGCTGCCCTGGCGCGGGCTGGGGCGGCGGCGGGTCGGGCTGCTCATGGCCGCCGGCGCCGTCGTCTCGGTCAACTGGCTCGTCTACATCGTCGGCGTCAACTCCGGCCACACGGTCGAGACGTCACTGGGCTACTTCATCAACCCCCTGGTGACGATCCTGTTCGGCGTCTTCCTGCTCGGGGAGAAGCTGCGCCGCCCGCAGTGGGTGGCCGTCGGCATCGCCGCGGCCGCGGTCGTCGTGCTCACCGGCGCGTACGGCCGCCCGCCTTGGATCGCGCTGATCCTGGCGCTGTCCTTCGGCACCTACGGCCTGCTCAAGAACCGGGCCAAGGTGGACGCGGTCTCCTCCCTCGGGGTCGAGACCGCCACCGTGGCGCCCTTCGCCCTGGCCTACATCGTCGCCCTGCAGGCCGCCGGCGACGCGACGTTCGGCTCCGAGGGCGCGGGCCAGGCCGCCCTGCTCGTCGGCAGCGGCGTGGTGACCGCGATCCCGCTGCTGCTGTTCGGGGCCGCCGCCGTCCGGGTGCCCCTGACCGTGATGGGCCTGCTGCAGTACCTCGCCCCGGTCGTGCAGTTCCTCATCGGGGTCCTGGTGCAGCACGAGCACATGCCGGCCTCGCGCTGGGCCGGGTTCGCCCTGGTGTGGCTCGCCCTGGTGGTCCTGACCGTCGACGGGCTGCGCGCCCGCCGGGCCGCGTCGCGCCCGCTGGTCGAGGCGGCCACCGAGCCGGAGGCCGCGCCCGCCTGACGCCTCGTCGCCAGGGCCCCGGTGGCGCCCCGAGCGCAGCGGCCGCTATGCCGCAGCGGCGAGCTCTCGCTGCAGCCGGCGTGCGCGCACCCGCCTGAGCGCGGGTGCGGCCGCCACGGACAGCACGAAGACCACGGTCGTGCCCAACGTGATCGCGCCGCCGGTGGCGACGCGCACGTGCTGGGAGACCAGCACCCCGAGGACGCCGCACCCGCTGCCGATGAGGACGGCGAGCCCGGTCATCGGCCCCAGCCGCTCCACCCACAGGCGGGCCGCCGCGGCCGGAGCCACGATCAACGCGACCGACAGGATCGTCCCGACCGACGGGACGGCGGTCACGATCGCGATCTCGACGAGGAGCAGGACGGCGAGGTCGAGGGCGAAGGAGGGGTAGCCGGCGGCGCGCAGCCCGGTCGGGTCGAAGGCCCCGAAGACCAGCTCCTTGCCGATGACCGCGAGCACCGCCGCGACCGCCACCAGGACCCCTGCGGTGATGACGACGTCCGAGGTCTGCACGGTCAGGATCGAGCCGACGAGGTACGCCGAGAGGTCCTTGCTGAAGCCCTCCTGGGCGGAGACCAGCACGACGCCGAGCGCGAAGCCGGCGGAGAGCACCACCCCGGTGGCGGTGGCGAAGTCCTGCCCCCGGCCGCGGGCGAGCCCGGCCACGCCGACGGCGACGAAGACGCCGAAGACCCAGCCCCCGACGAAGATGTTGATGCCGAGGATCGCGGCGAGCACGACGCCGGGGAACGTCGCGTGGGTCATGGCCATGGTGAAGAACGACAGCCGACGCAGCACGACGTGGACCCCGACGAGCCCGCCGATCGCGCCGACGAGGGCGGCCTCGATGAGGGCCCGGAGGGTGTAGGCGTCCATCAGTGCCCCACCCCCGCCGCAGGCGCGGTGTCGGCCGGGAGCCGGCGTGCCCGCGACCGCGCCACGGCCCGGCGCGCGGGCAGGGCCGCGAGGGCCAGCAGGTAGAGCGCGACCAGGGCGAGGACGATCGTCGCGCCGGAGGCGAGGCGCACGCCGTGGCCGACCGACGCCTCGTAGCTCGCGGCCAGCCCGAGCCATCCCCCGGCCGCGCCGACCACCGCGCCGATGGGCGCGAGCCAGAGCAGCCGGTCGGTCAGCGCCCGGGCGGCCGCGGCGGGGACGATGAGCAGCGCGATCACCAGGATCGTCCCGACGGCCTGCACGGCCGCGACGATGACCAGCGCGACCAGCAGGTTGAGGACCAGGTCGAGCCCGACCACGCGGTAGCCGGCCGCCCGCGCGCCCACCGGGTCGAACGAGCGCAGCACGAGCTCCTTGCCCGCCACGGCGAGGACGAGCAGGGTCAGCACCGCGACGACGGCGGTCTGCACGATCTGCTCGCGGGTCACGACGAGGATCCGGCCGAAGAGGAAGGCGGTCAGGTCCGCCGAGTAGGACGAGCGCCGGGACACCAGGACGACGCCGACGCTGAACATGCCGGTGAGCAGCACGGCGAGCGCGGCGTCCTCGCTGACCAGCTCGCGGGCGGTCAGCAGGGTGAGCAGCACGGCGGTGACGACCGCCGCCACCAGCGCGCCCCAGAAGACCCCGCCGGTGCCTGCGGCCAGGAACCCCAGCACGACGCCGGGGAAGACGGTGTGCGTCATGGTGTCGGCGACGAACGCGAGCCGCCGCAGCAGCACGTAGACCCCGACGATGCCGCCGAGCGCCCCGAGCAGGACCACCTCGAGCAGGGCTCGGGCCATGAACGGAGCCTCGAAGGGCTCCACGAGCAGGTCGTACACGTGCGGTCAGCCGGTCACGATCACGCGGTCGCCGCGCAGCTCGAGGGCGTGGCCGCCGTACGCCGCCCGCAGGTTCTCCGGGGTGAGCGTCTCGTCGACCGGCCCGAAGGCGAACTGGTGGTGGTTGAGCAGGCACACGTCGTCGCACGCGAGGTGGGCGAGCGCGAGGTCGTGGGTGCTGACGATGACAGCCACCCCCTGCCGCTTGAGCTCGTGGATCGCGCCGAGCAGCGCGTCCTGGCTCACCGCGTCCAGCCCGTTGAACGGCTCGTCGAGCAGCAGCAGGCGCGGCTCCTGGGCGATCGCCCGGGCGAGCAGCACCCGCTGGCGCTGGCCACCCGAGAGCAGCCCGAACCGGGTGCTCGCCCGAGAGGAGAGCCCGACCGCCTCGAGCGCCTCGAGCGCGAGCCGCCGGTCCTCCCGGCCGGGCCGCCGCAGCCACCCGATGCGCCGGTAGCGCCCCATGAGCACGACCTGCGCGGCCGTCACCGGGAAGCCGGGGTCCAGCGCGTCGGCCTGCGGGACGTACGCGACCTCCCGCCGGGCCTGCCGCGGCGCCTCGCCGAGGACCCGGATCTGCCCGGACACGACCGGGACGAGGCCGAGGACGGCCTTGATGAGCGTCGACTTGCCGGCCCCGTTGGGGCCGATCAGCGCGACCGCCTCCCCGGGCGCGACGACGCCGTGCACACCCTCGAGGACGGGTACCTCGCCGTACGCGATGCTCGCCGAGTCCAGGACGAGCGCTGGGGAGAAGCTGGCGGGGACCGTCACTGCGCAATCATCCCCCGAGCGCGGCGACGATGGTGTCGGTGTTGTGAGCTTCAGCCTTGAGGTAGGTGTCGCCGGCCGAGCCCTGCGGGCCGAGTGCGTCGCCGTAGAGCGCGTCCTCCCCGGCCACGACCTCGACGCCGGCCCGCTCGGCGATGGACTCGGCCGTCCGCGGCGGCAGCGAGGACTCGGAGAAGACGGCCTTCACGCCGGACGCCTTGATCTCGTCCACGAGCGCGTTGACGTCGGCACCGGACAGCTCGGCGGAGCTGTCGAAGCTCGGGATGATCGAGCCGACGAAGGTCAGCCCGTAGTGCTCGACGTAGTAGCCGAACGCGTCGTGGTTGGTCACGAGCTTGCGGTCGGCGGCGGGGATCGTCTCGAGCTTGCGCTTGTTGTCCGCGTCGAGCTGGTCGATCTGCTCGGAGTACGCCGCCGCGTTCGCCGCGTAGGCGCCGGCGTCCTCGGCGTCGGCCGCGGCGAAGGCCTTCTCGATGTTCGCGACCATGAGCTTGGCGTTCTGCGGGTTGTGCCAGATGTGGGGGTCGCCCTCCTCGTGGGCGTGCTCCTCCTCCGCGTGCTCCTCCTCCGCGTGCTCGTCGGCGTGCTCCTCCTCCGCGTGGCCCTCCTCGGAGCCCTCGTGAATCTCCACGCCCTCGCTGGAGTCGACCAGCGTGCCGTCGAAGCCGGAGGCGCTGATCGTGTCGTCCAGCCAGTGCTCGAGCCCGACGCCGTTCTCCACGACGACCTCGGCCTCGCCGATGGCGACGATGTCGGCGGGCGAGGGCTCGAAGTCGTGGGGGTCGACGTTCGGCTGCAGGATCTGGGTGACCTCCACGCGGTCACCGCCGACGTTGCGCGCGAAGTCCGCCACGATCGCCGTCGTCGCGACGACCTTGAGCTTGTCCCCACCCCCACCGGTGGCGGCGGCGGCGGACGAGTCGCCGTCGTCACCGCAGGCCGCGAGCCCGAGCGCCAGCGCGCTCGCGAGCGCGACGGCGCCTGCCGTCCGCTGGCGACGGGAACGGCGGGGGCGGTCGGCGGCCGGGACGACGGGGTGGGATGCGGTGCTCATGGCAACCACTGTAGCCGCCATGGATACCGTTTTCATTACCGGAGGCAAGGTCTCCAGCGTCACCCTGCGAAGAGCCCACGAACGAGGGGCCCGCGGAGCAGGGCAACGATGAGCCCGCGCGAGCTCGGACGTCTGCACCGACACAGCGGCTCCCCGGGCCGCGCCGACCGACGGAAGGACCCCCCGATGCCGAAGACCATCCCCTGCCTGTGGTTCGACGGGCAGGCCGAGGACGCCGCCGAGCTCTACGTCTCGCTCTTCCCGAACTCCTCCATCACCAGGGTCACGCGCTATGGGCCGGACCAGCACGGCGCCGAGGGCGCGGTGCTGACCGTCGAGTTCACCCTCGACGGGCAGGACTACGTCGGGCTCAACGGCGGGCCGCAGTTCCGCTTCACCGAGGCGGTCTCGTTCCAGATCTCCACCAGGGGCCAGGAGGAGACCGACCACTACTGGGACGGGTTGACCGCGCACGGCGGTGAGGAGAGCCAGTGCGGCTGGCTCAAGGACCGGTTCGGGCTCTCCTGGCAGGTCGTCCCGGCGGAGCTGATGGATCTGCTGTCCGACCCCGACCCCGGGCGCGCCAACCGCGCGACGCAGGCGATGCTGCAGATGCGCCGGATCGTGATCGCCGACGTGCGGGCAGCGGCCGACGGGGTGCCGTTCTCGACGTCAACCACTGGTTGACGACAGCGAGGGCGTCAACCTACCGTTGACGCATGACCACACCTCTGCCGCTCGACCCGCCGGTCCGGCTCGACGAGCTGATCACCGCGATCAAGAAGGTCCACACCGACGCCCTCGACCAGCTCAGCGACGCGGTCCTGGCGGCGGACCACCTCGGTGAGCTGGCCGATCACCTCATCGGCCACTTCGTCGACCAGGCCCGGCGCTCCGGCGCCTCCTGGACCGACATCGGGCGCAGCATGGGCGTCTCGAAGCAGGCGGCGCAGAAGCGGTTCGTGCCGCGGACGCCGGCCGAGCCGTCGGCCTTGAACCCGAACGAGGGCTTCAACCGGTTCACGCCGCGGGCCCGCAACGTGATCGCCGCCGCCCAGAACGAGGCCCGCACCGCCGGGAACGCGAGCATCACCCCGGCGCACCTCGTGCTCGGCCTGCTCACCGAGCCCGACGGGCTCGCGGTCAAGGCGCTGGCGGCGCAATCGGTCGACCCCGCTGCGGTCCGGCAGGCGGGTGCGGCCGCCCTGCCGCCGCGTACCGAGAGCGCGCCCGAGCTCGTCCCCTTCGACGCCGACGCCCGCAAGGCGCTCGAGCTGACCTTCCGCGAGGCGCTGCGCCTCGGGCACAACTACGTCGGGACCGAGCACCTGCTGCTCGCCCTGCTCGAGCAGGAGAACGGCAGCGGCGTGCTGCACGGGCTCGGCGTCGACAAGGCGGGCGTCGAGGAGTGGGTACGCGCCGCGCTCGCCACCCTGACGGGGGCGCAGCCGCCGCGGCCGTGAGGCACGCGACGTCCGCTGCCGCTGTCACGACACCCGGCGCCGCATGCTTCCTGGCGGGCCGTCAACCATGGGACGGCGCCCCGCGTGAGGAACGGCGAGGGGGTGCGCATGGAACGGCGCTGGGACCGGCTCGACGAGTTCGCGGCGGCGCGCGGGCAAGCGCTGCTGCGCACCGCGTACGTGCTGACCGGGGACGCGCAGGCTGCGGAGGACCTCGTGCAGACCGGGCTGACGCAGGCCGCCGCCCGCTGGCACCGCATCGCCGGCGACCAGGAGGCCTACGTCCGCAAGGTCATGTACAACGCGCACGTCTCGGCCTGGCGCAGGCTGCACGGCGCGTCGGTCCGGTCCTACGGGGACGTTCCGCCGGACGCGGCCGTGCCCGTCGCGGACGCCGAGGTGGAGGACCGTCTCGTCCTCCGGACGGCACTCGGCCGGCTCGCACCCCGGCAACGGGCGGTGCTCGTGCTGCGCTACTACGAGGACCTCACCGAGGCGCAGACGGCCGAGGTGCTCGGCTGCTCCGTCGGCTCGGTCAAGCGGACCGCGCACGTCGCCCTCAGGCGGCTCCGGGAACGGATGCCCGAGCTGGCCGCTCTCCCCCTGGTGACCCTCGAGGAGGGCGCGCGATGAGCTCCGACCTGCACTCGCGGCTGCATGCGCTGGAGGACGACTCGCCCCTCCTGTCGCCGGACGCCTGGGCGGCCCGCGCGGCCCGGGCGCAGGCAGCGGCACGCGCGCGGACGACGCGGCGGCGGGCCGCTGCGGCCGCCGCCTCCGCTCTGGTGGCGCTTGCAGCGGTGATGACCCCGGTCGTCCTTACGAAGGAGGAGACGGAGCCTGCCGCTCCGCCGGTCAGTGGGCCGGGCACGTTCCCCCGGACGCAGCCCGCCGTGCCGGACGACGGCTCGTCCGTGCCGGCGCTCGCGGACGCCCCGATACGCCGTGCCGCGATGCTGCACTCCGTCATCGACTGGGCCGCGTCGGACGTTCGAGACGTAGCGACCGGTGCCCGGATCACCGCCCGGCCGACGGCCCCTACCGGGTACACCGGGACCGTCGTCGTGGACGTGCTCGCCTATGACGCGGACGGCAGCGGCTGGCGCCGGTTGCCGGGGCAGTTGCGGCGAGGGGCGTCCGAGGACCCGAGCCCGCCCGACGCCTTCGCCCAACTGTCCGACGACGGTACGCGAACTGCGGGAGGCGGGCAGTTCATGCGGCCGGTCGTGGTGCGCACGTTCGTGTTCGCGACGGGTGAGCAGCGCGATTACAGCTTGGACCGGTTCGGCAGCGTCCGCGACCTGCGCTGGTCGCCGGACAACCGCTACATCGCGTTCGCACTGGGTGTCGCCCGTCCTGACCACACCAGCGCGGAACGCGGACAGCGCCTGATGCTCCTGGACACGCGCACAGGTGAGTTCCGCACGCTGGCCCAGCAGGTGTCCGCACCGGTCGCGTGGAGCTCGGACTCCCGGCGGCTGGCGGCGGTCATCGGAGAGGCCGGCTCGAGAGCGCCGAAGCAACCCACGCTCGCCGTCATCGACGCGCGCTCGGGACACGTCAAGGACCTGACCCGGCGGCCCCTCTCCACGACCGGGGCCCCGGTCTGGTCGCGCGACGGCCGCACGCTCTGGGTCCTCGGCTACGGCAGCGCCGGACGCACCGTCCTGCGGACGGTGGACGTCGACGGCGGTGGAGAGCGTGTCGAGCCGGTGCCGGGTGCAGGAGTCATGCCGATCACCGGACGTGGTGACGCGATCGTCGTGGCGGGCGGCTCCGGGTTGGGCCTGCTGAGTCCCGAGACGGGCCGCACGAGGCCCCTCACAGAAGTGCGATGGAGCGGCGGGAGCATGGCCCTCGGGATACTTCGTGAGGGCCACATCCGCTGACGCTCCGGGAAGGCACGCGGCGCCCACTGCCGCTCCCCCACGACGGCAGACGCCGCCCGCCCGCGCCGCAGCACAGCTCAAGCCGAGCGATCCACCACCACGTCGCACAGCGCCTCGAGCGCGGCCTTGGCCGGGACGTCCGGCAGCGGCGCGAGCGTGGCCCGTGCCCGCTCGGCCCACCGCCGCAGATCGGCCTGCGCGGCGTCCACCGCGGGGTGCGCGCGCAGCAGCCCCAGCGCCTCGGCGAGCGCGGCGTCGGAGGACAGGTCGCCGTCGAGCAGCTCGATGAGCCGCGCGTCGGCCGGGTCGCGTACGTCCGCAAGCCGCCGCGCGTGCAGCACCGGCAGCGTCGGGACCCCCTCGCGCAGGTCGGTGCCGAGCGCCTTGCCGGACAGCCCGCTCTCCCCCGCCACGTCGAGCAGGTCGTCCGAGAGCTGGAACGCGACACCGATGAGCTCGCCGTACGTCGTCAGCACGTCGTCCACGCCGGCGGGCGCGCCGCTCTGCCAGGCGCCGAAGCGGCCGCTGGTCGCGATGAGCGAGCCGGTCTTGTCCGCGAGCACGTCGAGGTAGTGCTCGACGGGGTCGGTGCCCTCCGGCGGCTTGATCGTCTCGCGGATCTGGCCGGTGATGAGCCGTTCGAAGGTGCGCGCCTGCAGCCGCACGGCGTCCGGCCCGAGGTCGGCGACGAGGTGCGCGGCCCGGGCGAAGAGGAAGTCGCCGGTGAGGATGGCCATCGAGTTGCCGTAGCGGGCGTTGGCGCTGGGGGCGCCGCGCCGCAGCGGCGCCTCGTCCATGACGTCGTCGTGGTAGAGCGAGGCCAGGTGGGTCAGCTCGACCACGACCGCCGCAGGGACGACGCCCGCCGCCTTCGGGTCGCCGAACTGCGCGGCCAGCAGGACGAGCAGCGGCCGGAAGCGCTTGCCGCCGGCGTCGACGAGGTGCCGGGAGGCCTCCGTGACGAAGCCGAGGGAGCTGCTCACGCACTCGCGGAGCAGCTCCTCCACCTCGTCGAGCCCCTGGGCGAGGCTCGCCTCGAGCTCGGCGTGGATCGGGGGCAGCCCGAGCAGCTGACCAGCGGTCGGCGGACTGGAAGACGCGGTCACGGCGCCCGTCAGCGGACGAAGGCCGCGGCGTCGCCGGCCAGGTCGAGGACGGGCTGAGGAATCACTCCGAGCACGAGAGTGACGGTAACGCCTAGCGCGAGCGCGACCGTCGTGAGGATGCTCGGAACGGCCACCGTGGGCCCGTCGGCGGCCGGCTCGCTGAAGAACATGAGCACGATGACGCGCACGTAGAAGAACGCCGCCACGACCGAGGCGAGCACGGCCACGATCACCACCGGCGACGCCCCCCCGTCCAGCGCGGCGGAGAACACGGCGTACTTGCTCATGAAGCCGGACGTCAGCGGGATGCCCGCGAACGAGAGCAGGAACAGTGCGAACGCGCCCGCGACCAGCGGGGACCGCCTCCCGAGCCCGGCCCACTGGGACAGGTGGGTGGCCTCGCCGGCCGGGTCGCGCACCATCGTCACGACGGCGAACGCCCCGATCGTCGCGAAGCCGTAGGCGAGCAGGTAGAACAGCACGCCCCGCAGCCCGGCGTCGTCGGCCGCGAGCACCCCGACGAGCACGAAGCCGGCGTGGGCGATCGAGGAGTACGCCAGCATGCGCTTCACGTCCTGCTGGGTGAGCGAGATCACCGCGCCCACCAGCATGGTGAGGATCGCGACACCCCACATGAGGGGCCGCCACTCCCACCTCAGCCCGCCGAAGGCCACGTAGTAGATCCGCAGCAGCGCGCCGAAGGCCGCCACCTTGGTGCAGGCGGCCATGAACGCGGTGACCGCGGTCGGGGCGCCCTGGTAGACGTCGGGCGTCCACGCGTGGAACGGCGCGGCGCCGGCCTTGAACAGCAGGCCGACGGTGACCAGCGCGACGCCGCTGAGCAGCAGCACGTCGCTGCCGGCGGCCTGGCTGGTCGCGTCGGCGATCTCGGAGAGCCGCACCGAGCCGGCGTAGCCGTACAGCAGCGCGACGCCGTAGAGGAAGAAGGCCGACGAGAACGCCCCGAGCAGGAAGTACTTCATCGCGGCCTCCTGCGACAGCAGGCGGCGGCGCCGGGCGAGCCCGCAGAGCAGGTAGAGCGGGAGCGACAGCACCTCGAGCGCGACGAACGCCACGAGCAGGTCGTTGGCGGCCGGGAAGAGCAGCATGCCGCCGACGGCGAAGAGGGTCAGCGGGAAGACCTCGGTCTGCGCCGCCCCGGCACGCGTCACCTCCAGCTCGGCCGGCGAGCCGGGCACCGTCGAGGCCTGCGCGGCGAACGCGCCGCTCGGCCCCGGGTCGAGCCGGCGCTCGGCCAGCAGCAGCACGGCGACGAGGGCGAGCAGCAGGACGGTGCCCTGCAGGAACAGTGCGGGCCCGTCCACGGTGACCGCGCCCTCCGCGACGACCGCGTCCGCGCCCTTCCAGTCGTCCCCGGACGCCACCAGCACGACGGCGACGAAGGCGCCGACGAGCCCGAGCAGCGAGAGCCCGACCTGGATCCCCCAGCGCGCGGCCCGCGGGGCGAACGCCTCCACGAGGACGCCGAGGACCGCGGCGCCGAACACCACGAACAGCGGCGACAGGGCGCCGTACTCGATGTGCGGGGCGGGGATGCTGTCCGCGGCGGAGACCGCGGACACCCCGGCAAGGACCGTCATCGCCCGTTCTCCTGCTCCGCCGTGGCCGGCACGGCCGGCGCCGGGTCGCCCTGGTTGACCGACTCCAACGTCCGCTCCACCGCCGGGTTGATGACGTCGAGGGCCAGCTGCGGCGCGACGCCGAGCCCGAGCAGCAGCGCGATCACCGGCGCCACGGCCCAGACCTCGCGGGCACGCAGGTCACGGAACCCCTCGACCGCCTTCGCCACGGGACCGGTCATCACCCGTTGGTAGACGATCAGGATGTAGAGCGCGGCGAGCACGATGCCGAGCGTCGCGACGATCGCCGCCACGGTGTAGCGGCCGTACGTCCCTGCGAGCACGAGGAACTCGCTGACGAAGCTGGAGAACCCGGGCAGCGCGAGGCTGGACAGGCCCGCCATGAGGAAGAGCCCGGCCAGGACCGGCGCCACGCGCTGCACACCGCCGAAGTCCGCGATCCGCCGCGAGCCTCGCCGGGAGGCGAGCATCCCCGCGAGCAGGAAGAGCGCGGCGGTCGAGAAGCCGTGGCTGAGCATGTAGAGCGTCGAGCCCGCCTGGCCCTGGGACGTCATCGCGAAGACGCCGAGCGCGATGAACCCGAAGTGCGACACGGAGGTGTACGCGATCAGCCGCATGAGGTCGACCTGGCCGATGGCGACCAGCGCCCCGTAGATCACACCGACGACGCAGAGCACGATCACGGCGGGCCGCGCCCACACCGACGCGTCCGGGAAGAGCGGCAGGCAGTACGCGATCATGCCGAAGGTGCCGATCTTGTCGAGCACGCCGACGAGCATGACCGCGCCACCGGGCGGCGCCTCGGACGCCGCGTCCGGCAGCCAAGTGTGCAGCGGCCAGAGCGGGGCCTTGATGGCGAACGCGATGAAGAACCCCAGGAAGAGCCAGCGCTGGGTCGTGGGGTCGATGGACGCGCCCTCGAGCGTGCTGCGCAGGAAGCCCTGCTCCCCGCCCGGCCCGGCGACGTAGAGGCCGATGACCGAAGCCAGCATCAGCAGTCCGCCGAGCAGCGAGTAGATCAGGAACTTGACCGCGGCGTACGAGCGCTGCGCGCCGCCGAAACCGCCGATGATGAAGTACATCGGGATGAGCACTGCCTCGAACAGCACGTAGAACAGGAAGACGTCCGTCGCCGCGAAGACCCCGACGAGGATGCCCTCCGTGGTCAGCATGAGCGCGAAGAACGTCTGCACCCGCCGTGCCCCCTGCACCTCGGTGACGTCGTGCCACGAGGCCAGCAGGCAGACCGGTGTCAGCAGCGCGACGAGCGCGAGCAGCACCAGCGCGATGCCGTCGACGCCCAACGCATAGCTGACACCGAACTCAGGAATCCACCTGTGGTACTCGGTGAACTGGAAGGTGCCGGCCCCGTCGGTGTCGAACTGCAGGCCGATCGCCACGACGAGCGCGAGCACGATGAGGGAGACGGCGACCGCCAGCTGCTTGGCCAGCAGCTCACGGCCGCGCGGCACGGCGGCCACGGCCACGGCGCCGACGAGGGGGACGGCGGCGAGCACGCTCAGCCAGGGGAACTCGGGATCGTTCACGCGCCGTCAGATCCTCACGAGGAGAAGGGCGCCGACCACGAGGGCGGCGCCACCGAGCATGGACAGGGCGTAGCTGCGCACGAACCCGGTCTGCAGCCTGCGCAGCCGGCCGGAGGTTCCGCCCACGAGGGCGGCGAAGCCGTTCACCACGCCGTCCACGCCGCGGTTGTCCGCGTAGACCAGCGAGCGGGTGAGGTACTGGCCCGGGCGCATGAGCACGGCCTCGTTGACCGCGTCCTGGTAGAGGTCGCGCCGCGCGGCGATGGTGGCCGGGGAGCCCACCGGGGCGACGACCGGGACCTCGCGCCGCCCGTACTGCAGCCAGGCCCCCGCCGCGCCACCTGCCACGACGAGCAGCGTCAGCAGGGTCACGACGATGGGCGAGAGCGTCGTGACGCCCTCCTCCTCGCCGTGCCCGCCGACCACCGGCTCGAGCCAGTCCTGCAGCATGCCGCCGTACGCCAGCACCCCGCCGAGGAACACCGAGCCGAGCGCCAGCACGACCATCGGGGCGGTCATGACCGCCGGCGCCTCGTGCGGGTGGGCGTCGTCGGCCCAGCGGCGCGGGCCGAAGAAGGTCATCACCATCACGCGGGTCATGTAGAACGCGGTGATGCCGGCCCCGAGCAGCGCCACGACGCCGAGCGTCCAGCCCTTGACACCGCCCTCGTGGAACGCGGTCTCGATGATCTTGTCCTTGCTCCAGAAGCCGGACAGCAGCGGGAAGCCGATGATCGCGAGGTAGCCGAGCCCGAAGGTCACGAAGGTCACCGGCATGACCGAGCGCAGCCCGCCGAAGCGGCGCATGTCGGTGGTGTCGTTCATTGCGTGCATGACGGACCCGGCGCCGAGGAAGAGCCCGGCCTTGAAGAAGCCGTGGGTCAGCAGGTGGAAGACCGCCACCGCGTACCCCGCCGGCCCGAGCCCGGCTGCGAGGACCATGTAGCCGATCTGGCTCATCGTCGAGGCCGCGAGCGCCTTCTTGATGTCGTCCTTGGCCAGGCCGATCACGGCCCCGAAGACCAGCGTGACCGCGCCCACGATCGCCACGACCAGCTGTGCCGTGGGGGCGAGGTCGAAGATCGGCCCGGAGCGGACGATGAGGTAGACGCCGGCGGTGACCATCGTGGCGGCATGGATGAGCGCCGAGACCGGCGTCGGGCCGGCCATGGCGTCGCCGAGCCAGGACTGCAGCGGCAGCTGCGCGGACTTGCCGCAGGCCGCCAGCAGGAGCAGCAGGCCGATGGCCGTGAGCGTCCCCTCGCCGGCCCCGGCCGCGGCGGCGTGCACCCGCACGAAGTCCGTGGCGCCGAAGGTGGTGAACATCAGGATGATCGCGAGCGACATGCCGACGTCGCCGACCCGGTTGGCGACGAACGCCTTCTTCGCCGCCGTGGCGTAGGCCGGGTTGCGCCCCCAGAACCCGATCAGCAGGTACGACGCGAGGCCGACGCCCTCCCAGCCGATGTAGACCGTGAAGTAGTCCGACCCGAGGACGAGCAGCAGCATCGCCGCGACGAAGAGGTTGAGGTAGGCGAAGAACCGGCGCCGGTCGGGGTCGCGCGCCATGTAGCCGATCGAGTAGACGTGGATCAGCGTGCCGACGCCGGTGATGAGCAGCACGAACGCCATCGACAGCTGGTCCAGCTGCAGCGCGATGTCGACGTGGAAGCGCCCGACGTCGATCGCGGTCCAGAGCTTCTGGACCGTCGCGCGCTCGGCGGCGTCGCGCCCGATCATGTCCAGCCAGAGCACCAGCGCCACGACGAAGGACGCCGCCGAGGCGAGCGTCCCGAGCAGGTGCCCGAACCCGTCCGTGCGGCGGCCGCCGAGCAGCAGGACCGTCGCCCCCGCGATCGGGAAGGCGAGCAGCAGCCACGTCAGGTCGGCGGTGCCGCTGGCCTGCGCCACGGACGCGGGCTCGGCGGCCGCCAGCACCGGCGCGTACGGGAAGCTCACGTCGTCTCTCCGTCAGTCACTGCGGGTCCGTCCGTCTCAGTACTTGAGGAGGTTGGCGTCGTCGACCGAGGTGGACCGCCGCGTCCGGAAGATCGTCACGATGATGGCGAGCCCCACCACGACCTCCGCCGCGGCCACCACCATCACGAAGAACGCGATGACCTGGCCGTCGAGGTTGCCGTGGATGCGGGCGAAGGTGACGAAGGCCAGGTTGGTGGCGTTGAGCATCAGCTCCACGCACATGAAGACCACGATGGCGTTGCGCCGCAGCAGCACGCCTGCCGCGCCGATCGTGAAGAGGATCGCGGACAGGTACAGGTAGTTCTGCACGCCCATCAGTAGCGCCCTCCGTGCGGCGGCTCCGGGCGCACGTCCTCCGGCGCCTCTCCGGCCTCGAGCGACCGCTGCTCCGTGGCCTCGACCTCGGGGGCCGCCTCGCGGACGTCGCCGCGCGCCACGAGCACGCGGGACACCGACAGGTCCGCGGTGCTCCCGTCGGGCAGCAGCGCCGGGAAGTCGACGGCATTGTGCCGCGCGTACACGCCGGGGGGAGGCAGCGGGCCGGGGTGCTCGTCGGAGCGGAACCGTTCCTCCGACAGCTCGCGCTGGGTCTTGCGCGCCGTGAGCCGCTCGCGGTGCGCCAGCACCATCGCGCCGACGGCCGCGGTGATGAGCAGCGCGCTCGTCACCTCGAAGGCCAGCACGTAGTCGGTGAAGAGCAGCCGGGCGATGCCCTCGACGTTGCCGTCGGCGTTGGCCGCCCCGAGCCCGACGACCGTGACGTCGTCGAACGCGGCCGAGCCGAGGGCGCCCACGAGCAGCACGCCGAACCCCAGAGCGAGCAGCAGCCCGGTGAGCCGCTGCCCGCGCAGGGTCTCGACCAGAGAGTCGCTGGAGTCGACGCCCACGAGCATGAGGACGAACAGGAAGAGCATCATCACGGCGCCGGTGTAGACGACGACCTGCACCACGCCGAGGAACGGCCCGCTCTGGGCGAGGTAGAACACGGCGAGGACCATCATGGTCAGCGCGAGCAGCAGAGCCGAGTGGACCGCCTTGCGCACGAACAGCATCGCCAGCGCCGCGAGGACCGCGATCGGCCCCAGCACCCAGAAGCCGAACGCCTCGGCCCCCGAGGTCTGCTGGGCCGCGGCGAGCAGCGGGTCGGGGCTCACAGCGGTGCCTCCTCGGCGGGCGTGACGATCGGCCGGCCCGCACGCTCGGCGGCGTACCGGATCTGGGCGTCGGTCGCCCCGGACACCCGGCCGCCGTAGTAGTCGTCCGCGTCTGTGCCCTCGACCATCGGGTGCGGCGCGGGCACCATGCCCGAGAGCATGGGGCCGAGCAGGTCCTGCTTCTCGAAGATGAGGTCGGCCCGTGAGGTGTCCGCCAGCTCGTACTCGTTGGTCATCGTGAGCGCGCGCGTGGGGCAGGCCTCGATGCACAGGCCGCAGAAAATACAGCGGAGGTAGTTGATCTGGTAGACGCGGCCGTAGCGCTCACCGGGGGAGTAGCGCTCCTCCTCGGTGTTGTCGGCGCCCTCGACGTAGATCGCGTCCGCCGGGCAGGCCCAGGCGCAGAGCTCGCAGCCGATGCACTTCTCCAGCCCGTCCGGGTAGCGGTTGAGCTGGTGCCGGCCGTGGAACCGCGGCGCGGTCGGCTTCTTCTCCTCGGGGTACTGCTCGGTCACGACCTTCTTGAACATCGTCGAGAACGTGACGCCGAAGCCCTTGACCGGGTCGAGAGCGCCCGGCTGGGGGCGGTCCGCCCCGGCGGGGGCCGTCGTCCCGGCCGGACGGGTCGCGGGTGTGCGTTCCTCAGCCACGGTCGCCCTCCTGCGCTGCGTCGGTCTCGGTCGCACGTCCCTGCTCGCCCGCGCGGGCCGCCCCGGCGTACGCCGGCTCGTCCGGGCCCTGGCCCGGCAGCGGGGGCACCGGGAAGCCCCCGGCGAAGGCGTCGCGCTGCGTGGGGGCCGTGCGCACCTGGAGCCGGGTGGACTCCCGGCGGGCGGCCACGGCGTCCCACACGAAGCTCAGCACCAGCCCGACGATCAGCACGCCGGCGAAGGTGAACAGCAGCGTGCGGGTGTCGACGTCGGTCTCGCGCCGCACGGTCATCACGGTCGCCAGCAGCACGATCCAGGCCAGCGAGGCCGGGATCAGCCCCTTCCAGCCCAGCTTCATGAACTGGTCGTAGCGCAGCCGGGGCAGGGTGCCGCGCAGCCACACGAACACGAAGATCAGCAGGACGACCTTCGAGACCCACCACAGCAGCGGCCACCAGCCCTCGTTCGCCCCGTCCCACAGCGAGATGGGCCAGGGCGCGCGCCACCCGCCGAGGAACAGCGTCGTCGCGAGGGCGGAGACGTTGACCATGTTGATGTACTCGGCGAGGAAGAACAGCGCGAACTTCAGCGACGAGTACTCCGTGTGGAAGCCGCCGACTAGCTCGCCCTCGGCCTCCGGCAGGTCGAACGGCGCCCGGTTCGTCTCGCCCACCATCGCGATGAGGTAGATCGCGAACGAGGGGAAGAGCAGGATGCCGTACCACCAGTCCGACTGCTGCGCGACGATCTCGGACGTCGACATCGACCCGGCGACGAGGAAGACCGCGACGAACGACAGCCCCATCGCGATCTCGTAGGAGATCATCTGCGCCGACGAGCGCAACCCGCCCAGCAGCGGGTAGGTCGAGCCGCTGGACCAGCCGGCGAGCACGATCCCGTAGATCCCGACCGACGCGATGGCCAGGACGTAGAGCACGCCGACCGGGAAGTCGGCCAGCTGCAAGGTCGTCCGCTCGCCGAAGATCGAGACTTCCGGCCCGAACGGGATGACCGCGAAGGCCAGGAACGCCGGGGCCGTCGAGATGACAGGGGCGAGGAAGAAGACGACCTTGTCGGCGGTGCTCGGTGTCAGGTCCTCCTTGAACGCCAGCTTCACCCCGTCGGCGAGGGACTGCAGGCTGCCGAACGGGCCGTGCCGGTTCGGGCCGATGCGGTGCTGCATGCGGGCGACGACGCGCCGCTCGAACACGATGTTGAACAGCGTGATGAGGACGAGGAAGCCGAAGACGCAGACCGCCTTGAAGGCGATGAGCCACCACGGGTCGTCGGCGAGCAGGCTCGCGGTGTCGTTCATGCCAACGCCCTTCCGGCAGCGGCGACGGAGACGACCGCCCCCGCGTCGACGCCGAGGGTGCGGCGCACCTGCGAGCCGACGGAGTTGGTCGGCACCCAGACGACCCGGTCGGGCATCTCGGTGACGAGCAGCGGCAGAGTGACCGACCCCGCTGCGGTCGAGACGCTCACCAGGCCGCCGGGCGGCACCCCCACCTCGGCGGCGGTCCCGGGTGACATCCGGGCGTACGCCGGCTTGGCAGTGGCCGCGAGGTGCGGCTCGCCGTCCTGCAGGCGCCCGAGGTCGAGCAGCTGGTGCCAGGTGGCGAGCACCGCCTGCCCGGCGACGGGGCGCGGCGGCTCGGGAACGGCGGATGCGGGCGCCGGCGCGGGCCGGCCCTCCCACCCGGCGAGCTCGGCCAGCTCGACGCGGGCCGCCTCCACGGTCGGCAGGCCGAGGCGTACGCCCATCTCCTCGGCGAGCGCGTCGAGCACGCGCAGGTCGGCCATGCTGGGCAGCGTCTGCTGCGGGTTGGCCAGCGCCGCCGCGAACGGGCGGGCTCGCCCTTCCCAGTCGACGAAGGTGCCGGCCCGCTCGGCGACCGGCGCGACGGGCAGCACCACGTCGGCCCGCTCGGTGACCGCGCTCGGCCGCATCTCCAGGCTCACCAGGAAGCCGGCCCGGTCCAGCGCGGCGAGCGCCTCGGCCGGCGAGGGCAGGTCGTACGGGTCCACCCCGCCCACGACGAGGCCGCCGAGCTGGCCGGCGGCGGCCGCGCGCAGGATGGCGGAGGTGTCGCGCCCCGGCGTGGCCGGGAGCCGGCCGCCCTCGTGCAGCGCGAGCCCCCACGTGGCAGCGACGTCGATCCGAGCCTCGGCGTCGTCGACGGGGCGGCCACCGGGCAGCAGCGTCGGCAGCGCTCCGGCCTCCAGCGCCCCGCGCTCCCCCGCGCGGCGCGGCACCCACGCGACCCGGGCGCCGGTCGCGCCGACCAGCCGGGCCACGGCGGACAGCGCGCCCGGAGCGGCGGCCAGCCGCTCGCCGACGAGCACGACCGCGCCGGGCGCGCGCAGCAGCGCGCCCAGCTCGGCGAGCTCGCCGTCCGGTGCGGCGATCACGTCGAGCACCTCGGCCTCGGTGCCCGGTGCGGACGGGACGAGCTGCCCCGAGAGCTTGTCCAGGCCGCGCGTCCGCCAGGGGGCGACGGCCAGGACCCTGAGCCGGCTCTTCCGGACGGCCTTGCGCAGCCGGAGGAAGACGATGGGCGACTCCTCCTCCGGCTCGAGGCCGGCGAGCAGCACCGCGGGCGCCGCCTCCAGGTCGGCGTACGTGACCGACCCGGCGCGCCCGAGCGTGCGGCCGGCGACGTGCGAGCCGAGGAAGGCCGTCTCCTCCGCCGAGTGCGGACGGGAGCGGAAGTCGACGTCGTTGGTTCCGAGGGCCAGCCGGGCGAACTTCGCGTAGCCGTAGGCGTCCTCCTGGGTGACGCGGCCGCCCAGCAGCACGCCGACCCCGCCGCTCGCGCGGGCGGAGAGCAGCCCGCGGGCCGCGACGTCGAGGGCGTCGGCCCAGGAGGTGGGGACGAGCTCGCCGTTGTCGCGCACCAGCGGGGTGGTGATGCGGTCGGGCTGCGCGGCGTAGCGGAAGGCGAACCTGCCCTTGTCGCAGTTCCACTCCTCGTTGACCTGCGGCTCGTCGCCGGCGAGCCGGCGCTGCACGGCCCCGCGACGCACGTCGGTGCGCAGCGCGCAGCCGGAGGCGCAGTGCTCGCACGCGGTCGGCGTGGACACCAGGTCGAACGGGCGCGCGCGGAAGCGGTAGTCCGCCGAGGTGAGCGCGCCGACCGGGCAGATCTGGATGGTGTTGCCGGAGAAGTAGGACTCGAACGGCTGCTCGGCGTAGATGCCGACCTGCTGGAGCGCGCCACGCTCCAGCATCTCGATGAACGGGTCGCCGGCTACCTGGTTGGAGAAGCGGGTGCAGCGCGCGCAGAGGACGCAGCGCTCGCGGTCGAGCAGCACCTGCGCCGAGATCGGCACCGGCTTCGGGTAGGTCCGCTTGACGCCGTCGAAGCGCGACTCCGGACGCCCGTTCGTCATCGCCTGGTTCTGCAGCGGGCACTCCCCGCCCTTGTCGCACACCGGGCAGTCGAGGGGGTGGTTGACGAGCAGCAGCTCCATCACGCCCTTCTGCGCCTTGTCGGCCACGGGCGAGGAGAGCTGGGTGCGCACGACCATCCCCGGCGCGACCGTCGTGGTGCAGGAGGCCGCCGGCTTCGGCATCCCCCGCCCGTTGCCCGCGTCCGGGACCTCGACCAGGCACTGCCGGCAGGCCCCGACGGGGTCCAGCAGCGGGTGGTCGCAGAACCGCGGGATCGCGATGCCGAGCATCTCGGCGGCCCGGATGACGAGGGTCCCCTTGGGGACGCTCACCTCGAAGCCGTCGATGGTCAGCGTGACCAGCTCTTCGTGCTTCTGCACGTCCCCGCCGCTGCCGGCGGGCGTGCTCGTCGTGACGGTCATCGGGTCAGGGCTCCCGCGAAGACGGTCGAGGCGACGGGGTCGAAGGGGCACCCGCCGTTCGTGAGATGCGCGACGTACTCGTCGCGGAAGTACTTCAGCGACGACGTGATCGGGCTGGTGGCGCCGTCCCCCAGGGCGCAGAAGGACCGGCCGAGGATGTTGTCGCACAGGTCGAGCAGCCGGGCCAGGTCCTCCTCGGTGCCCTCCCCCGCCTCGAGCTTGCGCAAGGACTGGACGAGCCAGTAGGTCCCCTCGCGGCACGGGGTGCACTTGCCGCAGGACTCGTGGGCGTAGAACTCGGTCCAGCGCAGCACGCAGCGCAGGACGCAGACGGTCTCGTCGAAGACCTGCAGCGCCTTGGTGCCGAGCATCGACCCGGCGGCGCCGACGCCCTCGTAGTCCAGCGGGACGTCGAGGTGCTCGGCCGTGAGCAGTGGGGTTGAGGACCCGCCCGGTGTCCAGAACTTGAGCTCGTGCCCCTCGCGGACACCGCCGGCCAGATCGAGCAGCTGGCGCAGGGTGACCCCGAGCGGCGCTTCGTACTGCCCGGGCCGGGTGACGTGGCCGGACAGCGAGTAGAGCGTCATGCCGGCCGACTTCTCGGTGCCCATGGACTTGAACCAGTCGGCGCCGTTGAGGACGACCACCGGCACCGTCGAGATCGACTCGACGTTGTTGATGACGGTCGGAACCCCGTAGAGGCCGGCGATCGCCGGGAACGGCGGGCGCAGCCGGGGCTGGCCGCGGTAGCCCTCCAGCGAGTCCAGCAGCGCGGTCTCCTCGCCGCAGATGTACGCCCCGGCCCCGGCGTGCACGACGATGTCGACGTCGAAGCCGGACTGCAGGACGTTGCGGCCGAGGTAGCCCGCGGCGTACGCCTCGCGTACCGCGGCGAGCAGCCGCCGGTAGACGTGCACGACCTCGCCGCGCACGTAGATGAAGGCCGTGCTGGCCCGGATCGCGTACGCCGCGATGATGACGCCCTCGACCAGCTGGTGCGGGGCGGCCAGCATCAGCGGGATGTCCTTGCAGGTGCCCGGCTCGCTCTCGTCGGCGTTGACGACGAGGTAGTGCGGCTTGCCGTCGCCCTGCGGGATGAACCCCCACTTCATGCCGGTGGGGAAGCCGGCGCCGCCCCGGCCGCGCAGCCCGGAGTCCTTGACGAGCGAGATGACCTCGTCCGGGCTCATGCCGAGCGCGGCGTGCAGGCCGCGGTAGCCGTCCTTGGACTTGTACGCCTCCAGCGACCAGGAGCGGTCGGCGTCCCAGGTGCGCGACAGCACCGGGGTCAACGGGCTCGTCGACTGCTCGCTCACGTGCTCTTGCCTCCCTCGCTGGAGCTCTCGTCCGGGGCACTGCCGGGCGTCGGGTTGGCCGGGTCGGACGTCGCCGTGCTCAGCGGCGCGTCGTCCCCGCTGGGGCCTCCGCGCGGGCCGTAGCCCGAGACGGGGACGCCCGCGTCGCCGGCGTGGCCCCCGTCCGCGTTGGGGTGCGGGGCCGACCAGCCGTGCGCGCGCGCGAGCCGCAGCCCGGCGAGCGTCGCCGGGCCGGCACCGACCCCCGTGTCGGCGAGGCCGTCCTCGAAGCCGGCCAGGACCCGCTCGACCTGCTTGAAGGTGCAGAGCCGCGACGCGCCGCGCGTGGGGGCGGGCGGGTCGCCGGCGCGCAGCCGGTCGACGAGGTCGACGGCGCCCTGCGGGGTGACGTTGTCGAAGAACTCCCAGTTGACCATCACCACGGGGGCGTAGTCGCAGGCGGCGTTGCACTCGATGTGCTCGAGGGTGACCTTGCCGTCCGGCGTCGTCTCGTCGGTCCCGACACCGAGGTGCTGCTCGAGCCGGGCGAGGATCTCGTCGCCGCCGAGGACGGCGCAGAGGGTGTTGGTGCACACCCCCACGCTGTAGTCGCCGTTGGGCCGGCGCTTGTACATGGTGTAGAAGGTCGCGACCGCGCTGACCTCCGCGGTCGTCAGGTCGAGCCAGCGGGCGCAGAGCTCGATGCCCTGCGGGCTGACGTAGCCCTCCTCGGACTGCACCAGGTGCAGCAGCGGCAGCAGGGCCGACCGCGGCCGGGGGTAGCGGGCGATGACCTCCTTGGCGTCGAGCTCGAGCCGGGAGAGCACGTCGGCGGACAGGGCCATCAGCGGTCCACCCCGCCCATCACCGGGTCGATCGACGCGACCGCCGCGATGACGTCGGCCACCTGGCCGCCTTCGGTCATCGCCGGGGCCGATTGGAGATTGGTGAACGAGGGGTCGCGGAAGTGCACCCGGTAGGGGCGCGTGCCGCCGTCGCTGACCAGGTGGCAGCCGAGCTCGCCGCGGGGCGACTCGATCGCGGTGTAGACCTGCCCCGGCGGGACGCGGAAGCCCTCGGTCACGAGCTTGAAGTGGTGGATCAGCGCCTCCATCGACTCGCCCATGATGTGGCGGATGTGGTCCAGGGAGTTGCCGAGGCCGTCACCGCCGAGCGCGAGCTGCGCCGGCCAGGCGATCTTCTTGTCCTCCACCATGACCGGCCCGGGCGCGAGCCGCTCGAGGCACTGGTCGACGATGTGCAGCGACTGCTTCATCTCCTCGAGCCGGATGCGGAAGCGGCCGTAGGCGTCGCAGGTGTCCCAGGTCGCGACGTCGAAGTCGTAGGTCTCGTAGCCGCAGTAGGGCTGGGACTTGCGCAGGTCGTGCGGGAGGCCGGTCGCGCGCAGGATCGGGCCGGTGATGCCCAGCGCCATGCAGCCGGTCAGGTCGAGGTAGCCGACCCCGACGGTCCGCTTCTTGAAGATGTAGTTCTCGTTGCAGAGGTCCTCGTACTCGTGCAGCCGGCTGCGGACCAGGTCGACGTTGCGCCGGATCAGGTCCGTCGCGCCGTTCGGCAGGTCCTGCGCCACGCCGCCCGGGCGGAAGTACGCGTGGTTCATGCGCAGACCGGTGACGGCCTCGAAGATGTCGAGGATCAGCTCCCGCTCCCGGAAGCCGATGGTCATGACGGTGAGGGCGCCGAGCTCCATGCCGCCGGTCGCGATGCAGACCAGGTGCGAGGAGACCCGGTTGAGCTCCATCAGCATCACGCGGATGACGTTGGCCCGGTCCGGGACCTGGTCGGTGATGCCGAGCAGGCGCTCGACGCCGAGGACGTAGGCCGCCTCGTTGAAGAACGGCGCGAGGTAGTCCATGCGCGTGACGAACGTGACGCCCTGGGTCCAGTTCCGGTACTCGGCGTTCTTCTCGATGCCGGTGTGGAGGTAGCCGATCCCGAGGCGGGTCTCGGTGACCGTCTCCCCCTCCATCTCGAGGATCAGCCGGAGCACGCCGTGGGTGGAGGGGTGCTGCGGCCCCATGTTGACCACGATGCGCTCTTCACCAATGTGCGAATCAGGGTCGCTGCTTCCGACGACGTCCCAGTCGGAGCCGCTCACCGTGAAGACGCGGCCCTCCGACGGCGCCTCGCCGGCGGCGTCCCCCAGCGGGGTCTGCTCGAAGGGGTCGTCGGCGCCCGCGGGGCGGGCATCGAACATGCTGCTGCTCATCCGGAGTACGACCTCCGCTCGTCCGGCGGCGGGATCTGGGCGCCCTTGTACTCCACCGGGATGCCGCCGAGGGGGTAGTCCTTGCGCTGCGGGTGCCCGGGCCAGTCGTCCGGCATCAGGATCCGGGTCAGGGCCGGGTGGCCGTCGAAGACGATGCCGAACATGTCCCAGGCCTCGCGCTCGTGCCAGTCGTCCGTGGGGTAGACGGCCACCGCGCTGGGGACGTGCGGGTCCGCGTCCGGGCACGTCGTCTCGACGCGCACCCGCCGGTTGTGGGTGATGGACAGCAGCGGCCACGTGACGTGCAGCTCGCGGCCCGTGTCCTCCGGGTAGTGGACGCCGGTCGCCCCGAGGCAGAGCTCGAAGCGGAGCGCGGCGTCGTCCCGCAGCACCCGCAGCACCTCGACGACGTGCTCACGGCGTACGACGAAGGTCAGCTCACCGCGGTCGACGACCACGCGCTCGAGCGCCTCGTCGAGCTGCGGGTACGCACGCTCCAGGGCGTCCGCGACGACGTCGAACGTCCCGCCGTACGGGCGCTCGGACGCGCCGGGCATCTGCACCCGGCGGACGATGCGGCCGTAGCCGGTGGTGTCACCGCCGCTGCGGCCGCCGAACATTCCGCGACGGGTCTGGAAGACCTCGTTCGGCACCCCGCTCGCGGTGGGGCTGGGCTGCGCCTCGAGCTGCTGCCCGGCGTCCTTGGCCTCGAGGGGCGAGCCCTCGGTGCGGTCGGTGACCGAGCGGCGCGCGCTGTCGCTGGGCTCGCTCACCGCAGCAGGCCCTTCAGCTCCGATGTCGGCGCGCTCGTCAGCGCCAGCCGCTCGGCCTCGTGCTCCTCGCGGACCCGGTTCACCCCGAGCTTGGAGTGTTGGATCTTGTCGTGCAGCGTGAGGATCGCGTCGAGCAGCATCTCCGGCCGCGGCGGGCACCCGGGCAGGTAGACGTCGACCGGGACGATGTGGTCGACGCCCTGCACGATGGCGTAGTTGTTGAACATCCCGCCGCTGGAGGCGCAGACGCCCATCGCCAGCACCCACTTGGGGTTGGCCATCTGGTCGTAGATCTGTCGCAGGACCGGTGCCATCTTCTGGCTCACCCGCCCGGCCACGATCATCAGGTCCGCCTGCCGCGGGGACGCACGGAAGACCTCCATGCCGAAGCGCGCGCTGTCGTAGCGCGGGCCGCCGGTCGTCATCATCTCGATGGCGCAGCAGGCCAGGCCGAACGTCGCCGGCCACAGGGACGCCTTGCGCACCCAGCCCGCGGCGGCCTCGACCGTCGTCAGCAGAAAACCGCTCGGAAGCTGCTCTTCGAGGCCCATGGGCTGGTCGTCCTTCCTTGCCTAGTCCCGCTCAGTCCCACTCGAGGCCGCCGCGACGCCACACATAGGCGAACGCGACGAACACGGTGGCGATGAAGAGCACCATCTCGATCAACCCGAACAGGGCGAGGCTGTCGAAGGCCACGGCCCAGGGGTAGAGGAAGACGATCTCGATGTCGAAGATGATGAAGAGCATCGCGGTGAGGTAGTACTTCACCGGGAAGCGCCCGCCGCCGGCCGGCTGCGGCGTCGGCTCGATGCCGCACTCGTACGCCTGGAGCTTGGCTCGGTTGTAGCGCCGGGGCCCGGTGAGGGCGCCCGCCACGACGGAGAAGACCGCGAATCCGAACGCGAGACCGCCCAGCCAGGCGATGGGTACCCAGTCCACGAGCCGCTCCCTCCTCATCGAGTTCCGCCGCGTGGCCCCGCCGGGCCCGGGCCGGAACTATACGGATTCGACCGGCGCTGTCCGCCGGTTCTGCGCAACTCCCACTGTCGCGATTCGATCACGGACGAGCGGTCTCCAGCGGCTCCTCATGCGGCCGGAGCCACCTTCGTCATGGCGGTGATGACGCGGTCCATCGCGTCGCCGCCCTTCGGGTCCGTGAGATTGGCGAGAAGCTTGAGCGTGAAGCGCATGAGCAGCGGGTGCGGCAGCCCGTGCCGCGTCGCCAGCCGCATGACGCGCGGGTCGCCGATGAGCTTCACGAAGACCCGGCCGAGGGTGTAGTAGCCGCCGTAGGTCTCCTTGAGCGCCCGCGGGTAGGCGCTGAGCGCCAGCTCGCGGCCGGGCCCCTCCGGGCGCGCCAGCGCCTGCGCGGCGACCTCGGCGGCCATCGCGCCGGACTCCATCGCGTACGCGATGCCCTCGCCGTTGAACGGGTTGACCATGCCGCCGGCGTCCCCGACCAGCATCAGGCCACGGGTGTAGTGCGGCTGGCGGTTGAAGCCCATGGGCAGCGCGGCGCCGCGCACCGGGCCGACGCGGTTCTCCTCGCGCAGGCCCCACTCCTCCGGGGTCGTCTCGGTCCACCGCTTGAGGAGAGCCTTGTAGTCGACCTTGCCCCAGGCGCTGGAGGTGTTGAGGACGCCGAGCCCGACATTGCTCGTGCCGTCGCCCATGCCGAACACCCAGCCGTAGCCGGGCAGCAGGTCGTCGCCCTCCCAGAGCTCCAGCCACGACTCGAGCCAGTCGTCGTCGTGGCGCCGGGAGGTGTAGTAGGTGCGGACCGCCACGCCCATCGGGCGGTCCTCGCGCTTGTGCAGGCCGACCGCGAGCGAGAGCCGCGAGGAGTTGCCGTCGGCCGCCAGCACCAGCGGCGCGCGGGCCTCGAGCGGCTCGCCCTCCGGGCCGGTGGCGGTGACGCCGATGACGCGGCCGGTGCGCTCGTCGAGGACCGGCCCGGTGACCGTGGTCCGCTCCGCGAGGCGGGCGCCGGCCTTCTGCGCGGTGCGTGCGAGCAGCTCGTCGAAGTCCTCGCGGCGCCGGACGAGGCCGTAGGGCGGGAAGCTGGCCAGCTCCGGCCACGGGAGCTCGAGCCGCATGCCGCCGCCGAGGATGCGCAGGCCCTTGTTGTGCAGCCAGCCGGCCTCGGGGCTGGTGTCGATGCCCATGCGCACGAGCTGGGCGACCGCGCGGGGGGTGAGCCCGTCACCGCAGACCTTCTCGCGGGGGAACGCGGTCTTCTCCAGCAGCAGGACGTCCACCCCGGCCCGGGCCAGGTGGTAGGCGGCGGTCGAGCCCGCCGGCCCGGCTCCCACGACGATGACATCCGCGGTCGTCGAACCCGCGATGCCGGCCGTGTCGCTCACGAGAACCTCCGGTCATGTGCGCTTGTGAACTGCTTCACATGCGCCCGATGCCGGAACTCTAACTCTCGAGCCTGCCTCGCGCGGGGCGGGGTGAGCTACCCGCGCCCCGCGCGCCGCGCCCACGCGGTGCTCGCCGTCGGGAGGCCGCGGGGACGCGGGGGCGGGTCAGCCCTTGAAGACGTCCTTGACCTTCTCGCCGGCCTGCTTGAGGTCGGCCTTCGCCTGGTCCCCCTGGCCCTCGGCCTGCAGGTCCGGGTTGTCGGTGGCGTCGCCGTAGGCCTCCTTGGCCTGGCCACCGAGCTTGTCCGTCGCGTTCGAGATCTTGTCGCTGAGTCCCATGGAGGTGTCCTACCCGCGGGCCCGCTCGATCCATGCCTGGCCGGGTGGCCCTGCCGCGGCAAGGGCGACGGCGGGCCTACGAGAGCGGCTTGCGCCCGCGGTGCAGCGCGACGATGCCACCGGTGAGGTCGCGCCACTCCACCTCGGCCCAGCCCGCGGCCGCCACCCGGCGGGCGAGCCCCTCCTGCGCCGGCCAGTCCGCGATCGACTCGGCCAGGTACGCGTACGCCGGGCCGTTCGTGCCGACACGGCGGGCCACCCGCGGCAGGGCGCGCATGAGATAGCCGGAGTAGACGGCCCGGAAGGGGCGGAAGGTCGGCGTGCTGAACTCGCAGACGACGAGGCGGCCGCCGGGGCGGGTGACCCGGAGCAGCTCCCGCAGCGCACGGTCGGTGTCGGAGACGTTGCGCAGGCCGAAGGAGATGGTGACCGCGTCGAAGGCTCCGTCCCGGAAGGGCAGCGCGAGCGCGTCGGCGGCGGTGAACGCCAGGCCCCGCGTCCCCGATCGCCGGGCGTGCCCGGCTCGCAGCATGCCCAACGAGAAGTCGGCGGCGACCACCTGCGCCCCGGCCGCGGCGAACGGCAGGGCCGAGGTCCCGGTGCCGGCGGCCAGGTCGAGCACCCGGTCGCGCGGCCGCGGGTCGACCGCGCGCAGCACGGCCCGCCGCCAGAGCCGGTCCTGCCCGAGGGACAGCACCCCGTTCGCCAGGTCGTAGCGGGGAGCCACGTCGTCGAACATCGCCGAGACGTCGTGCGGGTCCTTGTCGAGGTCGGCTCGGCTCATTCCCCGAAGCCTGCCATGCCCGCCCGTCAGGCCGGCTCGCCCGGCCTCAGCGGTGCCGGGGCCCGCGCGCCCGGTCGCGGCGGCGGGCTGCCGGGTAGGGCCGGGCCGCTGAGCGACAGCGCGCCCCGCGCCGTGTCGAGCATCGCGAGCAGCACGTCGAGCGGGGTGTCGCCCCGGCGACAGGAGCTGCAACAGGAACCGTCCGTGAGCGTTCGATCACAGGAAGCCGGGCACGCCGACGTGCCGGAGCACGCTCGTGACACCCACGTGGGCTGTCCGGGGCTTCTTGCCGGCGACGGCTTGCGGACGCCAGGAGCACCTGCGCGGGACGGCAGGCGGTCCCGGCCTTCCCGCCGCCGGCCGACCTGATGCGTCGGCGTGAGCCGAGGACGGCGTCGGCCGACGAGCGCCTCAGCCGAGGACGGCGTCGACCGCGGCGTGCAGACGGTCGTGGACGCCGGGCGTCGCCTGCCGGTCCACGCGCACCTCGACCACCCGGATCCCGAGGCCGGGCTCCAGCGCGAGCTCGAGCTCGTCGGCGGAACGGGCTCGCACGTACGGCGTGGACGTGGCCGAGCACAGAGCTCGGAGGTCGACACCGTGGGGCGTGCCGAACACCCGCTCGAACGGCACGGACAGCTCGGGGGCGCCCTGCTCGAGCAGGCCGAAGATGCCGCCACCGTCGTCGTTCACCACGACGATGGTGAGCCCGGGCAGCGGCTCGCCCTTCCCGATGACGAGAGCCGTAGCGTCATGCAGGAACGTGAGGTCACCCATCAGTGCGTACGCCGGGCCGCCACCGGCGCGCTGGTGCCCCAGCGCGGCGCCGATCGCGGTGGACACCGTGCCGTCGATACCGGAGACCCCCCGGTTCGCGAGCACCCGCGCGGGCTGGAGCACCCAGGACCCCACGTTGTCCAGGTCCCGCACCGGGTTGCTCGACCCGACGACGAGCAGCCCGTCACCGGGGACGTTGCCGGCCACCGCCTGCGCGATGTGGAAGCCGGAGGGCCAGGGCTCCTTGCGCAGCACCGCGGACACGGCATTGGCCACGGACTCGCCGGCCACGCGCCACGCTTCGGCGAAACCCTCTTCGCCCTTCACCGGATCGTCGGCGATGAAGGACCACTCCGGGTGCACCGCGAACGCCGGCCCGGTCAGCAGCGCGGGCGGGAGCACCGTCTCCGCGGTCGTCGCCGGGTCGGGCCAACGCGGGGAGCCCGCGACGACGTCGACCGCGACACCGGGTGTGCGCAGCAGCTCCGTCACTGCCCGCGAGAGCGTCGGCCGGCCGACGAGCAGCACCCGCTCCGGCCGGTTGACACGGACGAAGTCCTCGGCGGCGAGCAGCAGCGAGGGCAGCGCGGCGTTGCCGAGGCCGGCCGACGGCTCGGCGACGATCGGCCAGTCGCGCTCGCCGGCGAGCCGGAGCGCCCCCTGGGCGAGGGCCGGGGCGCAGTCCCCGACCAGGACGAGGGTGCGAGGGGCGCCGGCGTAGGGCGGCACCGCACCGGTGGCGCGCCCGACCGCGGCCCACGGAGCGCCGTCGGGGCGGCCGTCCAACGGCTCGACCCAATCGTCGGCCCCCGACGGCACGAGCGGCTCCCGGAAGGCCACGTCGATGTGGACCGGGCCCGGGTCCTCGTCGAGCCGTCCGCACGAGGTCGCGAGCGCGCGTGCCGTCAGGGCCCGCCACCACCGGACCTGGCCGGTCCGGGAGTCAGGCGCAGGCACGACGAAGGATTCACGAACGGCCGATCCGTAGACCGAGCGCTGGTCGACGAGCGTCTGGTTCGCCCCCACCCCGCGCATCTCCACCGGCCGGTCGGCGGTCAGCGCGAGCACCGGCACGCTGGAGTAGGACGCTTCGAGCACCGCGGGGTGCAGGTTGGCGGTGGCCGTCCCCGACGTCGTGACCACCGGCACCGGGAGCCCTGAGGCCTTCGCCAGGCCGAGCGCGAGGAAGCCGGCGGTGCGCTCGTCGATCCGGACGTGCAGCCGGAGCAGGCCGCGCGCCTCTGCGGCGTGCAGGGCGTACGCGAGGGGAGCCGAGCGCGACCCCGGGGAGAGGACCGCCTCCTGGACGCCGCCCCGCACGAGCTCGTCGACGAGGACGGTCGCGAGCGCCTCGGCGGGCGTCATGACCGGCACGGTAGGACGCTCCTTCTTCCACGGCGCTTCGGTAGCAGAGGGTACGCCAGGCGGCCTCTAGATCGTCATGGTCGATCTAGACACTCCTCACGCATCAGCCTGCACCCTGGCCAGCCGCTCCGCCCATCGGAGCCTTCCCTCGTCGTCGAGCGCTGACGCCTCGAGCAGGTCGGGGTCCGGCGCCACCCGGCGCACGGCGATACGGCCGTCGACCGCGACGAGCGGCTCGCTGGCGAGGTCGGCCCCGAGCAGCCGTGCCGTCCCGAGGCCGCAGGCGTACGGCAGCTCCGGCAGCGCCGCCGCCAGCGCGACCCCCGCCGCGAGCCCGACGGACGTCTCCAGTGCCGAGGACACCACGACGGGCACGCCGACCTGCTCGGCCACGATGAGGCAGGACGCGACCCCGCCCATCGGGGCGACCTTCAGCACGACGATGTCGGCGGCCTCGGCCCGCACGACCCGCAACGGGTCGTCGCTCATCCGCACGGACTCGTCGGCGGCCACGGGCACGTTGACCCGGCGGCGGACCGACGCGAGCTCATCGATGGTCGGGCAGGGCTGCTCGACGTACTCCAGCCCGCCGGCGGCGATGTCCAGCGCGCGGATGCGCTGGACCGCCTCCTCGGCCCCCCACGCGCCGTTGGCGTCCACGCGGATGCGCCCCTCCGGCCCCAGCACGTCACGGACGGCGGCCACCCGCTCGACGTCGGCGTCGAGCCCCTGGCCCGGCTCCGCGACCTTCACCTTCACGGTTGTGCATCCGGCGGCCCGGACCAGCTCCTGTGCCCGCTCCGGGCTGACCGCCGGCACGGTCGAGTTCACCGGGACGCTGTCCCGCACGGGCGGCGGCCACCCGCTGAAGGCGGCCTCCCGCGCGGCGTACAGCCAGGGGACGGCCCGCCAGGTGTCGTAGTCCCAGAACGGCGAGAACTCCCCCCAGCCGGCCGGCCCGTGCAGCAGCACGCCCTCTCGGGCGTCCACCCCGCGGAAGCGGACCGCCATCGGCAGCGCGAACGAAGCGGCGAACGGGGCGCCCTCCGCGGGGGCGTCCGGGACGGGCGAGCTCATGGTCCCTATCGTGGCCTGCCGTGGAGAACCCGTTGTTCGACCCCTCCGCCTGGCGCCCGGTCGAGGGCTTCGACGGCCTCACGGACGTGACCTACCACCGCGCCGTCGAGGACGGCCACGACACCGGCACCGTCCGGGTCGCCTTCGACCGGCCAGAGGTCCGCAACGCGTTCCGGCCGCGGACGGTCGACGAGCTGCTGGCCACCCTCGACCACGCGCGGGCCACGCCCGACGTCGGGTGCGTGCTGCTCACCGGCAACGGCCCCTCCCCGAGGGACGGCGGGTGGGCGTTCTCCTCCGGCGGCGACCAGCGCATCCGCGGCCGCAGCGGCTACGTCGACGCCGCCTCCGAGGCTGCGGCCACACCGGCCGAGCGGGCGCGCGCGGGGCGGCTGCACATCCTCGAGGTGCAGCGGCTGATCCGCTTCATGCCGAAGGTCGTCATCGCGGTCGTGCCCGGATGGGCGGCCGGCGGCGGGCACAGCCTGCACGTCGTCTGCGACCTGACGCTCGCCTCGCGCGAGCACGCCCGGTTCAAGCAGACCGACGCCGACGTCGCCAGCTTCGACGGCGGGTACGGGTCGGCGTACCTCGCTCGCCAGGTGGGGCAGAAGCGGGCGCGGGAGGTGTTCTTCCTCGGCCGCGAGTACTCCGCGCAGGAGGCGTACGAGATGGGCATGGTCAACGCGGTCGTCCCCCACGCCGAGCTCGAGCAGGTCGCGCTGCAGTGGGCGCGCGAGGTCAATGCCAAGTCCCCCACCGCGCAACGGATGCTCAAGTACGCCTTCAACCTGCCCGACGACGGGCTCGTCGGGCAGCAGCTGTTCGCGGGGGAGGCCACGCGGCTGGCGTACGGCACCGACGAGGCCGCCGAGGGGCGCGACTCGTTCCTGGAGAAGCGCGCGCCGGACTGGTCCCCGTTCCCCTGGCACTACTGAGCCCGGTCGCGTGGCCCGCGGGCGTGAGCCGCGAGGGGCGAGGGATCAGTTCCGCGTCGGGCCCCGTGCCGGTCCGCCCCTGGTGATCGCGCTGGTGGGGCAGGACGGGGACGCGGGCCGGGGCCTGGCCCGGGGATAGCGGGGCATCGGCTCGAGCCGCCGATCACGTGGACCACCGGTTTGTCCGGCGGCGCCGGGGCGGTGATGCAGAAGGCGGCCCGCGCGGTGTCGAGGACCGGGGCCAGCAGCGACAGCTCGCGTCCCGGCTCGGTCGACTGCGCGGCGGCCGCGGCGCAGGACGGGCCCGGCGCCGCGACGGCCCTCGGCCATCTGTCCTGGGGTGAGCTACGTCGGGGCCAGCGCTGTGCTGCCGAGCGCCTCCCGGCGGCTCAGCCCCTCGGCGAAGAGCGTGGTGTCGAACCAGGTCGGGAAGGCCCGGGTCAGTGCGGCCGGCCCGAGCAGGCGTGCCGACCCCGGCCGCCGCGAGCCGGCCGAACGGCACCAGCCCGACGAGCCAGCGGTGCATGTCGCCGGTGGGGGCCTCGAGGGCGAGGTCGCAGTCGAGCCCGGGTCGTCGCGGCACACCGACATCGCGCGGCGGTCGATGTCGAGCCAGCCCTGCGCCGCGCCGTCGCCGGTGAGCTGCACGAGGACGACGGCCCGTCGCTCGGGCAGGGCGTCCGGCACCGCGTGCTGGTGCATCCGCCACAGCAGGGACAGCCCGTCGCAGTCCTCGGCCGTCGGGTCGCCGAAGACCCACTCGGCGGCCCACTGGCCGAGCGCCCGGACGATCGGGGTCAGCCCCTCCCCGGCCGGGGTCAGCGTGTAGCAGGCCGGCCGACCGGGCCCGGTCTCCCCGCGCCGGACCAGCCCCTGCCGCTCCAGCTGGCGCAGCCGCCGGGCGAGCAGGGTACGGCTCATCCGCGGCAGGCCCCGGGAGATCTCGTGGAACCCGCTGGCGCCGACCATGAGCTCGCGGATCACGAGCGGCGTCCAGCGGTCCCCGAGCACGTCGACGCCGACCGTGATGGGGCAGTAGTCCCCTCGCGCGGGCATGCCCTCATGGTGGCCCCGTAGGGGCGCTCGGGGTAGTACACGTTCCGTACCTGGCGCTCCCGCGCATGCGCGCGCGGGCCAGGCCCGGCCGGGCCGCGACACCGCGGGCCCGACCTCGGCACCGCCGACGTCGATCGGGCCGCCAGCGGGTGGCGGGTTCCCGCCGGGCACCGGTCACGATCTGACCGCATCACCTTCTACGGTCCCGCCCATGCACACGACGCCTTCCCTGCACGTTCTTCCCCGCCCGTCGCCGGGCAGCACCCGACCGACCGGCCCAGCCCCCGCACTCGGTCCGAACATGTACGGCACCAAAGCTTGAACGCCGTCCAAGATTGCTGCTAAGGTCTTGCCATGACCCCGACGCCCTCTCCGGCCGAACCCGGCCTCGGAGTGTGCGCCGGGGGCAAGGCGATGGGCCTGCGCGAGCGCAAGAAGCTCGAGGCCTGGCGCTCGATCCGTGAGTGCGCGCTCCGCCTGATCAGCGAGCGTGGGTTCGACGCGGTCAGTGTGGAAGAGATCGCCGAGGAGGCGAACGTCTCCCGCACGACCTTCTTCAACTACTTCTCCTGCAAGGAAGCGGTCGTCTTCGACCCGGACCCGCAGGAGCCGCAGGTCTGGCAGGGGCTGCTGGCGGAGCATCCGGCCGACGAGCCGCTGTGGGAGGCCTTGACGGGCATCCTGCTCGGCTACGTCTCGCACTTCAGCGACACCCTCGCCATCCACAAGCGGCTCAAGACCGAGTCGCCGGCGGTCGCGGCGTCGGCGCGTGGTGCCGGCGACCGGTTCCAGGCAGAGCTCCGCGCCTGGGTCGCCGACCGGACGCCGCCGGGCCGCGAGCTCGACGCGCAGCTCATGCTCAACACCGCAACCGCAGCGATCGGCACCGCGCTCTCCCTGTGGAAGCCGACCGACCCGTTCGAGGACTTCCTCGACATCGCCCGCACCTGTCTGCAGAAGGCTGGTTCCGGGCTCGCCGCGCTGACCGTCTGACCCTCCGGCAGGACTCCCCCGCCGCACGGCTGCCGCCGTCCGGACGACGAGCCCCTGCCCCGACGCCCCCCTTCCTTCTCCTGCGCGCCATCCGGCGCAGAGAGGACGGCTGCTCATGACCGTTCGACGCACTTCCGGGCCCGCTCTTCCCGCCACCGTGATGGGTGGCCCGGGCCGCGCCCTGATCCTCCGCCTGGGCACGCGCCGCCCGGACCGGCCCTCCGGGCCGGCGCGCCCGGGGAGCCGCCCGGACCGCGCACCCGCCGCCCGGGTCTCCCCCGGCCGGGTGACCTGCTCGTCCCGTACCTGACCGGGTGGCCGGCCGGAGCCCTCCGGTGAAATCGTGTGGCCCGGGACCTGTCCCGACCACGAGACTGGGAGCTCCGCCCTCATCCGGACGCCCCGCCGGTGCGCGCTGCACGACGCGCGCACCGCACCTTCACCAACACACGAAGCGCACTGTGCACATCCCAGATCGGGTATCGCACAGCGAAGGAGAACGACGTGACGACGACTTCCGACCAGGCGTCCTTCCCAGGCCAGCGCGCAGAGGCCGAGGCGCCGCCCGATCCGAAGCGATGGCTGGCGCTCGCCGTCGTCGCCATCGCGCAGCTGATGGTGGTGCTCGACGCCTCCATCGTGAACATCGCGCTCCCCTCGGCGCGTGACGACCTCGGCATCAGCGACGCCAACGTGCAGTGGGTCATCACGGCCTACACCCTGGCCTTCGGCGGGCTGCTGCTCCTCGGGGGCCGGATCGCCGACTTCACCGGGCGCAAGCGCGCCTTCGTGATCGGCCTCCTCGGCTTCGCCGGTGCCTCCGCTCTCGGCGGCTTCGCGCCGAATCAGGAACTCCTCTTCGCTGCTCGCGCACTTCAGGGCGCCTTCGGCGCACTGCTCGCGCCCGCAGCGCTGTCCATCATCACGGTGACGTTCACCGAGCCCAAGGAACGTGCCCGCGCGTTCGGCGTGTTCGGCGCCATCGCCGGCGGTGGCGCGGCGATCGGCCTGATCCTCGGCGGCGTCCTCACCGAGTACGCGTCCTGGCGCTGGTGCCTCGGGGTGAACGTCCCGATCGCGATCGCCACGGCGCTTGCCGCCATCCCGCTGGTGCGCGAGAGCCGCGCCCCCGGTGACCGGCGCTACGACGTCCCCGGCACCGTCCTCGCGACCGCCGGCCTGGTGGCGCTCGTCTACGGCTTCACCCGCGCCGCCGAGCCGGGCGTCGGCTGGTCCGCGCCCTCGACGATCGTGCTTCTCGTCGGGTCCGTCGCCCTGCTCGCCGCCTTCGTCGCCTACGAGGCGCGGGCGAAGAACCCGCTGCTTCCGCTGCGCATCGTGCTCGACCGCAACCGGGGTGGGTCCTACCTCATCTTCCTGCTGGTCGGCGCCGCGATGTTCGCGATGTTCCTCTTCCTGACGTTCTACCTGCAGCAGACGCTGGGCTACAGCCCGCTGAAGTCCGGCTTCGCCTTCCTCCCCTTCAGCCTCGGCATCATCGTCACCGCGGGGGTCGCGGCTCAGCTGCTGCCCAAGGTCGGGCCGCGGCCGCTGATGCTGACCGGTCTCGTCATGGGGACCGTCGGCATGCTGTGGCTGACCCAGATCACGCCGGACACCTCGTACTGGACCCACGTGCTGCCCTCCGAGCTCGTCATGAGCATCGGCATGGCCCTGGTGTTCATCCCGACTTCGAGCACCGCGCTCGTCGGTGTCGGGGGGCACGACGCCGGCATCGCGTCCGCGGTGCTCAACACCTCTCAGCAGATCGGCGGCGCGCTCGGCACGGCGCTGCTCAACACGCTGTACGCGTCGGCTGTCACCGCGTACATCTCGGACAACGCGACGTCCCCCGCCGACGTCGCCCGGGTGCAGCCGGACGCGCTGGTGCACGGCTACCACGTGGCGTTCGCCTGGGGCGCGGTCCTGCTGGTCGTCGGCCTGGTGACGGCGGCGGTGGCCATCCGCGCCGCCCGCCAGGACATGCCGGCCGAAGCGGCCGTCGCGGTCTGACCCACGGCACCTGCCCGCTGTCGCCCGGGCCCGGCTCGGCCCGGGCGGCGGCGGGGGCACCACCACGATCGAGGGAGGCAACGTGAGCATCGCCGGCCCCGCCTCCCTCCTGGGAAGCCTCGGCCCGCAGACGGGGCGGGCCGAGGCTCCCCGCCTGCACCGGCGTGCGGTCGTCCCCGCCCTGCTCGGGCAGGCCGTCCTGCTCGGTGCGCTGCTGGGGATGTACATGTGGGCCCGGCTGCAAGCCGCCGGTGAGGCCTCGTCCGCGGTGGCCAACGCGCACTCGCTGTACGCGTGGGAGCGCGCCGTGGGGCTGCCGGACGAGCTCGCCCTCCAGAAGTGGCTCCTGGACCGGCCCACGCTCGCTCGGACGGCCAACACCTACTACGCCACCGTGCACTTCCCGTTCACGGGCCTGGTGCTCGCGTGGCTCTTCCTGCGTGACCGGGTGCAGTTCCGGTGGGCCCGGACCGTGCTCGTCGCGGTGACGGCCGCCGCCCTGGTGCTGACCTTCACCGTCCCGCTCGCACCACCTCGCCTCATGCCCGATCTCGGCTTCACTGATGTAGCGGCCGTCCTCGGCCCCTCCGTCTACGCCCACTCCGCCTCCGGCGCGACGAACCAGCTGGCCGCCATGCCCTCCCTGCACGTCGGCTGGGCGGTGCTCGTCGCGGTGGCGCTGGTCCGGGCCGGGCACACACGCTGGCGCTGGCTCTGGCTGGTGCACCCTGCGGTCACCTGGCTGGTCGTCGTCGCGACCGCGAACCACTACTGGGCGGACGGGCTCGTGGCCGTCGCGATGCTCCTCGCCGTCATGGCATCGGCGAGCGCCCTGCGCCGCGAGCGCGGCACCGGCCCGTGAGACCGTCGGCGCCCCTGCGGTGCCACCGCCCTCGCGGAGTCCCTGCCCTCCCGTCTGCACGTTCTCCCGCGCAGCGTGACCTTCCGCGAGACCGCCGCCGCACCCACCGACGGTCGCTCCCAGCCGGAGCACGCCGCTCGCGCGAAGCATTTCCTTCGCGCGGCTGTCCGGGCAGACTTGCGCCGTGAAGCGTCAGGAGTTCGGCGCGGCGGTGCGCCAGCTGCGCGAGGGCACGGCCCCCGACCTCGTCGGGCTGCCGCCCGGCGCTCGACGGGTGCGCGGGCTGCGCCGTGAGGAGCTCGGCGAGCTCGCGGGGATGTCCGCCGACTACGTGCGCAGACTGGAACAGGGCCGCAGCCACCCGTCGGCCGGGGTGGTGAACGCCATCGCCCGGGCACTGCGGGTCGGGCGCGCGGACTACGAGCGGCTCTGTGCACTGGCCGGGTACGCCGCCGCGGACGGGCAGGTGCCCACCGACCTCGGCGTCGGCGCGACGCGACTGCTCGAGCGGTTCTCGGACACCCCCATGTTCGTCTCGGACGCGGCGATGAACCTCGTGGCGGTCAACGGCGCCTTCCTGGCCCTGGGGCACTGGGAGCTCACGGGAAGCCCCTGGGAGTGGAACATCGCCTGGCGCACCTTCTGCGAGCCCTTCCCCGCGTTCCAGCAGTCGCCAGCTGACGCGGCCGATCACCAGGCCGTCCTCGTGACCCAGCTGAGGAGCGCGCTGCTGCGCTACCCCGCCGACACCTCGCTCGCCGCTCTCGTGGACGAGATCCGCAGCCGGAGCCGGGTGTTCGACACCTTGTGGCGCATCCCCCGACCGGTGGAGGCCTACGAGAGCAGCGCGACCTTCGTCCGCCCGGACGGTGACCCCGTCACCCTCGTCGGGAACATGCTCGCCATCCCCGGCGACGACCTGGCGGCGCTGATGCTGACCGCTGCGCCGGGATCGGACGACGCGGCCCGGCTGGCCGAGGTGGTCAGCGCAGCAGACGGGCCCCCGGTCATCAAGGTGGGCCGATCCGGCCCAGGATGACCGCGCCGGAACCTGCCAACGTGAGTGACGTCCCCCGGAGCCGCCGACCGGCCCGGGGAGCACGTCAACCCACTCACGAAGGCAGGTTCAGCGATGAAGGCAGTGCGTTTCCACGAGTTCGGCGGTCCTGAGGTCCTGCGCTACGAGGACGTCGAGCTGCCCGTCCCCGGCCCTGGCCAGGCCCGGATCCGGGTCGCCGCCACGTCGTTCAACGGCGTCGACGCGAACATCCGCGCGGGCTACATGCAGGGCCCGATCCCGGTCCGGCTGCCGCACATCCCCGGCATCGACGTCTCCGGGACGGTCGACGCGCTCGGCGAGGGCGTGGGCACCGTCGCGATCGGCGACCGGGTCGTCGGCTTCCTGCCGATGACGGAGGCCGGGGCGGCTGCCGAGTACGCCATCGCGCCGGCCGAGATCCTGACCGGAGCACCGAAGAACGTCCCGCTGGCCGACGCCGCGGCCCTGCCGATCGTCGGCCTGACCGCGTGGCAGGCGCTGTTCGAGCACGGCGACCTCACGGCCGGGCAGCGGGTGCTGGTCAACGGGGCCGGCGGAGCCGTCGGCGGGTACGCGGTGCAGCTGGCCAAGGAGGCCGGCGCGCACGTGATCGCGACCGCGAGCCCGCGCAGCGCCGTGCGGGTGAAGGCCGCGGGCGCCGACGAGGTCGTCGACCACACCACCAGCGAGGTGACCGCAGCGGTGACCGAGCCCGTCGACCTCGTGCTCAACCTCGCGCCGGTAGCCCCGGAACAACTGGCCGCGCTGGTCACGCTGGTGCGCGACGGCGGCAGGCTCGTCAACACGACGGTCTGGATGCCCGCACCTTCGGACGACGAGCGCGATGTGCGCGGGATCGACCTGTTCGTCCGCAGCGACGCCGACCAGCTCGCCGACCTGGTCGCCCGCGTGAGCACCGGCGAGCTGCTCCTCGACGTCGCCCAGCGGGTGGCGCTCGCCGACCTTCCCGCGCTGCACGCGCAGGCCGGCGCCGGCGAGCTGTCGGGCAAGGCCGTCGTCGTGGCGCCCACCGCCTGAGCGGCGCCCCTGAAACGGGCACCCCTGCTCGTCCTGTGCCGGCGACGCCGCTCGCCGCACCACCTCTGACCACCTCGCTCGGCGCGGACGCCCCCGGGCGACCGCGCCCACCGACCGACCGAACCCACGGACCGACGGAACCCACGGACCGACGGAGCCACCAACCGACGGGAGACACCCATGTCCATGTCACAGACATCCGATCAGCAGCTCGTCACCGTCCTCGGCGCCACCGGCACCCAGGGCGGCGCGGTCGCCCGCGCCCTGCTGGCCGAGGGCACCTTCGCGGTCCGCGGCGTGACCCGCGACGCCTCCTCCGCCAGAGCGCAGGCCCTGAGCGAGCTGGGCGCCGAGATGGTCGAGGCGGAGCTGACCGACGAGAGCAGCCTGCGCACAGCGTTCGACGGCGCGTACGGGGCCTTCGTCGTCACCCCGTTCTGGGAGCACCGCTCCCCGGAGCGTGAGCTGGCCGAGGTGCGCACCGTCATCGCCGCGGCCCAGGCCGCGCGGCCGCAGCACGTGGTGTGGTCCACCTTGGAGGACACCCGGCAGGCCATCGCCGCCGACGACCAGCGGATGCCCTTCCTCGACGGCTACCGGGTCCCGCACTTCGACGTCAAGGGCGGCGCGGCCGACGCCCTCTTCGCCGCGTCCGGGCTACCGGTGACCTACGTGCTGATGTCCTTCTACTGGGACCAGCTGCTCGGCGACCTCGCGCCGCAGCGCGACGAGGACGGCACTCTCGCCCTGCACCTGCCCGTCGCGGACGCCCCGGTCGCCGGCATCGCCTCCGACGACATCGGCCGCGTCGTGCTGCGGGTGCTGCAACAGCCCGCCACCACCATCGGCGCCACCGTCCCCGCCGTCGGCGACGTCCTCACCGGGGGGCAGATGGCGGCCGCGTTCACCGCGGTCCTCGGTGAGCCGGTGGCGTACCGGCCGCTCACCGCCGCGCAGTTCCGTGCCTTCCCCTTCCCCGGCGCCGAGGAGCTGGCCAACATGTTCCAGTACTACGCCGAGTTCCCAGACTCCTACACCGGGCGCCGGGACGTGGCGGCCGCGCGCGCGGTCAACCCCGAGCACCTGAGCCTTCCCGACTTCCTGCGCGCCCACGGGGCCCGGGTCCCCGGCTGAGCTCGCTGCTCCGCCGCCGAGCCGGCGCCTCCCCGCACATCGCGCACCCATGCCGGCAGGAGCGCCCGGGAGCAGCACCGGCACCACGTCCCGCACCCGCGGCGCGGGCGCCCCCGGAGGCCTCGCACCCTTCAGCCCGCCCGGGAGCGCGGAGCACGAAGCGGCGACCGCGGCGTGCCCGCTCGCCGTCCCCGTCGAGCCCACCGCGGCCTTCGTCGCGCAGCGTGCGCGAGATCGCCGACGCCGTCACCACCGCCCGCCGTACGCGAGTCCCGCTACGAATCAGCACCACCGGCCATGCCAAGGGGCGCACCGGACCGCTGGCGGGGTCGCTGCTGGTGCGCCCGGTCCTCGATGCTCCGGTACGCGTCGACCCGCACGCCCGCACGGCGGGCGTGCCGGCCGGCAGGACCCGGGGCGACGTGCTGCCCGAGGTGCTGCCCCACGGCCTGACCGCACCGCACGGGTCCTCCTCCCCCACGGTCGGCGTCATCGGCTACCTGCCCGGCGGCGGCTCGGCTTCTCCGGCCGGCGCGTCGGCCTCGCCGCGAACCTCGTGCGGTCGCTGACCGTCGTGCTGGCCGACGGGCAGGTCGTCGAGACCAGCGCCACGGAGCGCCCGGAGCTGTTCCGGGCGCTGCGCGGTGGCGGCGGTGGCTCCGGGGTGTCGTGGAGGCAGAGATCGAGCCGGTGCCGCTGCCCACGCTGCCGCCGGCGCTGGCCGGCAATCGCGTGCTCGCCCTCGACCGGGGCAGTGGCGGCGTCCACCGAGGCTGACCTGCCGCTGCACCACGACGCCGTCGGGCTGGCCGCGCCCGGCACCGCGGCACGGGCCGCCGTGGGCCTGCAGGCCGCACGCTCCGCCCTGCAGCCTTACCTCACGGGCAGGACTGCGCCGAGCTTCGTCGACTCCTTCGAGCAGCCGCAGCGCAGCACGACGACGCGACCCGCGCCCGTGTGCAGCGGGTGCGGGAGACGGTGGGCCCGAGGGGTGTCTCGCCCGCGGACGTCGCGCCCATCACGACGGAGCGCGGGCGCAGCTGCGGCCCGGTCGGAGCGAGCGTCGTCCGCGCCTCGCGACTGCCTGCTTCTGCACGCCGTGACGAGGGCCACCCGACTAATTAACACGCCGGCAAATCCGGAGATGCTTGCCCGGAACAATCCCCTAGTGAGGTGTGCCGCGTCCCCCCACCGGGTCGCCCCGACCCGTCCCCCGAAAGGGCAGACGTGCATTCCTCTTCGCTCTTCTCCACCCGCCGCAAGGGGCTGACCGGCCTCGCCGCGCTCGGTCTGGCGGCCTCGCTCGTGGCTCCGGCCACCGCCACCGCGGCCCCGGCTCCCGCCCCTGCCCTGCTGAGCCCGGCGGCCGTCGCGCAGGACGTCGTCTCGATGGGCGTCGCCGAGCTGCAGGCCCTGCTCAAGCAGGGCAAGGTCACGTCAGTCCAGCTCGTCCAGGCCTACCTCGACCGGATCCAGGCCTACGAGAACGCCTACGGCAGCCAGCCCGGCGTCAACGCCGTCATCGCCACGAGCCGGACGGCGCTCGCCGAGGCGCGCCGGCTGGACGCGGAGCGCAAGTCCGGCAAGGTCCGCGGTGCGCTGCACGGCATCCCGATCCTGGTGAAGGACAACTACGACACCGGCGACATGCCCACGACGAGCGCGTCCGAGGCGCTGGAGGACTTCCGGCCCGCTGACGACGCCACGCAGGTGGCGAAGCTGCGCGCCGCGGGCGCGATCGTCGTCGCGAAGACCAACCTGCACGAGTACGCCGCCGGCATCACCTCCATCAGCTCCCTGGGCGGCCAGACCCGCAACCCGTTCGACCAGACCCGCAACCCCGGTGGCTCCAGCGGCGGTACCGGCGCCGGGATCGCCGCGAGCTTCGGCGCCATCGGGCTCGGCTCGGACAGCTGCGGCTCGATCCGCATCCCGGCCGCGCAGAACAGCCTCGTCGGCCTGCGCCCGAGCCTCGGCCTGTCCAGCCGGGACGGCATCGCCCCGATGTCGGCGACGCAGGACGTCGGCGGCCCGATCGGCAAGTCCGTACGCGACGTCGCCCTGGTGATGGACGCGACCGCCGGCTACGACCCCAAGGACCCGGTCACCGCGTCCTCCATCGGCCAGGTCCCGAAGAGCTACACCTCCTCCCTGCAGGGCAGGGCGCTCAAGGGCAAGCGGGTCGGGCTGCTGACCGACCTCCTCGGCACGACGCCGGACGAGATGCCCACGACGACCCTCGTGCGGCAGGCCACGAAGGACATGGCGCGGGCCGGGGCGTACGTGCTCGAGGTGCCGGGCCAGCCGGAGCTGGTCCGCCTCATCGGCGCCTCCGGCGTGATCGCCGACGAGATGGAGCGCGACCTCAACCGCTACCTGGCCCAGCCGGGCGCGCGCTTCGACAAGGCCCTCGCCGCCCGCGTGGCGCCGGCGGACAAGCTCACGATCGCCGACATCGTCGACTCGGGCGAGGTCACGCCGAGCGTCCTGACGTTCCTGCGGTCGCTGGTCGGCACATCGGGACCGGACGACGCCTACACCGCCAAGCTGCTCGCCCGCCAGCAACTGCAGCAGCTGACCCGCGAGCTGATGGAGGCGTACGACCTCGACGCCCTGGTCTACCCGACCATCAAGCAGGTCGCCCGCACGATCGGCGAGGCCCAGCCCGGAAGCAACTGCGGCCTGTCGGCGCAGACCGGCTTCCCGGCCCTGACCGTCCCGGCAGGCCTCACGCCCGGCGGCATGCCCGTCGGCGTCGAGCTGCTCGGCCTGCCGTTCAGCGAGCCGACGCTGCTCGGGATGGGCTACAGCTACGAGCAGCTCACCAAGCACCACGCGCTGCCGGCCAGCACGCCGGCGCTGCGCCGCTAGCCCCGGCCCGGCGGCCCACGAGGCCCCGGCCCGCCCTCCGGCGGCCGGGGCCTCAGCCGTCCCGGCGGCGCGGCCGGCGACAGTACGCTGGGGACGCCATGCCGCAGCCTTCCGTCGCGCCGCTCACCGCGCTGCCCGCGCCCACCGGCACGGACGTGGTGCGCACCTTCGTCCCGGCGCTCGCCGCGGCCCTCGACGGCACCGGGCCCGCGCTGCTCCCCCTGCCGCCGCTGCCCGCGCCCGCCCGGGCCCGGGCCCTCGCCGCACTCCGGCCGGACGACCCGGCCGCGCCGCTCGAACGGGACGACGTCGTCGTGGTCGTCCCCACCAGCGGCTCGACCGGCGACCCCAAGGGATCCCTGCTTCAGCGAAGCGCTCTTCAGGCATCAGCCGCGGCGACGGCACAGCGGCTCGGCGGCCCGGCCCACTGGCTGCTGGCGCTCGGCGTCGGTCACGTCGCCGGCCTGCAGGTCGTCGCCCGGTCGCTGCTCGCGGGGACCGAGCCGGAGGTGCTCGACGTGGCCGCGGGCTTCACCTGCGAGGCCTTCGTCGCCGCCACGGGCCGGCTGCGGCGGCGCGCGCCCCGGGCGTACACCTCGCTCGTCCCCACCCAGCTGACGCGGCTTCTCGACGGCGGCCCGGCCGCACACGCCGCCCTCACGTCCTACGACGCCGTCCTCGTCGGCGGCGCGGCGACGCCCACCGCCCTGCTGGCGCGGGCCCGCTCGGCCGGCGTGCGGGTGGTGACGACCTACGGCATGTCCGAGACGTGCGGGGGCTGCGTCTACGACGGGGCACCGCTGGACGGGGTCGGCGTGGCCCTCGAGGACGACGGCCGCATCGTGCTGTCCGGGCCCGTCGTCGCCGCGGGGTACCGGCTGCGTCCCGGCCTCACCGCCGAGCGGTTCGGGCCCGCGGGCTTCCGCACCGACGACCTCGGCGAGCGTGCCGCCGACGGGCGCCTGCGCGTCCTCGGCCGGGCCGACGACGTCGTCGTCACGGGCGGGGAGAAGGTCGCGCTGGCGGCCGTCGAGGACGCGGCGGCGGGGCACCCCGGCGTCCGCGAGGCCGCCGCGTTCTCGCGGCCGGACCCGGAGTGGGGAGAACGCGTGCTGCTGGCCGTGGTGCCGACGGACCCGGCGGCGCCGCCGGCGCTGGACGACGTACGGGCGGCCGTGCGCGACCGCGCCGGCCGGGCCGCGGCCCCGCGCGAGCTCGTGCTGCTGCCCGCGCTCCCCCTGCTGCCGTCGGGAAAGGTCGACCGGGCCGCGTTGCGGGGGGCACGGCCGTGACGACCGCCGCCCAGTGGGTCTCCGGCTCCCGCCCGCGCACGCTCCCCGCGGCGGTCGCCCCGGTCCTCGTGGGCACCGGCGCGGCCGCCGCCGTCGACGGAGCGGTCGCCTGGCGTGCCGTCGTCGCGGGGGTGGTCGCCCTGGCCCTGCAGGTCGGGGTCAACTACGCCAACGACTACAGCGACGGCATCCGCGGGACGGACGAGAACCGCGTCGGCCCGTTCCGCCTGGTCGGCTCCGGCGCAGCCCGCCCCGCCGCGGTCAAGGCCGCTGCGTTCGCGTCCTTCGGGGTCGGCGCGATCGCGGGGCTCGCACTGGTCGTCGCCACGGGCGCCTGGTGGCTGGTGGGCGTGGGCGCGGTCTGCATCGCGGCCGCCTGGGGCTACACCGGCACCTCCAAGCCGTACGGCTACCGCGGCCTCGGCGAGATCGCCGTCTTCGTCTTCTTCGGCCTGGTCGCGGTCGTCGGCACGACCTTCGCCCAGGCCGAGCGGGTGCCGGCCGAGTCCGTCGTCGCCGCGCTGCCCGTCGGCGCGCTGGCCTGCGCCCTGCTCGTGGCCAACAACCTGCGCGACATCCCGACCGACACCGTCTCGGGCAAGCGGACGCTGGCCGTCACGATGGGCGACCGCCGCAGCCGGCTGCTGTACGCCGCGCTGCTCGCCGTCGGCGCGGCCGCCCCGGTGGCGCTGGCCCTCCTGGCCGGGCCGTGGCCGCTGCTCGCCCTGCTCGCCGCGCCGCTCGCCCTCGGGCCGCTCCGGGTCGTGCTCGGAGGCGCCCTGGGCCGTGACCTCGTCCCCGCGCTCGCGGGCACCGGCAAGCTGCAGCTGGCGTACGGCGCGCTGCTCGGGCTGGGGCTCGCGCTCTCCTAGCGCTCGCGCCGCCCCTTCCCATGGGATAGGAACACCCCATGCATGCCGACGACATCGACGTGACCGCCGACGGGGAGCACGCCTACTGCGCGACGCTCGGGGAGCGGACGCTGCGCGTCACCGTCGATCCCCGGCTGCTCGAGGAGCTGGGGCTGACGACCGTGCAGGAGCCGCTGCTGCTGCGCCGGGTGCTCGACGGGCTGCCGGCCGCCGAGCTCGCGGGGCTGTCGGGCACGATCGGGCTGACCGAGCTGGCGCACCGGGTCCCGGGGTTCCCGGACGCCGTGGTGGCACGGCTGCGGGCCTGAGCGCCCCCTCGAGGTCCTCCCCGCCCGCGGCCCACGGGGTGGCGTGACGACCGCGACAGGGCCGGCTGCTCAGTAGCTGGCGCGAGCGGCCGATGGTTGGCGGAACCGGTCGGACGGCGGCCGCGACGGAAGGCCCTGAGGGTGCAGTCGCTCGTCCGCCCCGCCCGCGCTCTGACCGCCCGGCTCCCCTACGCGGGCAAGCTCGCCGCCCTGACCGTCGTCCTGCTGCTCCCGCTGGGCTTCGTGGCACAGCAGTACCTCTCCGCGCAGAACGCGCAGACCGGCTTCAGCGCCAAGGAGCGGGTCGGTGTCGAGTACGCCCGGCCGGTCCTGCAGCTGCTCGCGGGCGCCGTCGACGCGCGCCACGCGGCCGTCTCCGGCCAGGCCCTTCCGGACCTCGCCGGCCGGGTGGCTGCGGTCGAGGACGCCACCGCCCGGCTCGGCGGGGAGCTCGGCGTGACCGACGAGTGGGAGGCCGCGTCGAAGGCGCTGACAGCGGCGAGCGCCTCGGGCGGCCCGGCGACCGCGTACGCCGGATGGAGCGCAGCGACCAGCGCTCTGCTCGCTCTCGTCGTGGCGACGTCGGACGGGTCCAACCTGACGCTCGACCCGGACCTGGACTCCTACTACGTGATGGACGCGGTGATGTTCCGGCTGCCGCTCCTGCTCGACACGGCCGCCGGTGCCGTGGACCGGGCCGCGGTCGCCCGGCAGGACGGCTCCGCGGCCGAGCTCGACGCCGCGCGCGTCTCGCTCGCGGTCTCGACGGGCACGCTGACCACGACGCTGACCGCGGTGACGACCGGTCTGCAGACCTCGACGCGGGAGACCGCGGACGGGCAGCTGCGGCAGGTCGGGGCGCAGGTCACCACGGCTGCCGGTGCCGCCCAGGACGTCCTCGACACCGTCACGGCGGCGGTGGCCGACGGGCGCATCGACGCGATCCCCGTGCCGGCGGCCGAGGCGGCGACGAGCGCCGTGGCCGGGCTCTCCGACCGCCTCGTGACGGACCTGGACCGGCTGCTGGAGACCCGGATCGACGGGTTCGTCTCCGCCAAGCGGGTCGTGCAGGGCGTGACGGGGGCCGCGCTGCTGCTGTTCGCGTACCTGCTGGCCGGGTGCTACCTGTCGACGGTGCCGCCGCTGCGCCGCACCCGCCAGGCGCTCGACCGGATCCGCGAGGGCGACCTCACGGTCCGGGTCGCCGTCGACACCTCGGACGAGGTGGGCGCGATGGGCCGCGCGCTCAACGAGGCGGCCGAGTCCCTGACGGGCACCATGCAGGCCATCACGTCGAACGCCGAGGCCGTGTCGAGCGCCGCCGGCACGCTGCGCAACGCCTCCGGCGACCTCTTCGACGCCTCGCGTACCGCCGCGGGCGAGACCGCGTCCGCGGCGCAGGAGGTGCGCACGGTCACGACGTCCGCCGACACGGTCGCGCAGGGCACGACCGAGATCGGCGCCGCCATCCGCGAGATCGCCCAGGGCTCGTCCGCAGCGACCGCCGTCGCGGCGTCCGCGGTCGCGTCGACCCGCGGCAGCAGCGAGCTGGTGGCCCGGCTCGGGCGCACCAGCGAGGAGATCGGCACGGTGGTCAAGGTCGTCACCGCGGTCGCGGAGCAGACCCATCTGCTCGCGCTCAACGCCACGATCGAGGCCGCCCGCGCCGGCGAGGCCGGCCGCGGCTTCGCGGTCGTGGCCGAGGAGGTCAAGCAGCTCGCGCAGCAGACGGCCGCAGCGGCCGAGGAGATCGTCGCCCGCGTCGCGGGCATCCAGGACGACGCGCGGGTGGCCGTCGGGTCGATCGACGCCTCCGCCCAGGTGGTGGTGCAGATCGCCGACATCCAGCAGTCGATCGCCGCCGCCGTCGAGGAGCAGGACGCGGCCACCGGCGAGATGGCCCGCAACGTCGGGGATGTCGCCGGGGCGAGCGCGCGCATCGCCGGCAGCGTCGAGGCTGCCGCGCGGTCGGCCCGCGCGGTCGAGGAGAGCGCGGCGACGACGCGCACGGTCGCGGAGGGGCTCAGTGGCAACGCCGAGCAACTGCGCGCGGCGGTCGCCCGCTTCACCGTCTGAGGCAGGCCCGCGCGCCGCGCCCGGCGCGTACCGTTAACCATGGCCCCGAGACGTCCGCCCCGCGACCTGCGCCGTCACGCCCTGCTCGCCGCGGCCCTCACCCTCGGCCTCGCCGGGTGCGCGTACGGCGACGAGCCCGGCTCGGTGCAGCAGGCAGCGGCCACGTCGCCCTCGTCGCCCTCGCCAGCCGCAGCCGCCACCCCGCCCGGCCCCAGCCCCAGCCCCGAGCGCTCTCAGCCGCGGCGTACGCCCCGGCCGGCGCCCAGCGCCTCGCCCGCACGCACGCGCGTCGTGACCGCGTCGATGTCGATCCCGGCGCTGGGCCTGCGCGGGCTGAAGGTCGTCCCCTACACCGGCACCACCGACGACGCGCCGGGCACGCGCATCCAGAACCGCGGGGTAGCGGCCAGCCCGCGAGGAACGGCCGGCGGCGTCGGGCCCGGGGAGATCGGCAACTACCTCGTCACCGGGCACCGGCTGTCCGCCGGAGGGGTCTTCCGTGAGCTGCCGGCGCTCGAGGAGGGGGACACGGTCACCGTCACCTCCGACGGGGTCGCCTACACGTACGTCATCACCGGCACCCGCGAGACGTCCTTCCGCTCGCGGACGTCGCTCGCCCGCCAGCGCGCCGCGGTGCCCGGCTTCCCCGGCCGGAAGCCGACGAAGGCGATGATCACCATCTCCACGTGCGCCACCCCGGAGGACCACGCCGAGGGCAACTACTGGTCCGACCAGTTCGACAACCCGGAGCACCGCATCGACAAGATCGGCGTGCTGAGGTCGAGCCGGGAGCTCTGAGTCAGCCGTCGTCGTCCGGCCGCACCTCGAGGCCGAGGGCGCGGACGAGGACGACGGCCTGCTGCACGTCGACGACCGCGCCGCGCAGCTCGACCCCGAGCGGGTCGACCCCCGAGAGGTCCGAGCCGCGCAGGTCGCACCGGGAGAGGTCGGCTCGGTGCAGCGTGGCCCCGGACAGGTCCAGACCCCGCAGGACCGCACCGGCGCACTTGGCAGCACTGAGGTCGGCTTCACGCATGCGGACGCCGTCGAAGGACGCCTTGCGCAGGTCCGCCGCTGCCAGGCCCGCGAACGACCAGTCGCCCCCCTCCACCCGCAGCAGGTCGAACGTGCAGCGGGAGAAGGCGCTGCCGGTCAGCTTGCAGCGGGTGAGCGCGGCGTCGAAGAACGAGCAGCTCGTGAAGGTGCAGCTCAGGAACGCCGAGTCGGCGTGCCGGGAGGCGTTGAGCTGGCATGCGCGGAACGTGCAGCCGGTGAACGTCGCGCCCACGCTGGACGCCTCGGTGAGGTCGACGTCGACGAAGGTCACCGAGGTGAACGTCCGCCCCGACAGGTCGAGCCCGTCCCAGTCGGCGCCGCGCACCTCACCACCGGCGGGGACCGCCTCGGGCAGGGCCACGTCAGCTCCTCGGCCGGAACGTCACGTCGACCTCCTCGAACCCCTTGGCGCGCTGGGCCTGCGCCTGGGTGGTGTAGGCGGCCTTGTCGCCGGGCGTCAGGTCGACCGCGTCCGTGAACGGGGTCAGCAGGGCGCGCGGGTGCAGCCGGTCGACCCGGACGACGTTCAGCTCGACGCAGAGGACGACAGCCATGGCGGCAAGGTAGACGAACGCGATCAGGCCGAGCATGAGGGCGAAGACGCCGTTGGTGTCGCTCGCGGCCTTGACCACCCGGCCCACGTAGACCGCGCCGAAGGTCTGCAACAGCTGCCAGACGACAGCAGCGGCCACGGCGCCCGGCGCGATGTCGCGTACCCGCAGCCGACGTGCCGTCGCGACGAGGAACGCCAGCAGGAAGACCCCGGTGTTCACCACCACGGACGCGAGGAGCACGAGCACCCGGATGAGGTCGTCGAGGTCCGCGCCGTACGACCCGGCCGTCGCGCCGAGCGCCGACAGCACCGTCGTGCCGAGGACGGCCAGGCCCAGCGTGGCCAGCAGTAGCAGCCCGCGCAGGCGGGCCATGATCGGATTGGGCCGGCTGTTGCGCGGCACCCTCCACGCGGTGTTCATCGCGTGCTGCACCGCCTGCGCCGCGCCGGTCCCGCCGTAGAGGCCGACGACGACCGCGATGACGACGCCGGCCGTTCCGCCGCTGAGCTGTTCCGGGGTCTGCAGCTGCGGCCCGATGACCGGGAACTGGGACAGCGCGGAGTCGCGGACCTGGACCTGCAGCTCGGGATAGTTGTCGAGCAGGACGCTGAGCAGCGTCGACAGCAGCAGGAGCACCGGCAGCACCGCGACGATGACGTAGTACGTGATCAGGGCGGCCAGGTAGTTGCCGTGGTCGTCGAAGAACTTGTAGACCACGGCGAGCGGGAACCCGGCTGCGGGATGGCGGCGCTGGAAACGGTCCAGACGCTCCGTGAGCGACATGGGTGCAGCATTCCCGATGCTTGCGCTCCGGAACTGTGCGGTGATCACGGGCCTGGGGGGCGCCCCCAGGCCGCGCGGGCCGCGCAGCCCCGACCGGACGCGTCCGGTTCGTCCCGGCGTAAGGCTGCGGCCACCCGGACAGCAGCAACGGCCACTAGACCCGTGCGCATGCCGACCCCGCCTTCTCGTCCCGACGCCGCGCTCGACCGCCGCCGCTTCCTCGCCGCGGTCGGGGGCGTCGCGGGCCTGGCGGTCGCCGCCCAGGTGCCCGCGGAGCTCAGCGCCTTCGCCGCGGTCCGCGAGAAGGACGAATACCCGTTCACGCTCGGCGTCGCGTCCGGCGACCCCACGTCCGACGGCGTCGTGCTCTGGACGCGGCTCGCCCCACGGCCGTTCGAGCCGGGCTACGGCATGCGCGAGAAGACGACGAACGTGCACTGGCGGGTCGCCTCCGACCCGGCGATGACGAGAAGCGTCCGGCACGGGACGGCGCGGGTCAGCCCTGCCCTCGGGCACTCGGTGCACGTGGAGGTCGAGGGGCTGCAGCCGGACCGCGAGTACTACTACCAGTTCCGCTACCACGGCCACTACACGCCGGTCGCGCGCACCCGGACCCTGCCCGCGCCCGGTGCTGCGGTGAACGACCTGACGTTCGCGTTCGTCTCCTGTCAGGACTACAGCAGCGGCTACTACCCGTCCTACCGCTTCATCGCGGAGGACGACCTCGACCTGGTCGTCCACCTCGGCGACTACGTCTACGAGGGCTCCATCGGCGCCGACGGCGGCAACCGGCGTACGCCCGTCCCGGCCGCCGCCCGCCCGGCGCCGCGCACCCTCGACCAGTGGCGCATGCGCTACGCGCTCTACAAGAGCGACCCGGACCTGCAGGCGGCGCACGCCGCGCACCCGTTCCTGGTCACCTGGGACGACCACGAGGTCGTCAACGACTACGCCGGCACCGAGGCAAACCGGCAGCCGGACATCTCCGCCCTGCGGGCCGCGGCGTACCAGGCCTACTACGAGCACCAGCCGCTGCGCCGGCGCTCCATCCCGGTCGACGGCAACATGACCCTCTACCGGCGGATCCAGTACGGCGACCTCGCCCAGCTGGACATGCTCGACGGGCGGCAGTACCGCGACGTGCCGCCCTGCGGCTGGGGCGAGGCGCAGGCCTGTGCCGCCGCGTACGACCCCGAGATCACCATGCTCGGCCGACCGCAGGAGAAGTGGCTCCTCGACGGGCTCACCGCGTCCACGGCCCGCTGGAACATCCTCGGCAACAACGTCATGGCGGCCCGGCTCGACCACGACGGCGCGAAGGGCGAGCTGCTCTGGCACGACGCGTGGGACGGCTTCCCCGCGGCGCGCAACCGGCTGACGGGCCACATCCAGGACGTCGGGGTGCGCAACGCGGTCTTCGTGACCGGCGACTGGCACTCCACGTTCGTCAACGACGTCAAGCGCGACTTCGACGCCCCGGACTCGCCGGTGGTGGCGACCGAGTTCGTCGGGACGTCGATCTCGACCAACGGTGACGCGCCGGTCTACGGCCCGTACTACGGGCCCATGATCGGTTTCAACCCGCACATCAGGTTCTTCGACGGTGACCGCCGGGGGCACGTGCGCTGCACCGTCGGCCGCGACCAGTGGCGCACCGACCTGCAGATGGTCGACACGGTGAGCCGGCGGGACGCGCGCGCGTACACCCACGCGTCCTTCGTGGTGGACGACCGGGTGCCCGGCGCCCGCCGCATTTGAGCCCCCTTCAGCAGCGAGCCCTCCGGAGGCCAGCCATGCCCCTTCCTGCCCTGCACCGCCGCCGTGCCACCCGCGCGGGCCTGGCGCTGGCGGCGCTGGTGACGACCGCCGCCGCACCGACCATGCTGACCGCCTCCGGCCCCGCTGTGGCTGCCGACCGGCACGGACGCGACAAGGACCTGCGGATCACCGATCTGCAGATCATGGGTACGCACAACACGTACCACCGGGAGCTGTCGGAGGCCGAGAAGCAGGTACAGCTCGCCTCCGGGGCGGCCAACCGCAACCTCTGGTACGCCCACGCGGGCATCGCTGACCAGCTGGAGCGGCAGGCCGTTCGCGGGCTCGAGCTCGACCTGTTCCGCGACCCGCAGGGCGGGCTGTACAAGGCCCCCCTAATACGCCGTCTCGCCGGCCTCTCCCCCGAGCACCCGGCTGCCACGGCGATGTCGCAGCCCGGCATCAAGGTGCTGCACGTCGCGGACTTCGACTACAACAGCACCTGCTGGACGTTCAGGGACTGCCTCACGCAGGTGAAGTCCTGGTCCGACGCCCACCCCGACCACGTGCCGATCCCGATCATGGTGGAGCTCAAGACCTCCGACGCCGCCGTGGTGCGCGCCGGTGGGGTCACCGCGCCGGCCTGGGACGCAGCCGGCCTGGACGAGATGGACGCCGAGATCCGGTCGGTCTTCGCGCCCGGCGACCTGATCACGCCCGACGACGTGCGCGGCGCGCACGCGACGCTGGAGCAGGCCGTGCTCGAGGACGGCTGGCCGAAGCTCGAGGGCTCGCGGGGGAAGGTGTTCTTCCTCATGGACCAGGGCGGTGCGATCCGCGACGCCTACCGGTCCGGCGGCCGCGACGTCCTGCAGGGGCGCGCCGCGTTCACGAACTCTCTCGCCGGCCAGCCGGACGCGGCTTTCCTGAAGCTCAACAACCCGACCTCGTCCGGCTTCCACCAGATCCGCGAGGCGGTGAGGAAGGGCTACTACGTGCGCACGCGCTCGGACGAGCCGATCTCCACCGTCAGCTCGGGGGACACCGGGATGCGCGACGCCGCCCTCTCGAGCGGCGCCCAGCTCATCAGCACCGACTTCCCGGTGGCCGGCATGGCGGCCCGCTACGGCACCGACTTCGTCGCGGAGCTGCCCGGTGGCGTCCCCGTGCGCTGCAACCCGGTCACCGCGACGAGCCGGTGCCGGGACGACGACCTCGAGGAGCCGCGTAGCGCCGCGGCAGCCCCGAACGACGGCGGCTTCGCCTTCGAGGCGGAGGACCTGCTGCCGGCGCTGCGCAACGACGCACCGCTCGAGGCGTCGGGCAACTCCAGCGGCATCGCCTGGTCCGGCGGAGCGCACCTCTGGATGAGCTCGACACGTGCGGGCCAGTCGTTCACGGTGCCCTTCAACCTGACCGGCAAGGGCGGGCGTTTCGCCCTGCGGGCGGCGTTCACACAGAAGGCCGAGTACTCGCAGGTGCAGATCAGCGTCGACGGCAAGCCGGTCGGCGGGCCGGTGGACACGTACGCCCCGACGATCCGGCTGTCGGAGCTGATCGACCTGGGGACGCTCGACCTGCGCGGTGGGCGACACGAGCTGACGGCCACCGCCGTGGGCAGGAACGCCGCCGCCACGAGCTACCGGATCAGCCTCGACCGCGTCGTGCTCAGCCCTGCCCGCTGACCTGGGCTTCACCAAGCTCGCTTCACCGATCCGTGCTTCTCCGGAAGGAATCCATGCTGCGCTGGACTGCAGTGCGTCGGGTGCTCGCCGTGTCCGCCCTGCCCGGGCTCGCCGTGCTCGGCGTCCCCGGGACGGGCTCCGCCGCGAGCGACAAGCTCGCTCTGCACCCGGTCACGGCCAGGGCCGAGACGGCGTCCAGCTTCGACGACGCGGCCGGGGGCGACGCCGACGCGGACGACCCGGCGATCTGGGTGTCGCCGACGGAGCCGGCGCAGAGCGTCGTGCTGGGGACGCTGAAGAACGGCGGCCTGACGGTGTTCGACCTCGCCGGCCGCACGCTGCAGCACGTTTCCACGCCTCCGGCGCCGGGCGAGGGGCTGGAGGCCGGCCGCTTCAACAACGTCGACATCCTGCAGCGGGTCGCCTGGGGGAACGGCACCGCCGACATCGCCGTCGTGACCGACCGGGGACGCGACCGGCTGCGCTTCTACCTCATCGACCCGCGCGGATCCGCCGCCGGCGACGCGGTGCTCCGGGACGTCACCGCCCCCGACGTCCCGCGGTTGTTCAGCGCCACCGAGGCGGACGTGGAGGGGCAGCGCACCGGGTACGGGCTCGCCCTGCGCGCCGCGCCCGGCGGCGGGCTGCCCTACGCGGTCGTCAGCCGCCGGCACGAGACGCGGATCGGGCTCTTCGCGCTCCGCGCGGTCGGCGGCCTTCTGACGTACGCCCCGGCCGCCTCCGTCGACCTGCCTGCGCGCTTCGCCGTGGCCGGCGGCACCTGGTCCCCGTGCCAGGACCCGGGCGAGCGCCCGCAGGTCGAGGGCATGGTCGTCGACGGCGAGACGGACACGCTGTACGCCGCCCAGGAGGACGTCGGCGTCTGGCGGGTACCCCTGAGCGCCAGCGGGTTCGGGAAGCCGAAGCTGGTCGAGAAGACGCGCAGCTTCGGGCTCGAGGCCGAGTTCGACGAGGAGACCGAGGAGTGCGTGCCGACCGGCGGAGGCACCCCGGCAGCCGGCGCCGTGCTGGAGGCCGACGCCGAGGGGCTGACGATCGCCCGCAGCGCGGGCGGGCGGGACCTGCTCCTCGCGTCGAGCCAGGGCGACAGCACGTTCGCGGTCTTCGCGCTGCGGCACGCCTCGCCGCGGCTGGTCGGCCGGGTGGAGGTCACGGACGGCACGGTGGACGGCGTCCAGCACAGCGATGGCGCCGCGGTCACCACGACTCCGCTCGGCCCCGCGTTCCCGAACGGGATGCTCGTCGTCCACGACGGGGAGAACACGCCCCGCACCGTCGACGCCGAGGGCGACGAGCGGACCGACACGAACTTCAAGCTCGTCGACTGGCAGGACGTGCAGATGACGCTGCGGTGAGGGAGCTGCCCGTGGGGCGCGCCCGGCTGCGCGCCCCGGGGCTCCCGTGGCTGCTGGCGGGGGTCGTCGTGGTGCCGACGTGCGCCCTGCTGAGCCTGGTCGCGATCGTCCTGCCGCGGGGGCAGGTCGTCGGCAGCCCCGGCAAGATCTGCACGCTGTCCCCGCCCGAGGGCGCTCCGGGGGCGCCCCACCGCGCGGTCGACGTGGAGCGGGTGTGGTGGCCGCTCGGCATGCGCCGCCGCTACGAGAACGACGCGGGGAACGTGGTCGGGGCAGGGCCGACGTCCTGGGACATGACCGTGCTGCTCGCCCTTGCGGCGGGTGCCGCCGGAGTCCGGGCGCTGGTCGCCGCTGCGCTGCTCACCAAACGGGCCGTGATCGGCCGGAGTGCGTGACTACTCGTCCTCGGACGCCGCGGCCGAGTCGAGCCGGCCGCGGGTGCGGTCCAGGCGCGCCGCGATCGCCTCGGAGACCGCGTCGCGCTGCTTGGACAGCAGCTTGAGGCTGAGGATGCTCGACACGACCAGCGCGATGAGCAGGGCCAGCACGCCGTTCACGCCCATGAGCGACAGGACGAGCGCCACCACGACGAGGAGCGCAGTGCGCATGGCGAAGAACACGAGGACGGGGTGGCGCTGCACACCCCGAGCGTACGCCGCCTGAGCTCGCCGGCCTGCCGTACCGGGTGCAACCGGCCTACGCTGGGCCTGTGCTGAGGGTACTCACCGTCCTGATCCCGCTCGCCCTGCTCGTGTGGGCGCTGGTCGACTGCCTCCAGACCCGGGAGGAGGACATCAAGGGCATGCCCAAGGTGCTCTGGGTCCTCTTCATGCTGCTCATCCCGCTGGTCGGCTCGCTGGTCTGGATCTTCGCGGGCAAGGACCGGCGGCGCCAGCGCCCGGCGGGCAACGGGCAGCCGTACGCCGCCGGGCCCGCCGGCCCCTACGGCGGCTCCCGCCCCGTCGCGCCGGACGACGACCCGAACTTCCTGGAGCGGCTGCGGCTGCACAAGCTCGAGCAGGACCTCAAGGCGCGTGAGGAGAAGCTGCGCCGCGAGGAGGGCGGCGACGACGACCGCCGCCCCTGAGCCGTCCCCCACGTCCCTCGGGCGGCACTGGCTGTCGCGTCCGCAGCAGCGGGCGCCCATGCCCTGGCGAGGCCGAGGACCGGTGGCACGGACGTCGGCGCCCGCTGCCGTTCCTCCGGCAGCGGGCACCGACGTGCGTCGAGCGGCGGTCAGACCTGCGCGTAGCCCGAGTGGATGCCGCCCAGCCAGACGTTCACGCCGATGAAGTTGAACATCAGCGCGGCATAGCCCACGAGCGCGATCGCGTCGGACTTCCAGCCGCGCCAGCCCGTGGTCGCCCGGGCGTGCAGGTAGCCCGCGTAGACGATCCAGGTGATGAGCGCCCAGGTCTCCTTGGGGTCCCAGCCCCAGTAGCGGCCCCACGCGTTCTCCGCCCAGATCGCGCCGGCCATGACCGCGAACGTCCACACCGGGAACGTGAAGACGTGCACGCGGTACGCCCAGGTGTCGAGCCGCTGCGCGGGCGGCACCGCGATGCCCGCCAGCCGCTTCTCGTCGCCCGTGCGGGTCCGCCACCAGTGCGCAGCCGACAGCACGGCGCCGAGCGTGAACCCTCCGGTGGCCACGATCGCGGCCGCGACGTGGATGACCAGCCAGTACGACTGCAGCGAGGGGACGAGCTCCTCGGGCTCGGTGTAGAGCACGGTGACAGCGAGACCGAGGACCAGGAGCACGAAGGGCACGACGACCGCGCCGGCCAGCCGGATCGGCCAGCGGCGCAGTGCGACCAGGAAGACGGCGACGGCGGCGAACGAGCCCGCGACCGCGAACTCGTACATGTTGCCCCAGGGGGCACGCGTGGCTGCGATGCCGCGGCTGACGAGCGCGGCGAGGTGCAGGAGCGCGGCGACGACGGTGAAGGAGACCGCGATGCGGCCCCAGCGCGCCGAGTCCGGGGCCGGCCCGGCCGGAGGCACGGCGGGCGCGGCCGGCGGGCGCTCCTTCGTGAGCAGGTCTCCCTCGGCGGGCGCGGCACGGCGGGCCGCGGCCTGGGCGGGCACCGGCGCTGCGGCCGCGGCCGGCACCGGCCGGCCGAGCGCCAGCTCCACGAAGGAGCAGAGCATCGCGAGCGCGTACACCGCCATCGCGGCGTAGACGAGGTCGAGACTGAGTTCGGCGACGCTCACTGGCGCTCCTGCTCGATGGTTCGGTGGGTGTCGAGGGTGCCCGGGGACGTGCGGAGCCCGTCGGTGACCCGCTCGACCTCGGCGACGAGGCCGTCGGCGTCGCCCTTGCCGAGGCCCGCGACCTCCACGACGGTACGCCCATCGTCCCCGGGAGTCGCGCGGACCCAGACCCGGCGCCGCCGCAGCAGCAGCGAGCCCATGAGGCCCACGAGCGCGAGCACCGCGGCGGCCAGGGTCGGGCCGTTGCCCGTCGTGTCGGAGACCTGGAAGTTGGCGAAGCGGATGACGTCGAGGAGCTCGATCGTCCCCTGCCCGTCGGGCAACGTGGCCGACTCCCCGACCGCCAGCTGGGCGAGCCAGGGCTGGCCGTCGACCTCGACCCGGTCGAGCCCCTCGGTGTCGAGGGTGAAGACCGAGCCCGCCGCGCGCCCGTCCTCCGCGCCCCGGTAGGCGTTGAGGAAGACCTTCGGCTCGACGAGGTCCGGATAGGTCGAGATCGGGCCGAGCACGTCGTCGACGGTCGCGGTCGGCAGGAAGAACCCGCTGAACGCCAGCCCGCCCCCGGCGGCCGACGGCGCCTTCACCGCCCCCAGCGAGGTCATGTTGGTGTCGCGCGGGAGGAACGGCTGCGGCCCCTCGTAGACGACGGTCCCGGTCGAGTCCGTGACCCGGAAGACCGGCGCGTAGCCGTTGCCGGTGAGGAAGACCTTGGTGCCGTCGATCTCCAGCGGGTGGTTGGGCGCGACCGACGCGCTGCCGGTGCCGGCCTCGTGGCTCCACGTGACGTTCGCGTCGAAGCGCCGGGGCTCGCCGATGCGCGGGCCGTCCTGCTCGTAGCGCACGTCGAGTCGGTCGAGCGTGACCTTGAAGGGCGGCAAGCTGTCCCCGTCGAAGCGCGCGCCCGAGCGGACCGAGTCGTACTGCCCCGCGGCGTTGACGAACGAGCCGCCCTCGACGACGACCTTGTTGGCGGTGTAGCCGACCAGCTGGCCGACCGCGACCGTGACGAGCAGGAGCAGCAGGGCGACGTGGAAGAGCAGGTTGGCGCTCTCCTTGGCGTAGCCCCTCTCCGCCGCCAGGGACTGTGGGTACGCCTCGACGCGGAAGCCGCGCAGCTGCTCGCGCGCCGCCCCGAGCACCTGCTCCGGCGGCCCGTCGACCACGAAGGACCGGTGCACGGGCAGCCGCTCCAGCCGCCGCGGCGTCGCCGGCGGACGCGAGCGCAGCGCCTTCCAGTGCACCCGCGTGCGCGGGATGACGCACCCCACGAGCGAGGTGAACAGCAGCAGGTAGACCGCCGCGAACCACGGCGAGGAGTAGACGTTGAAGCCGCCGAGCCGGTCGACGAGCTCGCCGAGCCGGCCGTGCTCCTCGATCCAGGTCGCCACCTCGTCCGGGGCGGACGAGCGCTGCGGCAGCACCGAGCCGGGCACCGCGACGACGGCGAGCAGCAGCAGGAGCAGCAGGGCCGTACGCATCGAGGTGAGCGTCCGCCAGCCCCAGCGCAGCCAGCCGACCGCGCCGAGGGCGGCCTCCGGCGGGGCCGAGGGGGGCGGGGCGGGGGCGCCGGCGCTGTCGGTGGCGGCCCCGGTGGTCACGGTCACAGCGTCGGGACGAAGTCGGCGTAGCTCGCGCGGAGCTCGGAGACGAGGTCGGCCCAGGTGCCGGTCACCAGCAGGACCCCGACGGCGACCAGCATCGCGCCGCCCGCGCGGAGCACCCACTGCGAGTGCGTGCGGACCAGCTTCATCGCGCCGAGGGCCCGCCGGTAGGCGAGGCCGGCGACCAGGAACGGGATGCCCAGCCCGGCGCAGTACGCGAGCGCGAGCCCCAGCCCGCGGCCCTGGCCGCCGCCGTCGGCGAGCGAGAGCGCCATGACGGCCCCGAGGGTCGGGCCGATGCACGGCGCCCAGCCCAGCGCGAACAGCCCGCCGAGCAGGGGCGCGCCGGCCAGGCCGACGGCGGGGCGCTTGTGCAGCCGCCACTCGCGCGACATCCCCGGCAGGGCACCGGCGAAGGCGAGGCCGAGCAGGATCGTGAACACGCCCATCACCCGCTGCAGCGCGGTCGCGTGCTCGAGGAGGAACGCGCCGGCGGCGGCCTGCACGAGCACGAACTCCAGGACGAAGACGACCGAGAAGCCCGCGACGAAGAGGATCGTGCCCGCGGCGACGCGGCCCTGGCGCCGCTCGGCCATCTCCTCGCCGGACAGCCCGGTGACGTAGGACAGGTAGCCCGGGACGAGCGGCAGCACGCAGGGGGAGAGGAAGGACACCAGCCCGGCGGCGGCCGCGATCGGCAGCGCGAGCACCAGCGGGCCGGAGGAGACCGTGCTGGCCGGTCCCGCCAGCACCGCGCCGACGTCGGTCACGGTGCTCATCCGGGCGACCCCGTGGCCGCGGGCTCGGGCGTCCAGCTCGACTCGGCCGGGCCACCGGCGTCCGCGATCAGCCCGCGCAGGATCGACTCGTCCTCGAGCGTGCCGCTGACGCGGCCGGCGATGCGGCCCTCGGGGTCGATCACGAGCGTCGAGGGCGGCGACTGGGGCACGAGGCCGCGCAGCTTCACGAGCACCGAGCCGTCGGTGTCGTAGATGCTCGGGTAGGTCAGGCCGTACTGCTTCTCGAACGCCTCGGCCGCGGCCCTGCCGCCGCCGTAGGAGCCCTCGAGGTCGAGCCCGACGAACTGCACCCCCTGCGGCATCAGCTCGTTGGAGACCTTCGCCAGGGCGGGCGCCTCGACCTTGCACGGTCCGCACCAGGAGCCCCAGACGTTGAGGACGACCACCGAGCCCTTGAGCGCGGCCAGGTCGAGCGGCTCACCGTCTCGCGTCCGTCCCGCGAGCGCCGGCAGCTCGCGCCGCTCGGACACGTCCTGCCAGGACTGCACGCGGTCGACGCCGATGCTGACGCCGTCGTCCTCCCCGCCCCCGCTGCACCCGGCGACGGTGAGCAGCAGCACGGCTGCCGCGGCGGCGCGCACCCGGCTCATGCGCCGAACCCCGCCTTCACCGGGACCAGGTCGGCGGCCGGCTCGGAGTACTCCACCGCCACGAGCCTGTCCCCCTTCCACACCAGCGTCGTCACCGAGGCCAGCGCGCACTGCCGGCGGCGCGGGTCGTGGAAGAGCTTGCGCCCCTCGTACGAGGATCGCGCGGTCCACACCGGCAGCTGGTGGCTCACCAGCACCGCCTCGTGGCCGCGTGCCCGGGCCCGGGCGTCGGCGACGGCCGCCCGCATGCGCGTGGCGATCCCGAGGTACGGCTCCCCCCACGAGGGGCGGAACGGGTCGACCAGCAGCGGCCAGACCTCGGGCCGCTTGAGCGAGCCGTCGCCCACCCCGAACGTCTTGCCCTCGAACCGGTTGCCCGCCTCGATCACCCGCGCGTCGGTGCCGATGCCGAGCCCGAGCCGGTCGGCCAGCGGCCGAGCGGTCTCCTGGGCCCGCTCGAGCGGGGAGGCGGTGACGTCGACGATGTCGCGGCCGCCGAGCGCCTCGCCCACCCGCACGGCCATCGCCCGGCCGAGGTCGGACAGCGAGTAGCCGGGCAGCCGGCCGTAGAGCACGCCGCGCGGGTTGAACACCTCGCCGTGGCGCACGAGATGGACGCGGGTGGTCTCCTGCTCAGCCACGGGAGGGCTCCTTCGCCGCTGCAGCGGCCTTGGCGGCGGTGGGCAGCGCCTCCGCGACCCGGGCGAGCGCGGCCGAGTCGTGCGCGGCGGACAGGAACCACGCCTCGAAGGCCGAGGGGGGCAGGTACACCCCGGCACCCAGCATGGCGTGGAAGAACGGGCCGTAGCGCCAGGCCTGCTGGGCCTTCGCGCCGGCGTAGTCGACGACCTCGTCCGCGGTGAAGAAGATGCTGAACATGTTGCCCGCGAACTGCACGCGGTGCGCGACGCCCTCCGCGGCCAGGGCGGACGAGGCCAGTGCGGCGAGCTCCTGGGCGGACCGGTCGACCCGGGCGTACGCCTCGGCGTCGGCGGCGCGCAGCGTGGCGAGACCGGCGGCGGTGGCGACGGGGTTCCCGGAGAGGGTGCCGGCCTGGTAGACCGGCCCGGCCGGCGCCAACTGCCCCATGAGGTCGGCCCGTCCCCCGAAGGCGGCCGCCGGGAAGCCTCCGCCCATGACCTTGCCGAAGGTCAGCAGGTCGGGCCGCACGCCCTCCAGGCCGAACCAGCCGGCGGGCGACACGCGGAACCCGGTCATCACCTCGTCGCTGATCAGCAGCGCGCCCTGCTCGTCGCACAGGTCGCGCAGCCCCTGCGTGAAGCCCGGCCGCGGCGGGACCACGCCCATGTTGCCGGCGGCGGCCTCGGTGATGACGCAGGCGACCTTCCCGTCCGCGGCCGCGAAGGCAGCCCGCACCGCCTCGAGGTCGTTGTAGGCGACCACGACCGTGTCGGCCGCCGCACCGGCCGTCACCCCCGGGGTGCCCGGGATGCCGAGCGTGGCGACCCCGCTGCCGGCGTCGACGAGCAGGCTGTCGGAGTGGCCGTGGTAGTGGCCCGCGAACTTGATCACCGTGTCGCGGCCGGTCGCGGCGCGGGCGAGCCGGACCGCCGACATGGTGGCCTCGGTGCCCGAGCTGACCAGCCGGACCTGCTCGACGGGGTCGATGCGGGCGACGATCTCCTCGGCCAGCTCGAGCTCGTTCACGGTGGGCGCGCCGTACGACGTCCCGAGCGCCGCCTGCCGGGTGACCGCCTCGACCACGGCCGGGTGCGCGTGGCCCAGCAGGAGCGGGCCCCACGAGCAGACCAGGTCGACGTAGTCGTGGCCGTCGGCGTCGGTGAGGTAGGCCCCCTCGCCCTTGACGAAGAAACGCGGGACGCCGCCCACCGCGCGGAAGGCGCGCACCGGGGAGTTGACCCCGCCCGGGCTCACGGCCAGCGCGCGCTCGAAGAGGGTGGCCGAGGTCGACGCGTCGTCGCGGGATCGCACAGGGACATTCTCCCTGCTGCCGGGCCGATGGCGCGCGTGGCGTCCACCACGCTCCCCGCGCCCGGCACCGCGCAAGGCGTTCGCAAGCACCGCCGACCCGCGCGCACAATGGGTCCAGACCGGAACGAACCGGACCGCGGGCCTGCCGCGTCCGCTCCGACGGGGACACGGACGCCCCGACCGCGCGATCTGCAGAAGGGCTGCCCGACCGTGATGACTCTGCCTGGCCCTGGGGACCTCCTGCTCGGCGGGGCGGTCTACGGGTCGCCCCAGGAGGCGCCGGCGCTCGCGGCGGGCACCCCGGTCGCCCGGCTCCAGCTGCCCGGCGTCGCCGAGTCGGTGCCGACAGCACGCGCCTTCCTCACCGACCTGCTGCGCAGGTGGAAGGTGCCCGCGACCGCGGTCGAGGACGTCGAGCTGCTCGTCAGCGAGGTGGCCGGCAACGCCGTGCGCCACGGGCGCGGGGACGTCGCGGTCGAGGTCAGCAAGTCCGCCGACACCGTGCACATCGAGGTGCACGACGAGGAGCGGTCGATGCCGCAGCTGGTCGACTCCGAGGTCCACCCCGACGCCGAGGGCGGGCGCGGCATGTGGCTCGTCGACGCACTGGCCGAGCGCTGGGGCACGCGCGGGCTCGACAACGGCAAGGCGGTGTGGTTCGAGGTGGCCGCCCGTCAGGGGTAGCCGTTGCCCGGGGCGACCGTGAGGCAGGATCGAGCGAGTGCCCCGTCTGCTCCTCGACCTGGCCCCGCTGCGCGAGATCCCTGACTTCCGCCGGCTGTGGCTCGGCAACAGCCTCTCCGGCGCGGGCGCGCAGCTGACCGCCGTGGCGGTGGGGCTACAGGTCTACGACGTGACCGGCTCGACGTTCGCGGTCGGGCTGGTGGGCGCGTTCGCGCTCGTCCCGCTGGTCGCGATGGGCCTGTACGGCGGGGCCATCACCGACGCCCACGACCGGCGGCGGGTGGTCCTCGTCACCGGCCTCGGGATGCTGGCCGTGGCGGCCGCCTTCGCCCTCCAGGCAGGGCTGTCGCTCGACGACGTCTGGCTGCTCTACGTCCTCGTCGCCGTGCAGCAGGGCTGCTACGCCGTCAGCTCGGCCGCCCGCGCCTCGATCGTCCCGCGCCTGCTGCCGGCGCGGCTGCTGCCGGCGGGCAACGCCCTCAACTCGCTCTCGATGGGCTTCGCCATGGGCGTCGGGCCGCTCCTGGCCGGCCTGCTCGTGGGTAGGGCCGGCTACGCCATGACGTACGCGGTGGAGGTCGCCCTGCTCGCGGTGGCCCTCGTCGGCGCTGCCGGCCTGCCGCCGCTGCGCCCCGAGGGCGAAGTCGTCCGCGCCGGGCTCGCGTCGGTGCTGGACGGGCTGCGCTTCCTGCGCGGGCGGCCGAACCTGCGCATGACGTTCCTCGTCGACCTCTCCGCCATGGTCCTCGCGCTGCCCCGGGTGCTGTTCCCGGCGATCGCCGCCGGCGTGCTCGGCGGCGGCCCCGGGACCGTCGGCGTGCTGACCGCCGCGATCGCGGTCGGGACCATGGCGGCCGGCCTGCTGTCCGGGCCCCTCGGGGGCGTACGCCGGCAGGGCCTCGCGGTGCTGGTCTCCGTCGCGGGCTGGGGCTGTGCGGTCGCGTCGTTCGGGCTCGTCGTCATGGCCGCGCCGGGCAACGACGAGAGCTCGACGCACTGGCTGATCTGGCCCGCGGCGGCGTGCCTGGCCGCGGCGGGCGCGTGCGACGCGGTCAGCGCGGTCTTCCGGTCGACGATCCTGCAGGCGGCGACCCCGGACGCGCTGCGCGGGCGCCTGCAGGGCGTCTTCCTCGTCGTCGTCGCGGGCGGCCCGCGCCTCGGCGACCTCGTGCTCGGGTCGCTCGCCTCGTGGACGGCCGACTCGACCGCCGCGCTGCTCGGCGGGCTCGGCTGCGTCACCGCCGTCGTCGTGCTCGCAGCCGTGCAGCCCGGCTTCGCGCGCTACGACGCGCGGCACCCGGTGCCGTAGCGCCTGCTCCGCGGCCCGTCGCGGTCTGTCGTCGCCGCCGTTGCTGCTGCACGCCTCGCCGCCGTCACTGCGTGCCTTGGCCGCCGTCGCTGCCTGTCGTGACTGCCGTCGAGTGGCCGCGTGGCCGTCGTCGTTGCGCCACGGGCCCTCGGATGAATGTGACGTCCCGCCCAACCGGCTTCGGGTGAATGGCGCCCTCTGACGATAGGTTCGTCAGAAGGCGCCATTCATCCAGTACGGCGGCGGGGCCCGACGCGGCGCTACGCGGCGGGCGGCGCGCCCAGGGACTCGACGAGGGCGCTCGGCACGACGAGGTCCGCCCGGTCGCGGGTGGCGGCAATGAGCTCGGCGTTGCGCTGGTCCACGTCCTGCACCCAGGCCCGGGCCGCGTCCGGCGCCTTGCCGAACCGCTCGTGCCGGGCGACCAGCCGGGCGAGGCGGACGTCCTCGTCGAGGTCCACGTACCAGACCTCCGCGATCGCGGCCCGCGCCCGCCGCCACGCCCGGCCCTCATGGAGCAGGTAGTTGCCTTCAGTGATCACGAGCCGGGCTGCCGGGAGGACCGGGATGCTGCCCGCGATCGGCTGCTCGATCGTCCGCTCGAACGCCGGGGCGTACACGGTCTCGCCCGTCTCCTGCAGGGCCCGCTCCAGCAGGGCGGCGTAGCCGTGCGCGTCGAACGTGTCGGGCGCCCCCTTGCGCCCGCGCCGCCCCAGCCGGTCCAGCTCGACGTCGGCCAGGTGGTAGCCGTCCATCGGCAGGTGCGCCACCCACTCGCCGGCCGGCAGGCCTGCGGGCGGGACGTCGCGCAGCGCGGCCAGGAGCTCCTCGGCCAGGGTCGACTTGCCGGCGCCCGGGCTGCCCGTGATGCCGAGGACCGCACGCGGGCCGTCCGGGGTGACGAGGGACCGGGCGCGCTCGACGAGGTCGGAGAGGTCCATGGCTCCGAGCGTCTCAGGCCGCGGCGCGCGGAGCGGCCGCGGCGAGGCCGTTCGCGATGAACCGGCGGGCGTGCGTCGCGAGGTCCTCGCCGTCGTCCCACAGGTTGCGCCAGATGGCCAGGTCGTTGGACAGCCCGCGCGCGACGACCGCGGACGAGAAGGACTCGAACGTGATCGGCCCGGTGTAGGAGATGTCGGCCAGGGCGTGGAAGAACGACGTGAAGTCCAGGTGCCCCGAGCCGAGGTAGCCGCGGTGGTTCTCGCCGATGTGGACGTAGCCGAGCCGGTCACCCACCAGGTGCACGGGGCGCACGAGGTCGTCCTCCTCGATGTTCATGTGGTACGTGTCGAGGTGGATGAGGACGTTGTCCTCGCCGATGTCGTCGGCCAGCCGCAACGCGTCCGCCGCGGTGTTGATGACGTTGGTCTCGTAGCGGTTGCAGATCTCCAGGCCGAGCGTCATCCCGCGGCCCTGCGCCTCCTTGGCCAGGCCCTGCAGCACCGAGACGATGTTGCGGCGGCCGGCCTGCGTGAGCGGGGCGCCGTACTTGCCCAGCGCCGAGTAGAGCGCGCCGGTGAAGTGCGTGCCGCCGAGGTCGCCGGTGATCGCCAGCGACTGCTGCAGCAGCTTCTCCCCGCGAGCGACGGTGCCCGGGTCGTCGCTCGACACGTCCGCGTCGAAGGCGAGGCCACGAGAGCATGCGACCGCGACGCCGGCCTCCTCGAGCTGGGTGCGGGCGGCGGGCACGTCGAGGTTGACCGAGTCGTGCAGCGAGATCTCGAGCAGGTCGAAGCCGGCCGCCTTTGTCCTGGCCACGGCGGTCTCGACACTGGCCGGCGAGGTGTCGCCGACCCAGACGAGGGCGTGGACGCCGAGCGGGTTGGTCGTGGTCACGGTGGAGCTCCTGTCCTTGCGGGTGTACGTGGCGCGGCCGGGGCGGCCGGGCCGGCCCGTGCAGGCGGCCGGCCCGGCCCGGCTCTCGTGGCGCGGCTACGCCACGACTCTGAATGGCGCGGCTACGCCGCTTGTGCCCCCGTGATGAGAGCGACGATCTCCTCGCCCGTGGTCTCGGCGGTGCGGCGGCCCGCGACGCAGCGGCCCGCACGCATGACCCACACCTGGTCCGAGAGGCGCATGACCTGCGCGAAGTTGTGGCTGATGAGCAGCACCGCATGGCCCTCGTCGCGCAGCCGGATGATGAGCTCCTCCACACGCGCCGTCTCCTGGACCCCGAGCGCTGCGGTCGGCTCGTCCATGATGACGAGCTTGGAGCTGAACCCGGCCGCGCGGCAGATCGCGACGGCCTGCCGCTGCCCGCCGGAGAGGCGGCGTACGCGGCTGTTCACGGCCGGGACGTTGACCGCCAGCCCGGACACCATCTCCTGGGCCCGGCGCTGCATCGCCTTGCGGTTGAGGAACGCCACCGGCCCGAAGCGGGTCACGATCTCGCGGTTGAGGAACAGGTTCTGCCAGACCGTGAGGTCCTCGACGAGGGCGAGGTTCTGGTGGACCGTCTCGATGCCCGCGTCCCGCGCCTCCTCGGGCGACCTGAAGTCGATCGGCTTGCCGTCGAAGACGATCTCACCGGCGTCCGGGCGGTGCACGCCGCTGATGCAGCGCACCATCGTCGACTTGCCGGCGCCGTTGTCGCCGACGATCGCGGTCACCTCTCCCTGGCGCAGGACCAGGTCGACGTCGCGCAGCGCACGGACGTTGCCGAAGGAGATCGACACGTTGCGGGCCTCGAGCAGCGGCGCGCCCGGGGCGGTCGCAGCGGGAGCCGGGGACAGCTGAACGCCAATTTGCGAGTTCGTCATCGCTGGAACCTCGTGAGGAGAGCGGCCAGCACCACGACGGCGCCGACGGCGACGGGCTGGTAGAACTGCGAGACGCCGAGCAGGGTCAGGCCGTTGGCCAGGACCGTGATGAGCAGGGCGCCGACGACCGGGCCGATGATCGTGGCCCGGCCGCCCACGAGGCTCACGCCGCCCAGCACCACCGCGGCGACGGAGTTCAGCAGGAACGACGTGTTCGAGGCCGGCTCCGCCGCGCCCACCCGGGCCACGAGCAGCACGGCGGCGAGGCCTGCCGCGGTGCCGCTGATCGTGTAGACCGCGATCTTGATGCGGGCCGGGCTGATGCCGGTCGCCGCAGCGGCCTCGGAGTTGCCGCCTGCGGCCAGGACGTGGGTGCCGAACCGCGTGCGGAAGAGGACGACGTGGGCGACCAGGGCGACCACCGCAGCCACGATGACGGACCAGCCGAAGACGCCGACGCCCTGGGTGGACAGACGGAGCAGGAACCGGTCGATGACGGTGACCGGCTTGCCGTCGGCGACGACGAGCGCGACACCGGAAGCCGCAGACAGGGTTCCGAGCGTGACGATGAAGTCGGTGATCTTGCCCTTGCCGATGAGCAGGCCGTTGACCACGCCGACCACGGCACCAGCGACGACCGCGGCCGCGCAGCAGAGCACGATGGGCCAGTCCGCCGAGTAGGCGACACCGAAGACGACCGCGCCGAACGTCATGGTGGACGCGAGCGAGAGGTCGATGCCCCCGGTGGCGACGGTGAAGGTCTGCCCCACCGACAGGACGATCAGGATCGCCGCCGCCGTGAGCATCGCCCGGATGTTGCCCTCCGACAGGAACGTCGTGTCGGAGGCCTGGAAGACCACCACGAGGGCGACGAGGCCGATCAGGGCCGCCCACTCGGCCCAGAAGCTGATGTCCTTGGCCCGGCTCAGCACCGCCGCCCGGCCCGTACCCGCGCCGCCCGCTGCCGGGGTCGGCCCGCCCGCCGGGCCCGGGCTGCCGACGGCAGGGCCGCTTCCCTTGATCGCGGTGTCTGGCATGTTCATCCTTCCGATCGCGCTCCGCCTGTGCTTGCCGAGGCCGACGGGCCTCAGCCGGCGAGGTCGGCCAGCGGGTTGTCGAACTCCTCGAACGGCTGGGGGAACGTGGCGATGGCGTCGGCAGCGACGTCCTTGGTCACGAGGGCGACCGGGGACTCGATGTTCTCCGGCAGGTCCTTGCCCTGCTCGGCCGCGACGCAGGCCTGCACGCCGAGCGAGCCGATGGCGTACGGGTACTGCGCGACCGTCGCCGTCAGCGTCCCGGCCTGCACGGCCTCCAGCGCGTCCTTGTTGCCGTCCACGCTGATGACGGAGACCTGGCCGGCCTTGCCGGCGTTGGCGACGGCCTGCGCGGCGCCGAGGCCCATGTCGTCGTTCGCGGCGAAGATGCCCTTGAGGTCGGGGTTGGCGGTCAGCAGGTCGGTCGCGATGGTCAGCGCCTTCTGCCGCTCCCAGTCGGCCGCCTGGACCGGCAGCGCGGTGAGCGTGGTCCCGATCGCCTGCGTGAAGCCCTCGATGCGGGCGGCGCTGGTGACGTCACCGGCGAGCCCGCCGATGACGGCGACCTTGCCACTGCCGACGGCCTCGACCATCTGCTCGCCCGCGAGCTTGCCGGCGTTGACGTTGTTGGTGCCGATGTACGTGGCGGTCTCCAGGCCGGCCGCCTCGGCCGCCTCCGCGTCCACGGGCTGGTCGATGTTGACCACCGGAATGCCGCGCGCGGCGATCTGGGCCAGGCCCTGGACCAGGTTGTTGCCCGTGATCGGGTTGACGATGAAGCAGCCGTAGCTCTGCTGGGCGAGGGCGCTCAGCCGGTCCGCCTGGCCGGTCGTGTCCGTGATGGCCTGGGCGGCCTGCACCTGGACCGTGGTGCCGGAGGTCGAGGCCTGGCTCTCGATGCCCTCCTGCATGGTCTGGAAGAAGGGGTTGTCCAGGCCCTTGATGACGGCCGCGACGGGCTCGCCGCTGCCGCCCGCCGGAGCGGAGCCTCCACCCGTCGGGGCGGCGGCGTCCGAGCTGTCGTCCGAGCCGCAGCCCGAGAGCAGCAGGGCGCCGGTGAGCGCAACGGCGCCCATCACCGCGGGTCGAGCAGCACGCATGGCTCGCATAGGAGCCTCCTTCCGGTTCTGGTACGCCGAAGGTAACGAGGCTTCTGCTCGATCACAAGCGCGTGATGTGATTGTTATGGATAGAAGTTGCCCCTTGCAGTGTCGTCAATCGTCGCTAGTCTTCCCCGTGTGACCGCACCAGCGCTTCCCCGACCCGTGGGCCCGCCGCGATCGACGGTGGGCCTGGCCGAGGTGCTCGAGCTGTTCCGCAGGGACCAGGCGGAGCTGACCCGGGCGGACGTCATCGGCCTGACCGGGCTCTCGCGCTCCACCGTCAACCTGCGCCTCGAGGCGCTGCTCGGTGCCGGCCTGCTGGTGCCCGTGGCCGAGGAGGCGCGCACCCGCGGGCGGCCGGCCGGCCAGTTCGCGTTCAACCGCGACCGGGGCGTCCTCCTGGTCGCGGACGTGGGCGCGACCGGGGCCCGGCTGGCGCTCTGCGACCTCAAGGGGGCTGTGCAGGCCGAGCGGACCGTGGCCTGCTCGGTCACCGACGGCCCCGAGCCGGTCCTGGGCGTCGTCCGGTCGGTCTTCGCCGACCTGCTCGCCGACGCGGGGCGCCCGGCCACGGACGTGCTGGGCGTCGGGATCGACGTGCCGGGGCCGGTCGACGCGGCGGCGGGGCTGGTCGTGAGCCCGCCGATCATGACCGGCTGGGACCGCTACGACATCCCCGGCTGGTTCGGCCAGCACTACGACTGCCCGGTCGTCGTCGAGAAGGACGCGAACGCGATGGCGCTGGGCGAGCAGCGCGCTCACCACCCCGAGGCCCAGCACCTGCTCTTCGTCAAGGCCGGGACCGGGATCGGCACCGGCATCATCGCCGGCGGGCAGCTGCACCACGGGGCGGACGGCGCGGCGGGCGACCTCGGCCACGTCCACATCACGGTCCTCGACGTCGAGCAGGAGCCCGACTGCCGCTGCGGCAACAGCGGCTGCGTCGAGGCGTACGCCGGCGGCTGGGCCCTCGTGCGCGACCTGCGCGCCGCCGGGCACGACGTCCACGACGTCGACAGCGCGGTCGCGCTCGTCCGCACCGGCGACGACACCGCCGTCCGCGTCGCCCGGCGGGCCGCCCGGATCCTCGGCGAGGCCATCGCCGACGCGGTCAACCTGCTCAACCCGCGCGCGGTCGTCGTCGGCGGGCAGCTGGCCACCACCGACCAGATCCTGTTCGCGGGCATCCGCGAGATGGTCTACCGGCGCTCGCTGCCACTGGCCACTCGCAACCTGCAGATCGTGCGCAGCGAGCTGGGGCCGCACGCCGGCGTCGCCGGGATGGCACTGCTCGTGGCCGACCGCATCTTCTGCGCCGAGCGGGTGGACACGCTGGTCGCGAGCGCGTTGGCGGACTGATCGCCCACGGCTGACGCCGGCCGGGCCGGGGCGCACGGCGCCCGCTGTGGCGTACCCGAGCCCGAAGCCGCGCGTCCGATCGTTCGGCCGGAGTGGCTGCCCGCACGACCACTGACGCCCGACGATCAGACGGCGGTCGCAGGTGCGCAGCCCGAGCCGGTGGCGTGGACGGCGTTCCGGGCCCGCCGCCACGGTGGGTGGCCCGGGAGCTCGCTAGCGGACCCCGAGGTGCCTGCACACCCAGTCGACCGTCTCCTGCACGAACCGCACGCGGTTGGGCGTCGCGAGCAGCACGTGGCCCTCGCCCTCGACCCGCCAGTAGCGCACCTCGACCCCGCGCTCCTGCAGCGCGGCGACGACCTGGTCGGCCTCGATCACGGGGACGTTGGTGTCCTCGGCGCCGTGGACGACGAGCAGCGGGGCGCGCAGGTTGTCGATGTGGGTCATGGGCGACAGGTCGTGCAGCAGCTCGCGGTCGCGCTCGGGATGGCCGTACTTGCTGACCGCAGCCGCGGCGATGTAGGGCTCCGTGTGCTCGTAGAACGTCGCGAAGTCGCTCATGCCGCAGACGTCCACGCCCACGGCGTAGAGCTCGGGGTCGGAGACCAGCGCGGCCAGGGTGAGGTAGCCGCCGTAGGAGCGGCCCATGACGCCGACCTTGCCCCGGGGCGCGATGCCGGACTCCGTGAGGTACGCCGCGCACGCCGCGACGTCCCGGATCGCGCCGTAGCGCCGGCCCAGGTCGTCGGCGTGGACGAAGGTGCGCCCGAAGCCCGCCGAGCCGCGCACGTTGGGCGCGAACACCGCGACGCCCGCCGCGGCCAGCGACTGGAACAGCGAGTTGTAGACGGGCCGCTCCTGCGCCTCCGGACCCCCGTGCAGGTGGATCATGGTGGGCCACGGGCCGGCGTGCGACGGCCGGTAGAGCCAGCCGGTCACCGGCGTGCCGTCGTCGGAGAGCAGCCAGCGCAGCTGCGGCGCGGCCAGCGTCCCGCGGTCGACCGAATGGGTCGTCGCCGCGGGCGAGCTGAGCAGCACCCGGCCACCGGTGGAGCTGAGCGGCTGCGCCTCGCGCGTGCCGGGGTCCAGGGCCCAGACCCCGCGCGGGTCGGCCCAGCCCTCGGCCGTCAGCAGGAGCCGGCGTCCGTCAGGGGTGAAGCGGACGTCGTCGATGACCTCGCGCGGCAGCGGGTCCAGCTGGCGCTGGCTGTCGTCGTCGAGGTCGAGCAGGCTCAGCGCGCTGCGCCCCCCGAGGACGTTCCAGACCAGCGCGATCGACCGGCCGTCCGGGGAGAGCGCGATGTCGGCGAGGTCGGCGTCGTGGCGCTGGGCCACGACGCGGGGCGCGTCGCCGTTCAGCGGCACCGCGACGAGCGCGACGAGCTCTCGCCCGACGTCCGTGCGGGCGTAGACGACCTCACCGTCCGCCGACACCACCCCGGCGTCGGTGGACCCCTCGCCCGGGCCCGGGACCACCGGGATCTCGACGCCCTGCTCGCGGTCGACGACGAAGAGGCTGCGTGCCCCCCGGGGGCCGCGCCGCAGCAGCGCGCGGCGGCCGGAGCGGTCCACGTCGAGCAGGGTCAGCAGCGACCCCTCGGCCACGACCTCCTGGTCCCCGCTCAGCGGGTCGACGAGGAGGGCGCGCGAGAGGGCCCCGGTCTCGGTGACGAGCAGCCGCCCGTCCTCCACCCACGCGTGCCCGCGCCCGGTGCCGATCGTGGCGTTGGTGTCGCCCCGGCCGCCCACGAGCCGCAGCCCGGTGCCGTCGGGCCGGACGATCCAGGCCTCGCTGCGCGAGCGCCCGTGCGCCGCCACGGAGCAGGCCAGCCACTTGCCGTCCGGCGACCAGCTCACCATGTCGACCCGGCCGAAGTCTGCGGCGAGCCGCGCCCACCCGGTGAGGCGCCCGTCGCGCGGCTCGGCCAACCACACCCGCGGCTCGCCGCTGCGGTCGGAGACGAACGCGATCTGCGTGCCGTCCGGGGACGCCGTCGGCGACCAGCTGCTGTAGACGTCCTCGGGCACCGGCAGCTGCGGTGTCCCGGTCGGGCTCGCCGTCCGGTGCTGCAGCGCAGCCTGCCCGTCGCTGCCCCTGTCGCTCACGGCGCCACCCTGCGTGATCGACCGCGGCCGAGGCAAATCAACCGAGCAGCCACGTGTCCTTCGACCCGCCGCCCCGCGAGGAGTTGACGATCATGCTGCCCTGCGGCGCCACCCGGGTCAGTGCCGCCGGCGCGACAGCCGCCTCGTCGCCCAGGAAGACGAAGGCGCGCAGGTCGACGTGGCGCGGGTCGAGCCGGCTGCCGTCGAACGTCGGGTGGGTGGACAGCTGCACGGTCTCCTGGGCGATCCAGCGGTGGGGCGCGGCCAGCATCTGCCGCCGGCCGGTCTCCAGCTCCTCCTCGGTCGCCGTCGGGCCGATGAGCACCCCCTCCCCGCCGTAGCCGTCGACCGGCTTGAGCACCAGCTCCGGCAGCCGCGCGAGCACGTGCTCGCGCTGCTCGGGGACCCCGCAGAGGTACGTCGGCACGGACGCGAGCAGCGGCTCCTCACCCAGGTAGTACTTCACGAAGTCCGCGACGTACGCGTAGACCGCCTTGTCGTCGCCCACCCCGTTGCCCGGGGCGTTGGCCAGGGCGACGCGCCCGGCGTCGACCGCGGCCAGCAGGGGCGGGCCGAGCGGCCAGCCGTCCGCGCTCGGGGCGTGGAGCAGGTCGTTCTCGCCGATCCGCAGGTAGATCACGTCGACCCGCTTGCGGGTGCCACCGCGTACGAGGAGCACGGTGCCGTCCTGCACGACGAGGTCAGTGGTCACGACGACCGGGACGCCCATCTCCTCGGCCAGCATCCGGTGCTCGAACCACGCCGAGCCGGCCGGCCCCTCGCTGAGCAGGACGACGCCCGGGCTGTCGGCGGCCCCCGGCAGCGCGGCCTGCTCGAGCACCGCCCGCAGCAGCTGCGGCGTGCGCTCGACGTCGAGGACCTGCGGCGGCAGCGGCAGGTCGGGCATGACCGCCTTGGTCAGCCGCCGGTTCTGCACGGCGTACCCGATGCCGGAGGGCACGCGCAGGTTGTCCTCCAGCACGAACCAGCCGCCGTCGCCGTCGCGCACGAGGTCCATCCCGCTGATGTGGGCGCGCACCCGCTGCCGGCGCATCAGCGCCCCGGACGACCGCAGCCCCGGGGCGCTGTCGACGACCCAGCCGGGGATCACGCCGTCGGCGATCGCGGCCCGCTCGCCGTAGACGTCGTGCAGGAACGCGTCCAGGGCCCGGACGCGCTGGGTCAGCCCGGCCTGCAGCGCCCCCCACTCGTCCGTCGGCACGATCCGCGGCACGAGGTCGACCGGGAAGAGCCGGGTGCTGGCCTCCCCCGCCACCATGAAGGTCACCCCGCGGGCGCGCTGCTCGTCGTCGCGGGCGGTCTCCCGCCGGCGCAGCCCCGCCGCCCCCAGCCGGTCGAGCGCGGCGAGCACCCCGGCGTACGCGGGCAGCGGCTCGGTCCCGGCGAGGGCCTCGTCACCGCCGGCGACGTAGTGGCCGTACAGCCCGCTGTCCCCGGCCACCGGCTCCGACGACCTCGCGTCCGGCGCCGACCGGGTCTGCCGGAGGACGAGGTCGACGACCTCGGTCAGGCGCCCGCTCCGCTCGTACGCCCGCCGCTGCTGAGCGGCGGAGCTCCCGTTGGCGCAGGCCCGCCGGGCGAGCTCGCTGACCTGCTCCCAGTCGCCGGTGTCCTCCAGGTAGGGGCGCGCCCGGTCCAGCAGCCCGGTCACCGCGATGTCCGCAGGCACCGGGCGCGGCGACTGGGCGAGCGCGAGCAGGTTGTCCTCGAGCCCGGAGCGGGCCGCACGCCACATGGCCGCGCGCAGCATGGGCGCCTGCGGCAGCAGCAGCGGCCGGCCGGCGAGCACGGCCTCGCGCTCGCGGCGCACCAGCGCCCGGAAGAGGCCCGCCAGCAGCACCACGGACTCCACGTCCGGGCAGGCGTCGCCGACGCGCAGCTCGAGCGTGGGCAGGTGGGCCGAGGGGCGTACGTCGAAGTAGATCATCTTGGGGTCGCTGATGGCGCCGGACGCGACGAGGTCGGCGACCAGGGCGTCGTGCTCGGCCGCGGTCGAGATCGACCCGCTGAGGCCGGCCGTCGGCCAGCGCTGCCAGACCAGCGAGCGCATGCTCGCGTAGCCGCTGTCCGCGCCCATCCAGTACGGGGAGCTGGCGGTGAGCGCCAGCAGGATCGGCAGCTCCGGGGCGAGCCGCTGGGCGACGGCGACCGCCATGTCCCGGTCGGCGAGCCCGACGTGCACCTGCGCCCCGCAGATCAGCTGCTCGCGGGCGAGCAGCTGATACTCGTCGAGCATCTGCCGGTAGCGGGTGGTCGGCGTGATCTCCAGCGCGTGCACGTCGACGAGTGGCACCGAGCCGGTGGCCGCCACTCCGAGGCCGGCGGCGTCGGCCACCCCGACGAGCAGACGCCGGGTCCGGACGAGGTCGGCGCGCAGCTCGTCCAGGCCGGTGGCGACCTCGCTGTTGGTCTCGACCACGCTGCGGTGCAGCTCGCCGAGGAACTTCCCGGTCGGCAGCCGCTCCAGCAGCTCGGGGGCGCGCGGGACGAGCTCGCGGGTCGTGAGGTCGACGACGTGGAACTCCTCCTCGACCCCCAGCGTGGTGGCGTCCGGCAGCGCGGCGATCCCGGCAAAGACAGCGGCCCCGGCGGGCAGGCCGTCGACGGCCGTGCCCACCCCCCGTGTCTGGAGGTCCTCAGCCAAGAAAGTCTCCGATCCGTGACTCCGTCGGTGCAGCGCGTGTCCTTCGGGGCCGGTTTCCGGGCGATCGTGGCCCCTCTCCTTCCCCAGCCCGGCCGCGGAGACGCCTCAGGGTGGCCCTCGTGTGTGTCGCGTACGTTCCGCGCGTGTGAAATGCCCGACGCCCGGCCGGCGTTCAGTTCCGGAGGGAGATGCGGCACAGTGCTATGTGGCGTTTTCCACCCCCGGCCGGCAGCGGCCGAGCCAACGTCCAGAGCCGAGGAGCCGCCACCGCATGCGCCTGCCGCGCTGGACGCCTGACCGGGGCCGGGTCCTCGGCTCGACCACCGTCGTCACGGTGGCGCTCGCCGGGATCGGCGCGTCCGCCGCGCCCCGCCCGCCGGCGCCCGCGCCGGCGGCAGCGCCCGCGTCGCCCGTCGTCGCCATCGCCGTGCCGGAGGACCCGGCCGTCTCCCCGCTCGGCGCGGAGCTGCGCGCCGGCGGCCTGACCGGGCCGACCACGCCCCCCGCGGCGGCCCCGGAACAGGCGACGTCCGCACGCGTCGTGCCCTCCGAGCTCACCCGCAGCGGCATCCCGGTGGCCGCCCTGACGGCGTACCGCCGGGCGCAGATCCTGCTCGGTCGATGGGAGCCCGGCTGCCATTTGGACTGGTCGCTGCTCGCCGCCATCGGGCGGGTCGAGTCCAACCACGGCCGCTTCGGCGGCAGCGTGCTCGGCACCGACGGCAAGGCCAGCCCCGCGATCCTGGGCCCCCGGCTGGACGGCGTGGCGTTCGCCCGCATCCTCGACTCCGACGGCGGCCGCCTCGACGGCGACACCGAGTTCGACCGCGCCGTCGGGCCCATGCAGTTCATCCCGACCACCTGGGCGATGGTGGCCGCGGACGGCGACGGCGACGGGGTCGAGGACCCGCACGACCTCGACGATGCGGCCGTGGCCGCCGGGCTCTACCTCTGCTCCGGCGGCCGCGACGTCTCGGCGCTCGAGGGCCGGCAGGCGGCCGTCTTCAGCTACAACCGCAGCGACACGTACGTCTACGACGTGCTCATGCTGTCGCACGCGTACGCCACCGGCCTGACGGCGGCGCTGCCCACCCCGGTCGTGCCCGACCGGCCGAAGCCCACCCCGACGGTCTCCGCGTCCCAGCCCGCCTCGCCGGTGCAGCCGCCGGCCGCGAAGCCCACGCCGGCCGGGACGCCCGCGACGGCTCCTTCCCCGAAGCCGACCCCGAAGCCGACCCCGACGGCCTCGCCGGCTCCGGCGGCCCCCACGCCCACGGCGAAGGCCACCCCGAGCCGCGGGGCAACGACTACGCCCGGCACGCCGCCGCAGGCGGCGCCAGCGGCCACGCCGGCGCCCTCCGCCTGAGCCACCGGCGGCGCGCGGCAGGATGTGCGGCGTGAGCCGCCTCGAAGACTGGACCGACCGCCTCGTCCGGGAGCTCGGCCTGCCCGAGCAGCTGGCCGGCACCGACGTGCGCGACCTCGTCCTCGACCTCGCCCGTGACGCCGCGCACGGCGTGGCACGCCCCGCCGCGCCGCTGACGACGTTCCTCGTCGGGTACGCCGCCGGCCGCTCCGGCGCCGACGGCGCGGCCCTGCGCGCGCTGGCCGAGCGGGCGGTGGCGCAGATCCCGACCGCCGAGGCGGCCGGCCCCGCATGAAGGGCGGGCTGCCTGCGTACGCGGCGGTCGTCCTGGCCGGCGGCGCCGCGCGGCGCATGGGCGGCGCGGACAAGACCGCGGCCCTCGTCGGCGGGCGGCCGCTCCTCGACCGCGTGCTCGACGCGGTCGCCTCGTCCGCGACGACGGTGGTCGTGGGGCCGGAGCGGCAGACGTCGCGCCCCGTGTCCTGGGCCCGCGAGGAGCCCCCTGGCGGCGGGCCGGCCGCCGCGGTGGCCGCCGGCGTACGGCTCGTCACCGAGCCCGTGGTCGCCCTGCTGTCGGCCGACCTGCCGTTCCTGACACCGGATGCGGTGGACCGGCTGCGGCGGGAGCTGGGCGCCGGCGCCGGCGAGGGGGCGCTCTACGTCGACGGCAGCGGTGCCGAGCAGCTGCTGTGCGGGATGTGGCCGACATCGGCGCTGCGGGCCGCGGTCGAGCGCGCGGGCGAGGTCGACGGGCTGCCGTTGCGACGGCTGCTGCAGGGTCTGCCGCGGGTGGGCGTGCCGGCAGCAGGGGACGGGCCGGCGCCGTGGACCGACTGCGACACCCCGGAGCAGCTGGCGCGGGCGCGGCGGCTGGCGGCGGGCGTACAGCCCTGAGAGCCCCGAGGCCCGGCTCGAGACGGGGGATGCTCGAGCCGGGCTGGCTTCGACGGTACGCCGCTGCGCCGCCCCCGGCAGCTGGGCGGGCCGAAGTCTTCGCGATCCTTCAGGAACCGGGCTGCAGGTGACGAGGTCGGTCCGAGGACTGCTCCACCCCCACCCCCTCGCTGATCATGCAGTCATGGCGAGTTGTCCACAGCCGCTCAGCTGTGGACAACTCGCCGGACGTGCATGATCGGCGCGTGAGGGTGAGGGCAGAGGCCAAGCGTCAGCGGGCGCTGCGCAGCCACCCGGCGGCCTCGGTCGCCCAGTAGGTCAGCACGAAGTCCGCGCCGGCGCGGCGGATGGCGGTCAGCGACTCCAGCACCGCGCGGTCGCGGTCGATCCACCCGTTGGCGGCGGCGGCCTCGATCATGGCGTACTCCCCCGACACCTGGTAGGCCGCGACGGGCACGTCGGACTCGTCGGCGACGGCGCGCAGGATGTCGAGGTAGGCCGAGGCCGGCTTCACCATGACCATGTCCGCGCCCTCGGCGAGGTCGAGCCGCACCTCGCGCAGCGCCTCGCGGGCGTTGGCGCTGTCCTGCTGGTACGCCCGCCGGTCCCCCTTCAGCGAGGAGTCGACCGCCTCGCGGAAGGGCCCGTAGAACGCCGAAGCGTACTTCGCTGAATAGGCGAGCACCGACACGTTGCCAAAGCCGGACTCGTCAAGTGCGCTTCGGATGACGCCCACCTGGCCGTCCATCATCCCGCTGGGCGCGACGACGTGGGCGCCGGCCTCGGCCTGAACCATCGCCATCTCGGCGTAGCGCACCAGCGTCGCGTCGTTGTCCACGGACCCGTCGGCCGCAAGCACGCCGCAGTGGCCGTGGTCGGTGAACTCGTCGAGGCACAGGTCGCTCATGACGACGAGCGCGTCCCCCGCCTCCTCGACGACGGCGCGCAGGCCCTGCTGCAGGATCCCGTCGGGGTCCGTGCCGGCCGAGCCCACGGCGTCCTTCGCGGCCGGGATGCCGAAGAGCATGATCCCCCCGACCCCGGCGGCGGCCGCCTCGGCCGCCGCCTTGCGCAGGCCGTCGAGCGGGTGCTGCACCACACCCGGCATCGACCCGATCGGGACCGGCACGTCGATGCCCTCGCGGACGAACACCGGCAGCACCAGCTGCCGGGGCTCGACCGTGGTCTCGGCGACCAGGCGGCGGAGCGCCGGCGTCGACCGCAGCCGACGCGGGCGCACCGCGGGGAAGCCGGTCACTTGCTGGCCTTCCTCCGCGCAGACGGCCGCTTCTCCGAGGGGCGGAGCACCGGCTCCCCCGCCTCGGCCGCGGCGAGCCGCAGCGCGGTGCCGTACTCGGCCAGGCCGGCGGCGAGCGCCGACACCGACGGCTCGGCCGCGAGGACGTCGACCCGCAGGCCGTGCTCCTCGGCGGTCTTCGCCGTCGCGGGGCCGATGCAGGCGACGACGGTCGTGGCGTGCGGCTTGCCCGCGATGCCGACCAGGTTGCGCACCGTCGAGGACGATGTGAAGAGCACCGCGTCGAAGCCGCCGGACTTGATCGCGTCGCGGACCGGCGCGGGCGGCGGCGCGGCCCGGACGGTGCGATACGCCGTGACGTCCTCGACCTGCCACCCGAGGTCGGTGAGCCCCTCGACAAGGGTCTCGGTCGCGATGTCGGCGCGTGGCAGGAAGACGCGGTCGATCGGGTCGAGGACGGAGTCGTACTCGGGCCACTCGGCCAGCAGGCCGGCGCTGGACTGCTCGCCCTTGGGGACCAGGTCGGGCACGATCCCCCAGGCGCGCAGGTCCGCCGCGGTCTGCTCGCCGACGGCGGCCACCTTGATGCCGGAGAACGCGCGCGCGTCGAGGCCGTACTCCTCGAACTTCTCCCGGATCGCCTTGACCGCGTTGCGGGAGGTGAAGGCGATCCACTCGAAGCGGCCGGTGACGAGGCCCTTGACGGCGCGCTCGACCTGCTGCGGCGTGCGCGGCGGCTCGACGGCGATCGTCGGGACCTCCTCGGGCACGGCTCCGTAGGAGCGCAGCTGCTCGGACAGGGCCCCGGCCTGCTCGCGGGTCCGCGGCACGAGGACGCGCCAGCCGAACAGCGGCTTGGTCTCGAACCAGGAGAGCTTCTCGCGCTGGGAGACGACGTCCCCGACGACGACGACCGCCTGGCCGCTCGCGCACGCCGCGATGGCCCCGGCCGCGTCCGCGGCCACGGCGGCCAGCGTCGACACCACCGTCTGCTGGCGGGTCGTCGTGCCCTCGCAGGTGACGGCCACCGGGGTGTTCGCCGAGCGGCCTGCAGCGACGAGCCGGGCGGCGACGTCGGCGAGCTCGGGCGCGGCGTTGAGCAGCACCAGCGTCGCGCTGCCGCCGGCGAGCGCCTCCCACGAGACGTTCTTCGCGGTCACGTCGACGACGCGCACCTCCGGCGCCTTGGCGGAGGTGAGCGGCACCCCCGCGTACGCCGGGACGGCGGTGGCGCTGGAGAGCCCGGGGACGACCTCGAAGGGCACCTTCGCCTTGGCGAGCGCGGCGGCCGCGTCGGCGCCGTGCGACTCGACGAACGGGTCGCCGGCGAAGAGCCGGACGACGTTGCGGCCGTCGCGCGAGTGGCGGACGAGGATGCGGGCGAGCTCGGTGTCGGTGAGCCCGCCGTCCTTGGTGTCGACACGCTCGACGTCCGCCCGCGTGTGCCGGGCGAGGACCTCCTCGTGGCGGGTCAGGTCGCCGACGACGACGTCGGCGGTACCGAGCAGCTCCACGGCGCGGACCGTGAGCAGGGCCGGGTCACCGGGCCCGGCGCCGACGAGGGCGACGCCGCCGGAGGGCGTGGCGGACGAGACCTTCTCGCCGCTGGGCTTCTTCTGCGTGACGGGGCGGGTCACGGCACACGCTCCCCTGTCTGTGTTGTGGGTGGGTTGGGACGTCTGGGCAGGGGATCCGGCCCGGGTACGGGCGGGCGGTCAGGCATCAGCTCCGCGGCGCCGGCGTCGAACAGCTCGGCGGCCAGCCGGCGGCCGAGGCCGTCCGCGTCCGCGAGCGGCCCGGTGGCGGACAGCCGCACGGCGGCCCCGTCGGGCGCGGCGACCACCCCCCGCAGGTAGATCTCGGGCCCGTCGTCGCCCTCGGCCGTCTCGGCGAGCGCCCCGACCGGGGCGGCGCAGCCGGCCTCGAGCGCCGCCAGCAGAGCGCGCTCCGCGGTGACGGCGGCGCGGGTGAGCGGGGCGTCGAGCACGGCGAGCAGCTGCGCGGTGGCGGTGTCGTCCAGGCGGCACTCCACCGCGAGCGCCCCCTGACCGGGCGCGGGCAGCATCTGCAGCGGGTCGAGCGTCTCGGTCACCTCGTCGAGCCGGCCGAGCCGGGACAGCCCGGCACGCGCGAGCACCACGGCGTCCACCTCGCCGTCGGTGACGAGGCGCAGCCGGGTGTCGACGTTGCCGCGGATCGGCACCGTCTGCAGGCCGAGCCCGAGCGCCGCGAGCTGCGCCGCCCGGCGGGGCGACCCGGTCCCGACCCGGGAGCCGGCCGGCAGCTCGCCGAGCGTGAGCCCGTCGCGGGCGGCGAGCGCGTCGCGCGGGTCCTCGCGGACCGGCACGGCGGCCAGCCCGATGCCGTCGGGCGCCGCGGTGGGCAGGTCCTTGAGCGAGTGGACCGCGAAGTCCACCTCGGCGGCGAGCAGCGCCTCGCGCAGCGCGCTGACGAACACGCCCGTGCCGCCGAGGGCGGTCAGCGCCTCCCGCGAGACGTCGCCGAGCGTGGTGACCTCGACCAGCTGCACCTCGCGCCCGGTGGCGGCGCGCACCGCGTCGGCCACGTGCCCGGACTGGGCGAGCGCGAGGGCGCTGCGCCGCGTGCCCAGCCGGAGCGGCGCGGTCACGGCCGGCGCCGTTCGGGCGCGGCCAGCAGGTCGGTCTGCGAGAGCGGGTCGACCCCGGTCGTGCCGGGCTCCTCGACCACCGGGCGCGACAGCGCCTGCGCCGGGCCGGGGCCGAGGTCGAACAGCTCGCGCAGCACCTCGGCGTACGAGACCGGGACCGGCTCGTCGGCCAGCTGCTTCACCCGCACGGTCGGCGCGTGCAGCAGCTTGTCGACGACGCGGCGTACGGCCTGGTCGACCTCGCGGCGCACGCGCTCGTCCAGCTGCGGCAGCCGGCCGGCGAGGCGCTCGAGCTCGGTCTGCACCACCGTCTCGGCCCGGGCGCGCAGCGCCACGACCGTCGGCGCGACGCTGGCGGCCCGCTGCCAGGCGAGGAAGGCCTCGACCTCGTCGGCGACGATGCGGCGCGCGGAGGCGACGTCCGGCCCGCCCTCCTGCGCCGCGACGAGCGCGCCGACCTTCTCCAGGTCCATGAGCGTGACGCCGGGCAGCTGCGCCACCTCGGGGTCCACGTCGCGCGGCAGGGCGAGGTCGACGACGGCCAGGTCGCCGGGGCGTCCGGCCGCCGTGCGCCGCGCGACCGACCGCTCCACGACGTCGGCGGAGATGACCGTCCCGAGCGCGCCGGTGCAGGAGACCACGACATCGGCCGTCGCCAGCGCGTCCTCGAGCCCGTCGAGCGTGACGTGCCGCCCGCCGACGGCGGCGGCGACGCGCCGGCCGTGCTCAGGGGTGCGGTTGGCCACGACGATGTCGACGGCTCCGGCGCGGGCGAGGGTGGTCGCGGCCAGCGCGCTGAGCGAGCCGGCACCGACGACGAGCGCGGACCGGCCGGCCAGCCCGTCGAGCGTGGTGAGGCTGCCGCCGGCCAGGACGTCGATGCCCTCGCCGCCGAACGCCGCCGCCGCGAATCCGAGCCCGACCCCGACGACGCTCTGGCCGGCCCGGTCGATGCCCGTCTCGTGACGGGCGCGCTTGCCCACCCGCAGCGCGGCCTGGAGCAGCTCGTTGGTCACCCGGCCGGCGGTCCCGGTCTCCTGCGCGGTGCGCAGCGCCTGCTTGACCTGGCCGAGGATCTGCCCCTCGCCGACGACCATGGAGTCCAGCCCGGCCGCCACCGAGAACAGGTGGGCGACGGCGCGCTCCTCGTAGTGCACGTAGATGTGCGGGGTCAGCTCCTCCAGCGTCATCCCCGACCGCTTGGAGAGCAGCTCCCCGAGCGCGGCGACGCCGCCGTGGAACTTGTCGACCTCTGCGTAGACCTCGACCCGGTTGCACGTCGACACCACGACCGCCTCGGCGATGTGGTCGGCGGCCACCGCGGCCAGCAGGACGTCCGGCACGTCGGACGCGGGGACGGCGGCGCGCTCGAGCACCGGGACCGGCGCGGTCCGGTGCGACAGGCCGACGGCGAGCAGTGTCACTGCGCCCCTCCCACGGCCGCGCCCAGGGCCTCGCCCGAGGCCATGGCCTTCGTCGTCTTGCGTTGTTCCTTGAAGGCCAAGATCTGCAGCTCCATGGACAGGTCGACCTTGCGCACGTCCACGTCGGGGGGGACGGTGAGCACGACCGGCGCGAAATTGAGGATGCTCCGCACGCCTGCGGCGACGAGCCGGTCGCACATGGGCTGCGCGACGGGCGCGGGGGTGGCGAGGACGCCGATGCACGCGCCGGTGCGGCGCACGACGTCCTCGAGGTCGGCGGCAGGCTGCACCGGCAGCCCGCGCACCGTGGTCCCGATGACGGCGGGGTCGGCGTCGACGAGCGCGCAGACGCGGAACCCGCGCGAGGCGAAGCCGGCGTAGCCGGCCAGTGCGGAGCCGAGGTTTCCCACACCGACGATGAGCACCGGCCAGTCCTGGGTGAGACCGAGCTCACGGCTGACCTGGTAGGCGAGGTGGTCGACGTCGTAGCCGACCCCGCGGGTGCCGTAGGAGCCCAGGTGCGACAGGTCGCGGCGCAGCTTCGCCGACCCGACCCCGGCCAGCGCCGCGAGCTCGTCCGAGCTGACGGTGCGGGTGCCCGCGTCGGCCAGCGCGCCGAGGACGCGCAGGTAGATGGGCAGACGGGCGACGGTAGCCTCGGGGATCCCGCGCGAGGCCGGCCCCGTATCCCCGACAGGGACCTCCGGCGCCGTCCGAGGGGTGCCGAGCACCGCGTCGTCGACGTCGACGGGTGGGTCGGTCCGGCGGTCGGTCACTCGGGGGCTCGCACTCCCTGAAAGTCCTGGTGGGGCGCCGCACAGGCTACGTGTTTGTGAACGTTGGAACAAAGTCGGTGATCATCGCCGCGACGCCCCTCGAGCCGGTAAGGCGACCCTAAGCCGCGAGTGTCGGCGTACCCGTCCGCACGCGAGGAACGCTGCACCTCAGGGCTTCCGGGCGCGCTCGCTGCCCGGCGCGGGTGAATGCACGCCCTGCCGCTGCCGGGAAATGTTCCCTACGCCACACGCCCGGCGGCACGCGTCGGCCCCGCCCTCGCCAGGAGGCGAGGACGGGGCCGGTGACAGGTCGGTGCTGCGGCAACCGGGGTCAGCGCGGGTAGACCGCGTCCACCTCGATCTCGATCAGCCAGCCCTCGACGGCGAGGCTGGCCACCTCGAGCGTCGACCGGGAGACGCGGGTCGGGTTGACGAAGAGCGGCGGCGCCGCGGGGGCGGTGCCGAGCGGGACGTTGATCGTCGCGCCGGTGAGCAGGTTGGTGTTGGCGAAGTACTGCCGGTACGCGCGGTTCCAGCCGGCGTAGTCGGCGCGGGCCGCCCCGGGAGGCGCGTCGAGGAAGACACGCATCGTGACGACGTCCTTGTAGGTCAGGCCCATCGCGGACAGGTTCTCCCCGATGCGGCGCAGGTTGTTGATCGCCTGCGCCTCGGTGACCGTCACACCCTGCGGCAGCACGCCGCCCGGGAAGATCGCCGTGTCGATGTAGCGCTCCGGGGTCCCTGCGGGCGCCGCGGTGTTGAGCCCCGACGGGCCGATCCCGCTCGAGTTGTAGAGCGCGACGTTCTTGGCGAACGCGACACCGTTCGCGATCGACGGGTTGGCCTGGCCGGCCGGCAGGATCGTGACGGCCGTGCGCGACTTGGGGATCGACGGGCCGTCGGCGACCGCGCCGGCGGTGAAGCCGCCACCGGCGACCAGCATGCCCGCCGCGGCCAGCACGCCGATGCGCGCACGGCGCGACGGCAGGGCCGAGCGCACCTTCGCAGATGCGAAGTTCATGGAAACACCCTTCATGGAGTTGGCAGAGGTCAGCGGCTGAGCACGCGCTCGTGCAGCTTGGTGATGGCGTAGCGGGCGGACTCGATGGCGCCGTGCTGCCAGGCGATCGTGTTGCTCAGGTGGTCGCCGACGAAGTAGACGTTGCCCGTGGGCTCGAGCAGCTTCGCGTAGTGGCCGTTCGTCCGAGAGGGCCAGGAGTTCCAGGCCGCCTCCTGGTACTTGACCAGGTCCCAGGAGATGCTGAACGTCGACTTGATGTCCTGCTTGTACTTCTCGCCGTGGATCTTGGCGCCCTGGGCGAGAGCGCGCTCGACGCGGGCCGCGTGGTTCACGTTGCCGTAGTTCGCCGACGAGCTGTAGTAGCCAATGACGACCCCGCGCTCGCCGTGGAACCCGTACGACGGGTACCACATGTTCGACAGGTCCATGTTGGTGTTGGTGATGCCGCCGTAGATGCGCTCGTCCTCCTCCCACCAGCGCCGGTTGTACTCGATGCCGAGCTTGCCACTGCGGGACTTCGAGGCGTACGCGTTGGCCGCGACGATGTCGGCGGGAAGGTTCGAGGGCGTCTTGGCGACGATCTGCGGCGGGATGTTGCAGATGACGTAGTCGGCCCAGACCTCGCGCATGTGGCGGCCACGGGAGAGGTACTGCACCTTGACGCCGGTCGAGGTGTTCTCGATGTTGGTGATCTCCGCCTCGTAGCGGAAGTTCTCCTTGCCGATCGCCTTCTCGAAGGCGTACGGGATGGCGTCCATGCCCCCGACGGGCTGGAACATCATCATGGCCTGGTCCCAGCCGAACTCGAACGAGAAGTAGTTGCCGAGCCCGGCCGCCAGCACGTCCTGCATGGCGAAGGGCGGGGCGATCTCGCCCTCGTCGAAGCCGGCGCCGGGTGCGCGCACGTAGCCGCGCCGGCTGGTGCCGGTGTACTTGTAGCTGGCGGCCGCGTCACCGGCGACCTTGTTGCCGATGGCGCCGAAGTTGCGCAGGAACGCGATGAGCGCGTCCTTGTCGGTCGGCGTGAGGTAGCTGTCGAGCGAGCCCTGGTCCGTCGCCTTGGCGAGCAGCTCGGAGACGTAGCCGTAGACGTCGGCCTTCGCCTCGCGGTGCCGGATCGGCCGGTTGGACACGCCGGTGGTGCCCTCGCGGTACTGGTAGGCGTCCGCGTTCTGGTTGATGAACGGCTCGATCGGCACGCCCAGCTCACGGCAGTAGTCGAGGGTGACCATGTTCTGCGGCAGGCGGCCCGGGCCGGCGTTCATGTACTCGCCACGGGTGAACGTGGCTTCCTGGGTCTCGCCCCGCAGGTCCGTCACGGTGTCACCCTTGCGGACGGTGAAGTTGCGGCCGCCGGGCCGGTTGTTGGCCTCGAGGATCGTGACGTCGTACCCCGCGTTCTGCAGGTGGTACGCGGCGGTGAGGCCGCCGATCCCCGCGCCGAGGATGAGGACGTTCTTGTGCGCCTTCCCCGTCAGCGAGAAGTCGGACTTCTTCGGCGCACGGAAGGGCGCCGCCTTCGCCTCGGCCGCGGGCGCCAGGCCCATCGCGCCCATCGTGGAGAACATGACTCCAGCACCACCGGTGATGCCCACCTGCTGGAGGAACTGCCGTCGCGTGACCGCCATGGAAAGCCTCTCGTACAGAGCACGGAAGAACGCCCCAACGAGGGCGCGCCGGAACTCTTGCGGGGGCGTGTTACGGGCGCATCAACGTCGTGTAAGGGTGTGGCAACCGACGGTTGCTCGCACAAACGAACGGGAAGAGAAGTTCTCCTGTTGCGGGAAAGCCGCCGCGCGGTGGCCGGAGCAGCGCTAGAGTCGGCGCCCGCGCGCGAGGGCGGCCCGCATCCGCTGCTCGTCGACGTGCCAGTAGTCGACCTGGACGCCGTCGACCAGCAGGACGGGGATCCGCTCCCAGTAGCGCTCGTGCAGCTGCTGGTCGTCGAGGATGCTGTGCTCGACCCACTCCTCGCCCGTGTCCGCAGCGACGCGGGCCACCGTGGCGCGGGCCGCCTCGCACAGGTGGCAGCCCGGCTTGCCGACGAGGACGATGCGGGGCAGGGCTGCAGGCATGCCCAGATCCTCGCACCGCTCGCCCCCGCGTCCCGCCGCCCCGGGTACGGTCGGGCCATGAGGTGGTTCCGCCGGAGCCCCGCGGCGGCCCGCGTCGCCGGAGAGGCGTCCGCGGAGCGCGCTGCCCGGGCGGCCGGCGCTGCGCCCGGCGGAGACGCCGCTGCGGCCGCGACCGCGGCCGCCTTCTTCGACCTGGACGGGACGGTCCTGCAGGGGGCCTCCCTGTTCCACCTGGCGCGGGGCCTGCACGCCCGCGGGTTCTTCGACGGGCGCGACCTGCTGCGCTTCGCCCGCCGGCAGGCGATGTTCCGGCTGCGCGGCGTCGAGGACCCGGCCGCCGTCCGGGAGGCCCGCGAGACGGCGCTCGAGTTCATCCGCGGCCGCCGGGTGGACGAGCTGGCCGCGCTCGGCGAGGAGGTCTTCGAGACGGTGATCCGGGAGAAGGTCTGGCCCGGCACCCGCGCCCTCGCCCGTGGCCACCTCGACGACGGCCAGCGGGTGTGGCTCGTCACCGCCAGCCCCGCGGAGATCGCCACCACGATCGCGGGCCGGCTGGGCATGACCGGCGCCCTCGGAACCGTGGCCGAGTCCGTCGACGGGGTCTACACCGGGCGGCTGGCCGGCGAGATCCTGCACGGCGACGCCAAGGCCGAGGCCGTCCGCGCCCTCGCCGCCCGCGAGGGGCTGCAGCTCGCCGACTGCGCGGCGTACAGCGACTCGGCCAACGACGTCCCGCTGCTCGAGATCGTCGGCCACCCCTGCGCGGTCAACCCGGACCCGCGCCTGCGCCTGCACGCGCGCCGGCACGGGTGGCCCGTCCGCGACTACCGCTCGGCGCGGCGCACCGCGCAGCGGGCTGCCCTGCTCGCACTGATCACGGCGGCCGCAGCCGGCGCGGTCGCCGCAGCCCGTGCGTACCGACGTCGGTGAGCCGTGCTCAGCCGAAGGCCGGCCCGCGCTCCTCGAGCAGCTGGCCCAGCTTCTGCGCGATCGACTCGCGGACGCGCGCGGTGAGCTCCAGCACCAGCGCGCGGTCGTCCGCGGCGCCCGGCCCATAGCCGGCTGTCCGCAACGGCGGGAGGAACTCGATCAGCCACTTGGACGGCAGGGGCACGAGCCCGAGCGGGCCGAGCCAGGGGAACGTCGGGGTGACGGGGAAGTACGGCAGCCCGAGCAGGCGCGCGAGCGGGGCCGCGTCCGCGACCATCGGATAGATCTCCTCCGCGCCGACGATGGCGCACGGGACGATCGGCGTGCCCGTGCGCAGCGCGGCCCGCACGAAGCCGCCGCGCCCGAACCGCCGCAGCCGGTAGCGCTCGGCGTACGGCTTGCCCAGCCCTTTGTAGCCCTCCGGGAAGACCCCCACCAGCTCGCCGGAGGTCAGCAGCCGCTCGGCGTTCTCCCGGCGGGCCATGGTCGCACCGCTCCTGCGGGCGATCTCCCCGATCAACGGCAGGGTGAAGACGAGGTCGCCGGCGAGCAGCCGGAGCGGGCGGTGGGCCGGGTGCCGGTCCATGAGCACGGCCTGGGTCACCAGCGCGTCGATCGGCAGCGTGCCGGAGTGGTTGGCCGCGACGAGGGCGCCGCCGTCGGCAGGGACGTGGGCCAGCCCGCGGGACTCCACGCGGAACCAGTGGTCGACCAGAGGGCGCAGCGGAGCGGCCAGCACCGTCTCGGTGAGCTCGCGGTCGAAGCCGAACGCGTCGACGGCAGGGTCGCCGGCCATCCGGGACCGGACGAGGGCGAGCCCACGTGCGAGCCAGGGCGGCAGGGGGCCGGCGCTCTGCTCAGCCATGGGACGACGCGACCCGCTCGGGAAGGTGGCGCACACCTGCGGGCGAGGACCGGGAGCCGCTCACCCGGCCGACCCGGCGGCGGGCGCGGCGAAGCCGCGGCCCCGACCGGAGGTCGTCCGGCTCGGTGCCGCGGCGCGCTCGACGTCCCTGATGTGCGCGGGGCCTACTTCTTGCGACGCTGCACGCGGGTGCGACGGAGCAGCTTGCGGTGCTTCTTCTTCGCCATCCGCTTGCGGCGCTTCTTGATGACAGAACCCACGCGAGCTCCTAGCCCAGATCGAGACAGATCAACTTCGCACTTGCGCCCGGCGTGTGACTCCGCTCCCGAGGGGCAGGCACAGGACAGGACCGTGACCGACGACTCTACCGTCTCGTTCCGGTCTCATTCAGCGAACCCCGCGACTATCGTCGGCGGACCTGTAGTTACTTGTTCACGGTCTGTGGAACTGACGGGGGCATGAGCACGGTGGCGACAGCTTTGGCCGAGCGCAGGCAGCGCGTCCTGCACCTTGCACGAACCCACCTCGGCATGGACGTCGCCTGGCTGTCGCGGTTCACCGGCGGAGAGCAACTGATCGTCCAGGCCGACGGCGACCTCGCCGGCATCGGCCTGGAGATCAACTGCGGCACGAGCTACGAGGACTCCTACTGCGCCCGGGTGCTCACCGGTGACCTTCCCTCGGTCATCCCACGGGCGCGGCACGACCCCCGCACCCGCGACCTCCCGATCACCGCCCGGCTCGGGATCGGGGCCTACGTCGGGGTCCCGGTGAGCCGGCCGGACGGGTCGGCCGAGGGCATGCTCTGCTGCGTCAGCCGCAGCGCCCAGCCCCGGCTCGACGACCGGGACGCGCGCTTCCTCCAGCTGCTGGCCCGGCTGCTCGAGGAGAGCGACGACAGCGCGCTGCAGGCCGCCGCGGCCGACGAGGAGCAGGCCCGCGACCGCTCCCGGACCCGGATGCTGCGGGCGCTCGCCGCCCGCGAGGTCCAGCCGGTCTTCCAGGCCATCGTCCGCCTCCACGACCTGCAGGTCGTCGGGGTCGAGGCGCTCTCCCGCTTCGACCGCTCGCTCGGCACCGACCCGGCCCAGGTCTTCTCCGACGCCGGGCAGCTGGGCCTCGGCCCGGACCTGGAGCTGGTCGCCATCGAGCGGGCGCTGGAGCAGCTCGCCGACCTGCCGGAGGGGATGCGGCTGGGCCTCAACGCCTCGCCGCAGGCCCTGATGGACCCGCGGCTGACCGCCCGGCTGCTCGACGAGCGCGGGGACCGGCTCTGCCTCGAGGTCACCGAGCACGCGCCCGTGCGCGACTACCCCACGCTGGTGCGCACGCTCGACGGGCTGCGCGCCGAAGGCGTGAAGATCGCCGTGGACGACGCCGGCGCGGGCTTCGCCAGCCTGCGTCACATTCTCCAGCTGCGCCCGGACTCGATCAAGCTCGATCTGGAGATCACCCGCGGCATCGCGGCCGACCCGGTGCGCCAGGCCCTCGCGCAGAGCCTGCTCGGCTTCGCCCGCTCACTGCAGGCGGAGCTGCTGGCCGAGGGCGTGGAGACGGGCGAGGACCTGCAGGCCCTCCGGTCCCTGGGGGTCGACCTGGTGCAGGGCTACCTGTTCGGCCGTCCCGGGCCGCTGGCTCAGGCGGTCTCGACGAAGGAGTCGCGCAGGTAGTCGTGGACGGCCTGCTCCGGCACGCGGAAGGACCGGCCGACGCGGACCGCGGGCAGGTCGCCGTTGTGGACGAGCCGGTAGACCGTCATCTTGGAGACACGCATGATCGACGCGACCTCGGCGACGGTCAGGAACCGCACCTCGCCGAGGGCCGCTCCCGCGGCCCGGTCCTTGCCTGCCATCGCCCACCGGCTCCCTGCGACCGGGCGGGTGCCGGCTTCCCCTCCGGCACACGCGTCACCCGGACGCCCGCCGTAAGCGTAGGGGCGTGAGGTGCTCGTGGGGAAGCCGGTGTGTCGGTTAGGCCCGGAAGGGTCAGCCGTGGTAGGAGCCGGCCGCGCGGCGAACCGGGGGCAGGAGGCGCCGCGCCAGCTCGTCCACGGCGGCCGGGTCAGGGCTGCGGGTCCAGCCCGAAGCACGGGAAGACAGCGGCCCGGGTCGCCAGGACCGCCTGGTCCAGCGGGTCCGCCGGGTCGTAGCCCCGCGCCCACGGGACGAACGACGGGTCGGCGCCGTCGGTCATGCGCGCCGGAGCGGGGCGGCCGACGAGCTCGCTGACGTACGACCGCCAGGAGTCCGGGCAGGCGGTCGCGGGGTCGACCGGCCGGTGCGCGGCGATGGCGAGCAGGTGCGCCCAGGCCCGCGGGACCACGTCGACGGGCTCGTAGCCCCCACCGCCCGTCGCGATCCAGCGCCCCTCGCAGTGCTCGTGGGCGAGCTCGTGCAGGGTGGCGTACGACTGGCGCTGGGCGTCGAGCGAGAGCGCGAGGTGCGCCAGCGGGTCGGCGGCATGGCTGTCGGCGCCGTGCTGGGTGACCAGCACCTGCGGCCGGAACTCGGCGAGCAGCGGGGGCACGACGGCGTCGAAGGCGCGCAGCCAGCCCGAGTCGCCCGTCCCCGGCGGCAGGGCGACGTTGACGGCGGTCCCCTCCGCCCCCGCTGCCCCGCTCGAAGCCGGCCAGCCGGTGCCGGGGAAGAGCGCGAGCCCGGTCTCGTGCAGGCTGATCGTCAGCACCCGAGGGTCCGCGTAGAACGCCTCCTCCACGCCGTCGCCGTGGTGGACGTCGACGTCGACGTACGCGACCCGCTCGGCGCCGAGCTCGAGCAGCCGCGAGATCGCGACCCCGCAGTCGTTGTAGACGCAGAACCCGGCCGCCGAGCCGCGCAGCGCGTGGTGCATCCCCCCGCTGATGTTCACCGCGTGGGCCGCCTGCCCGGACCACACGTGCTCCGCGCCCTGCACGGTCGCCCCGACGTAGTGCGCGCTGGCCTCGTGCATGCCGGAGAAGGCGGGGGTGTCGTCGGTGCCGAGCCCGTGGTCGAAGTCGGCGTACGCGGGCTCGAGGCTGGCCGCCTTGACCGCCTCGACGTACCCGGCGTCGTGGACCAGCCCGAGCAGCCGTTCGTCGGCGAGCGGGGCGTCGGTCACCTTCACCCCCGCCAGCAGGCCCAGCTCGTCGGCCAGCCGCATGGTCAGGTCGAGCCGGAGCGGCGACATCGGGTGGCAGGGGCCGAAGTCATAGGACAGGAACGAGGCGTCCCACGCGACCTCGACCGGACTCGTCACGGCGGTCACCGTACGCCGGGCGATGACAGGATCCCAGCGTGAGCCCGAACGCGCGTGCCCGCGGCCGCGCGCCGGTCTTCCTCGCCTTCGCCGGCTTCGCGCTCTTCTGGGGCTGCTGGGGCGCGCTGCTCCCGGCCGTCCAGGAGTCCGCGGGCGTCGACGACCGCGCGCTCGGGCTCGCGCTGCTCATGGTGGGGCTCGGCGCGCTGCTGACCATGCGGGCGACCGGGGCGCTGGTCGACCGATACGGCCCGCGGGTCCTCCCGCTGACCGCGCTGGCCCTGGCAGCGGCCGCGCTCGGGCCCGCGCTGGTGTCCGGCGGCGCGGCGCTGGCCGCGGCACTGCTCCTGCTCGGGGCCGCGTCCGGCGCCATGGACGTGGCGATGAGCGCCGCGGCCGTCGCCCGGGAGACGGCCGAGCGGCGGCCGCTGCTCAACCTGGCGAACGCCGCCTTCTCGGCGACCGTGGTCGTGGCGAGCCTGGCCGCCGGCGGCCTGCGCGCGGCCGGGGTGGGCCCGCTGGCCGTGTTCGGCGGCGTCGCCCTCGTCCTCGTCGGGCTGGCCGCGACCGTGCTCCGCCCGGCACGCGGGGCCCCTCGCCCGGTGGCCCGGGCGCGCGGCCCCCGCCCCCGACGGCTGCTGCCCGCCCCCACGCTGCTCGTCCTCGGCGGGCTGGGCGGCCTGGCGTACCTCGTGGAGAACGCGTGGCAGAGCTGGGGCGCCGTGCACCTGGAGTCCACGCTCGACGCGCCGGCGGGGATCTCGGCGGCGGCGCCGGCGACGTTCGCGGCCTGTGCCGCGGTGGGCCGGGTCGCCGGCAACCGGCTGCTGTCCGCGTACGCCGCCCCGGCCCTGCTCCCCGTCGCCGCCGCCGTCGCCGCGCTGGGGTCGCTGCTCGCGGCCCTCGCCCCCACGGCTCCGGTCGCGCTCGCCGGCATCGCGCTCGCCGGCACCGGGACCTCGGTCTGCATGCCGACGCTCGTGAGCGTCGCGGGCGCGTGGGCCGGCGACGACCGGCAGGCCTCGGCGACCTCGTCCGTGGCCGCCACGGCGTACCTCGGCTTCCTCGTCGGGCCGGCGGTGGTCGGGCTGGTGGCGGGCGCGGCGTCCCTGCGGGCCGCGCTCGTCGGGGTGGCGGCCCTGGCGGCGCTGCTGTGCGTGCTCGCACCGGCGGTAGGCTGGGCGGCCCGCAGGCCGCGCCGGTGACCGCCGGTCCGCGCCGGCCGGCGGCGCAGGCTCCGGTGCCCCGCGCCCCCGGCCCGCGCACAGGATCGGACGGCGCTCCGCGGCGTCCCGGTGGCACCGTCACCGGCCGCCTCGCCTGCACCGGGAGCCCCCTACTCCTGCCGCAGCGCCACCACCGGGTCGAGCCGGCCCGCGCGCCGCGCCGGCGCGACGCCGAAGAAGACGCCCACCGCGACGGACACCGCGAAGGCGACCGCCGGCGACCACCACGACACGACGGCCGGCAGCGGGGAGACCGCATCGACGAGCAGCGAGCCGCCGACCCCGAGCCCGATCCCGATGACCCCGCCGACGGTCGTCAGCAGCACGGCCTCGACCAGGAACTGCAGCAGGATGTCGCGCTGGCGCGCACCGAGCGCCTTGCGCAGCCCGATCTCGCGCGTCCGCTCGCGCACGCTCACCAGCATGATGTTGGACACCCCCACGCCGCCCACCACCAGCGAGATGGCCGCGATCGCCGCGAGCACGAGCGTCAGCAGCCCGAGGATGGTCCCGACGGTGCCGAGGATCTGCGACTGGGAGACGGCGGAGAACTCCTCGTCGGGGTACTTGTCCTGCAGCGCCTCGACCAGCCGCGGGGCCAGCCGGTCGACGTCGTCGCTGGTGGGCGCCTTCACGGCGAGGCCGTCGATGCGGTCCACGCCGAAGAGCCGTTGCGCGGCGGTGACGGGGACCTGCACCTCCTGGTCGCGGCTCACCCCGAAGGCCGTGCCGCGCTCGGCGAGCACGCCCGTGACCCGGAACCGCACGCCCCCGATCGTGACGAAGCGGCCGAGCGGCTCGCGGTCACCGAAGAGCGTCTCGGCCACCACAGACCCGAGGACCGCCACCCGGCGGCGCGTCTCCACGTCCGTCTCGGTGAAGTAGCTGCCGCGGGCCAGCGGCTGGTCGAGGACGAACGGCACGTTCTCGTTCGTGCCGCTGACGGTCACGAACAACGAGCGGGAGCCGACCCGTACCTGCTCGCCGGAGGCGACCGTCACCGCCACCGCGCGCCGGTCCCCGACCACGCGGCCGAGCACGTCGATGTCGTCCAGCGTCAGCCGGCTGATCGACGGCGCCGACCCGAGCTCGAACCGGCCCGGCACCACCAGCAGCAGGTTCGCGCCGAGGCCCTCGACCTGGGTCTCGACCTCGCGCTTCGCGCCGCTGCCGATCGCGACCAGCAGGACGACCGCGGCCACGCCGATGACCACGCCCACCATGGTGAGCGCGGAGCGCAGCCGGTTCGCCCGCAGCGCGTCCAGCGCGACCCGGAACGCCTCCGCGGTTCTCACGGAGCCGGCTCCAGCGCCGTGTCCCGCTCGACCAGCCCGTCGCGCACGTGCACCTGGCGCCGCGCCCGGGCGGCCACGGCCAGGTCGTGGGTCACCAGTACGACAGCAACGCCGTTCTGCGAATTCAGGTTCTCCAGGACAGCCATCACCTCTTCCCCCGTCCGGGTGTCGAGGTTGCCGGTCGGCTCGTCGGCCAGCAGCACCGCGGGCTCGCCCACGAGGGCCCGGGCGATGGCCACGCGCTGCTGCTCGCCGCCGGACATCTGGTTCGGCCGGTGCGTCATCCGGTGCCCCAGCCCCACCCGCTGCAGGGCGGCCTCCGCCCGCTCGCGGCGCTCACGCCGCGGCACCCCGCGGTAGACCAGCGGCAGCCCCACGTTGTCCACGGCGCTGGTGCGCGCGAGCAGCTGGAAGCTCTGGAAGACGAAGCCGATGGTCGCGTTGCGCAGCTCGGCGAGGGCGGCGTCGTCCAGCCCGGCGACGTCCTGGCCCCCGACGCGCAGCGTCCCGGTCGTCGGCCGGTCCAGGCAGCCCAGCAGGTGCATCAGCGTGGACTTGCCCGAGCCGGAGGGCCCGACGACGGCGGCGTACTCGCCCGGGTCGATCCGCAGGGACACCCCGCGCAGCGCGTCGACCGTCACGCCCTCGAGCACGTAGGACCGCGTCACGTCGGCGGCCTCGATTGCCGGCCCGGCGCCGGCCGCGCTCATCCGATCCCCTGGCCCGCGCGCACCCGGTCGGCCCCCCGCACGACGACCGTCTCCCCACCCTTGAGCCCCTTCGTGACCTGGACGACGTCCTCGCCCTGCGCGCCGAGCGTGACCCGGCGCTTCTCGGCCCGCCCGGTCCGCACCACCCACACGGTGTCCTGGTCGCCGTCGCGGAACACCGCGGCGACGGGGACCGCGACGGCGTCCCGGACGGTGCGGACGGCGAGGTCGGCGACCGCGCTCATGCCCGGGCGCGGCTGCGGCGCCTCCGACCCGTCGGCGAGCTTGCCGTCGACGAGGCGGAGCCGGACGCGGTACGTGACCCCGCCGCCCGTCGACGTCGCCGGAGCCGTCTCGACCGAGGACACCACGGCGCGGTAGCGCGCGCCCTCCACGGCGTCGAGCTCGACCGCCGCCCGCACCCCGCGGCGTACCAGCAGGATGTCGGTCTCGTCGACGTCGGCCACGAGCGACACCGTCGACGCGTCGGTGACGGTGAGCAGGGGCGTGCCGGCCGACACCGGTGCGCCCTCGGTGATGGCGCCGGCGCCGGCGGCCCCACCGTCGCCCGTACCCCCCGCGGAGCCGCCGAGCAGCGCCGACGCCTGGTCCTGCAGGTCGGCGGGCAGCGAGCCCAGCGCCCCGCCCAGGTCGCCGCCCCCGGGCCCGCCGCCGCCGCCGGCGGCGGCGAGGGTGACCGTGCCGCCGATCGGCGCCCGGACCACCAGCGCGTCCACGGTCTGCTCGGCCACCTCCACCGCGGCCCTGGTCTGGACGCGCTGCGCGCCGGCCAACGAGGACAGCGCGCGTGCGAGCCCCCCGAGCCCGTCGTCGACCCGGCGCACGGCGTCGGCCGCCGCGTCGCTGGCGGCGGCGTACTGCCCCTCGGCGGTGGCCACGGCGGCGAGCGCCCGCGCCCGGGCGGTGGGGTCGGGGATCTCCTCGGCCGCGGCCCGGGCCTGTGCGAACCCGCGCTCGGCCGCCTCGTCCGCCTGCCGCTGCTGCTCCCCCAGGCCGGCCGGGGAGGAGACGTCCACGTCGGCCGCGTCCGCCGCCTCCGCGTCCGCCCGGCGCGCCTGCGCGAGCCGTGCCTCGGCCTGGGGGGAGTCGACCCGCAGCAGCACCTGCCCGGCCGTGACCTGCTCGCCGTCGCGGACCAGCAGCCGCAGCACGGTCCCGTCGGCCGGGCTCGTCACGGCCGCAGTCGCCTTCGCGACCACCGAGGCCGGAGCCTCGACCACCTCACCGACCGTCGCGCGACCGACCTCCGCGGTCCTCACGTCAGGGCTGTCGTCCCCACGCGTCGCGGCGTAGGCCCCCGCCGCCGCCACGAGGGCTGCGATCGGGCCGGCGACGACGGCGGCCCGGCGTACGCGACGAGGCACGCAGCCAGGCTACGTGCGCCGGGGGGCCGCCGCCGGTCGAGCGCGCGGCGCAGCGGGCGCCGGACGCAGCAGCCCGGGCACCCCGTCGCATCTACTGGGAGAGGCGAGGACGGGGGCGGACGGCATGGAGTTCGAGGAGTACGTCGCGGCGCGCGGTCAGCACCTGCTGCGCCTGGCGATGCTGCTCGCGGACGACGCCCACGCCGCCGAGGACCTGGTGCAGACCGCTCTGCTCGACGCGTACCGGCACTGGCGGCGGGTGCGGAAGGCCGGCGCGCCCGATGCGTACGTCCGCAGGATCCTCGTGAACGCCGCCCTCGCGAGCCGCCGACGCAGGTCGAGCACCGAGCTGGTGGTGGCCGAGGTACGCCCCGTCGCGAGCGTGCCGGACCACGCCGAGGCCACGGTGGCGCAGGACGCCGCCTGGCGGGCGATCGCCGCGCTGCCGCCCCGGTCGCGGGCGGTGCTGGCCCTGCGGTACTTCGAGGACCTGGACGACGAGGCGGTCGCCGACGCGCTCGGCATCACCCGCTCCACGGTCCGCTCCACGGCCGCGCGGGCGCTCGCGTCGCTGCGGTCGCAGGTGACGGCCCCGCTGCCCGGAGGCGAGCGTTGAACGACGTCGAGCGGCTCGTCCGCGACACGCTGGAGGCGCGGGCCGCGACCGCGCCGCGGGCGACGGGGCTCGCCGACCGCGTCCGGCTGGAGTCGGCCCGGCGGCGCCGGCGGGGCCTGGCGGTGGGAGCCTCCGTGGCCGCAGTAGCCGCCGTGCTCGGGGCGGTGCTCGCGCCCGGCGCCCTCCGGCCGCAGCCCACGACGCCCCCGGCCGCTCCCGCGATGCCGGCGACGGCTGAACTGCGCTTCCGGGGCGTGGAGGTCACCGTGCCGCGCGAGTGGCTCGACCCGGGGCGGGCGCCCTGCGGCAGCGCGGCGGCGGACGCGGCGTACCTCGTGGGCTACGGCAGCCGGCTGTGCCGGGTGCAGGTCGAGCGCCCCGAGCTGCTCACCGAGGTCACGCTCGGCCCGGCGGAGGAGCGCGCGGGGGGCGCCGGCCCGCTCCGCGAGGGCACCGACCGGCTGCCGGACGGGCGCACCCGCGTGACGCGCGTCGTCGACGAGCGCGCCGTCGTGCTGCGGGTGGTCGGCCCGGACGCGGCCCGCGCGAGGGCCCTGGCGTCGACGCTGCACGTGCTGACCGACGGCGACTCGGTCGACGGCTGCCGGGCCCGGCCCGCTCGCGAGCCGCTGGCGTTCCCGGCCCAGGCCGGGGCCCCGCTGGTCACCGGCACGGTGAGGGGCGCCCGGGTCTGCGAGTACGCCCAGGAGTGGCTGAGCGCGGTCCGCAGCGCCGATGCGGCGCGCGCGCAGGCCCTGGCCGGCCAGCTCAACGCGCGGCCGGGCCCGGGGGTCTACGGCGCGAAGGGCGCCTCCTGCGCCGCCACCCTCCAGCCGTCGCTCGTGGTCCGCTTCGCCACGTCCGCAGGCGACCGCTACGTCTGGCTCAACGTGTCGAGCTGCGCCTCGCTGCACGGCCCGGCCGGCAGCCCCGGCGGGCTCGGCATCAACGGGGCGGTCAACGACCGCGGGGCGAGCAGGGGGGCGAGCATCCCGCTGATCAACCGGCTCGTCGCGTTGCCGCGGGCCGACTGACCCCGACTGCGAGGAGGGCGCCGCCGCTGCCGTCGGCTGCGTCCAGGGGCCTGCGGGCGCCGCCGGGCGACGGGCCCGGCGGCGATAGCCTGCCCCCGCCGACCCAGCCCGACCGGAGGAGCAGCCCTCGTGGACGTCGCGATCCTCGGCGCGACCGGGGACATCGGCCGGCAGCTCTGCACGCAGCTGGTCGAGCGCCAGGTCATCCCCTCCACGTCCCGCCTGCAGCTCGTGGGCCGGGAGGACGGGCCGAGCGCCCGCGCCGCCCACGGCCTGCGGACCGACCTGGTGGACGCGTACGACGAGGTCGCCCCGCTGATCGACGTGGCGCTGCGCGCCGAGGACGTCGTGGCGGACGTGGTCGTGATCGCCGCCGGGCGCACGCTCGTCCCCAGGCGCAACGCCGACCGCAACGAGCTGGCGGCGAAGAACGTCGAGGTCTTCCGGGCGTACGCCGACGCGCTGGCGAGGTACGGCAGCGGCCACGAGGTCGTCATCGTCGTGTCCAACCCCGTGGAGCTGGCAGTGGCGGTGTTCGCCGAGCGGCTCGGCCGGCACCGGGTGATCGGCATGGGGGCCTGGCTGGACACCCTCCGCTTCCGACGGGAGATCGCCCTGTCGCTGGGCGTACGCCGCCAGCAGGTCACGGGGTTCGTGGCCGGCCAGCACGGGACCGAGATCGTCCCGCTCTGGTCCACCGTCCGGGTGCACGGCATGGACGCGGACGAGCGGCGGACGCGGATGGCGGCGCTGCGCGGGCCGCGGACGATGGCGACGTTCCCGGCGGAGCTCAGCGCCGTGAAGGGCCGGCTGCTCGCGGAGGCCGAGACCGACATGCACGCGGCGTTCCGGCTGGTCGACGGCTGCCCGCCGGACGTCCGGGCCGCCATGCGCCCGTGGCTGACGCAGATGTCCGGTGCGAAGACGGCGACCGCCACGGCGAGCGCGACGGTCGACCTCGTGGACACGGTGCTCGACGGGCGCGACATCGTCGTCGCGGGGCAGGTCCGGCTCGACGGGGAGCACGGGCTCTCGACGGTCGTCGGGGTGCCGATCGTCCTCACGCCGTCCGGCTGGAGCAAGGTGATCCTCGACGAGCTCCCGCCGGACGAGGAGGCACGGCTCAGCGAAGCCGCCGAGCGCATCGACGAGGGGCTGCGCCCGTGGACGACAGCATGAGCGATCAGGAATCGTCGTTCACCGAACGGCGCTGGGTGTTCCTCGCCGACAGTGCGGACCAGCCCGGCGCCCTGACGAGCATCACCGGGGTCTTCTCGACCCGGGGCGTGAACTTCGACAGCGTCGCCACGAGCACCAGCACGCCGGGGATCGGCACGGTGGTCGGCCTCTTCCGGGCCTCGGAGCGGCGCTGCCAGCAGCTGGCCCGCACGCTTCGGCGGCTGGAGGCGGTCCAGCGCGTCACGCTCCGCCCGGCCGAGGACCCGTCGGTCCGCGCGGCGGCGGTCGTGCGCATGCCCGAGTCCGGGACGTTCACCCCCTCGGCCGCCACCGCCACCACGTGGACAGGTGACGGCAGCGCGGAGCGCCCCCTGCTCGTGCAGGGCTCGCTGCGGGCCGTCGAGCGGGTCGTCGAGGAGGCGCGGCGCTCCGGCGGCACCGCGACGCTCACGGTCCTGGCGCTCTGAGCGCTGCCCGTCAGCCCGCCCGAAGCAGCTGCTCGCGCAGCCGGGCCGCGTCGGCGGCGGGCGGCAGGCCGTACGCCCGCCGGTACTCGCGGCTGAACTGCGTGGCGCTGCTGTAGCCGACGGCGCCCGCCACCGCCGCCGCGGTCGACCCGCCCGCCACGAGCAGCCGGCGGGCTTCCTGCAGCCGCAGGCGTCTCTGGAACTCCAGCGGGCTCATGCCGGTCGCCGCCCGGAAGCGGCGGTGCAGCGTCGCCACGCTCATGTGGGCGACGGCCGCCAGCTCCTCCACCCGCACCGGCCGGGAGTAGTTCGACCGCAGCCAGCCGGTCGCCGCGCGCACCCGCGCCACGGCGGAGCCCGCGACGACGGACTGGCGCAGGGCCGGCCCGAGCGGGCTGGTCAGCAGCCGGTAGAGCACCTCGGCCTCGAACCGCCCGGCCAGGGCGGGGACGTCCGTCGGGGCGTCGAGGAGGCGTACCCAGCGGGTGACGGCCTCGACCAGCTCCGGCGCCATCGGCGCGACGCAGACGGCTTCGGCGGGCGCCTCGGCGGTGGCCGTGTCCCCGAGCTCGAGCAGCAGGCCGGCCAGCACGTCGACGTCGAGCCGCAGCACCGCGGAGCGGTAGGGCACGCCCTCGAACTGCGCCGCCACCGGCAGGTCGTGGGAGCTGAGGAACATCTGCCCGGCCGTGGCGACCCAACTGCGCTCTCCCGCCGTCGTGCGCTTGGAGCCCGACGCCACGAAGCAGACCATCGGCTCGTAGACCATGTCCAGCGTGCCGGGCGGCTCGTCGACGCGGACCACGGTCAGCCGCGGCACGAGGGTGTCGGACCAGAAGGCGCCCGCATGACGGGCGACCACGGCAGCGAGCGGGTCCAGCACGGGCACTCCCGGAGTGAGCGGATCAGGCAACACTATGCGGCTCGCGGCTCATGACGCCGACGCGAGCGGTCCCTAGCGTCGACGGCATGACGAAGAACCCGCACACGCTTGCGCATCGCACGCTCGGCACCGAGGGGCTCGAGGTCGGTGCGATCGGCCTCGGCACGATGGGCCTGACCATGGCGTACGGCGCGCCTGCAGACGAGGCGGCGGCGATCGCCACCATCCACCGGGCGTACGAGTCCGGTGTGACCCTCTTCGACACGGCCGAGCTCTACGGCATGGGCACCGGCAGCAACGAGCAGCTCGTCGGCCGCGCGGTCCGTGGCTTCCGTGACGAGGTCGTGCTGGCCACGAAGTTCGGCTTCGACCTCACCGACCCCGAGCAGGTCGGGGTCGCGCTCGACAGCCGGCCGGAGCACATCCGCGAGGTCGCCCACGCGAGCCTGCGCCACCTGGGCACGGACGTCCTCGACGTGCTCTACCAGCACCGGGTCGACCCGGACGTGCCGATCGAGGACGTGGCAGGGACCGTCGGCGAGCTCGTCGCCGAGGGCAAGGTGCGCTTCTTCGGCCTGAGCGAGGCGGGGCCCGACGTCATCCGGCGCGCCCACGCCGAGCACCCGGTGTCGGTGGTGCAGACGGAGTACTCGGTCTTCGAGCGCGCGGTCGAGGCCGACGTGCTGCCCGCGCTGCGCGAGCTGGGCATCGGCTTCGTGCCCTACTCGCCGCTCGGCCGGGGCTTCCTCACCAGCGACGTGAAGCCCGCCGCGGAGTACGCGGAGGACGACATGCGGCGCTGGGACGACCGGTGGCAGCCGGGCAACTACGAGGCCAACCTCGAGGCGGTACGCCGGCTGATCGGGCTGGCGGCGTCGAAGGGCGTCGCGGTCACGCAGTTGGCGCTGGCCTGGCTGCTCGCGCAGGGCGACGACGTCGTGCCCATCCCCGGCACGCGGAGCCCGCACCGGGTCGAGGAGAACGTCGCCGCCGCCGCCGTCGAGCTCACCCCGGCCGACCTGGCCGAGATCGCTTCCACGCTGCCGCACGGGGCGGCCGGCTCGCGCTACCCGGCCGCCATGATGCCGAGCTGGGAGACGGCCGCGCGCTGAGCGGGCGCGCAGGAGGGTCAGGCCGTGCCGGCCGCCAGCTCCCGGCTCCGGTCCCGGGCCGCCTCGAGCGCGGTCAGCAGCGCGGCGCGCACGCGGTGGTTCTCCAGCTCGCGGATGGCCGCGATCGTGGTGCCGGCCGGGGAGGTGACCGCCTCGCGCAGCGCGACCGGGCTCTCCCCGGCCTCGCGCAGCATGCGCGCCGAGCCGACGGCGGTCTGCACGACGAGCTCGTGGGCGACCGAGCGCGGCAGCCCCAGCAGCAGGCCGGCCTCGATCATCGCCTCGCACATGTAGAAGAAGTACGCCGGCCCGCTGCCCGACAGCGCGGTGACGGCGTCGAGCTGGTACTCCGGCACCTTGAGCACGCGCCCGACCGGGGTCAGCAGCTCCTCGACGTAGGACAGGTGCTCGGGCGTCGCGTGCGCGCCGGCGCTGAGCACGCTCATCCCCTCGTCGACCAGGACAGGGGTGTTGGGCATGACCCGGACGACGGGGGTGCCGGCGGGCAGGTGCCCCTCGAGCCAGGCGGTCGGCAGGCCCGCGGCGACCGACACGACGAGCGTCCCGGGTCGCAGCTCCGGGCCGACCTCGGCGAGCAGCGTGCCCATGTCCTGCGGCTTGACCGCCAGCACCACCGTCGAGGCCGCCCGGGCGGCCTCGACGTTCGACACCACCTCGACGCCGTGCCGGGTGCGCATCTCCTCGGCCCGCTCGGGCTCCTGCGTCGTCGCCAGCAGGTCGTCGGCCGTGTGACCCGAGCGCAGCAGCCCCGCGATGAGCGCGCCGCCCATCTTGCCGGCGCCCAGCACCGCGATACGTCGTCCAGTCAGCCTCGCGTTCATGGGAGCATGCTGGCAGAGCACCGGATCAGCGCGTACGCCGCCGCAGCGTCGCCGCTCCGAGCCCGAGCGCGGCGAGCACGCAGGCCACGACCACGACCAGGTCGCGGGTCAGGGTGCCGGTGACGTCGCCGGACGTCGTCAGCCGTTGCATCGCGTCGACCGCATAGGTCAGCGGCAGCACGCCAGACACCGCCTCCAGCACGCCGGCCATCGACTCGCGCGGGGCGAGCAGCCCGCAGAGCAGCACCTGCGGCAGGACGACGGCCGGCAGGAACTGCACGGCCTGGAACTCGGAGGCCGCGAAGGCGCTCACGAGCAGGCCGATCGCCATGCCGAGCAGTGCGTCGAGCACCGCGACCAGCAGGAGCGCCTGCCATGGGCCGGCGACGTCCAGGCCGAGCACGCCGAGCGCCAGGGCCGTCGCCAGCCCGGCCTGCACCACGGCGACGAGGCCGAACGCCAGCGCGTAGCCCAGGATCAGGTCGAGCTTCGACAGCGGCATCGTGAGCAGCCGCTCGAGGGTGCCCGACGTCCGCTCCCGCAGCGTCGCGACGGACGTCACCAGGAACATCGACACGAACGGGAAGATGCCGAGCAGCGACGCCCCGATGCCGTCGAAGAGCTGCGGCCGGCCGTCGTAGACCCATGCCAGCAGTGCGAGCAGGACGCAGGGGACCACCAGGAGGAGGGCGAGGGTACGCGGGTCGCGGCGCAGCTGGGCCAGGACCCGCGCGGCGGTGGCGAGCGCAGGCCGCGTGCTCATGCCAGCACCTCCTGCCGGTCCACGAGCGCGAGGAACGCCGCCTCCACATCGGCCGCGCCGGTGTGCTCGCGCAGCTCATCGGGTGACGCATCGGCCAGGAACCTGCCTTCCCTCATCAGCAGCAGCCGCTGGCACCGCTCCGCCTCGTCCATGACGTGGCTCGACACGACGAGCGTCACGCCCCGCGCGGCGAGCTCGGCGAACAGCTGCCAGAGATCGCGGCGCAGGACGGGGTCCAGCCCGACAGTCGGCTCGTCCAGGACCAGCAGCTCGGGCGTCCCCAGCAACGCCGCCGCGAGGGAGACCCGGGCGCGCTGGCCGCCGGACAGCCGCGAGACGACGGTCGAGGCGTGGTCGCGCAGCCCGACCTCGGCGAGCACCCGGTCCACGTCCCCGGGCGGGGCGCCGAGGACCGCCGCGAAGTAGCGCAGGTCCTCCCGGACGGTGAGGTCGGCATAGACGCTGGGCGCCTGCGTCACGTAGCCGACGCGGGAGCGCAGCTCCTTGGAGCCGGCCGGCAGCCCGAGCACCTCGACCGAGCCGGACGCCACCACCTGCACGCCGACCACCGCCCGCAGCAGCGTCGACTTCCCGCAGCCGCTGGGCCCGAGCAGGCCCGTGACCGAGCCGCGCTCGATCCGGCAGGACACGCCCGGGAGCACCGCCCGCCCACCACGACGGACGACGAGCTCGCGGGCCTCCACCGCGTACCTCGAATTCATCATGTGATGAATATGCGCCTGTGCGGCGCGGCGGTCAAGACCTGAGCAGCGTCCGCAGCGAGCGCAGTGCCACCGAGAGGCTCGCCAGATCGGGGGCGGCCAGCGCGAGCGCCTGCCGCACCGTGCCGAGCGCCCGGTCGAGCTGCGCCTCCCGGCCGGCGGCCCACGCCTGGACCCGCTCACCGGCCTCGCCCTCGGCGGTCCGGCCCAGGACGTCCGCGGTCAGGGCGGCGAGGATGGCGTAGAGGTCGTAGCGCAGCGAGGAGCGCGCCATCGACTGCCACCGGTCGGACCGGGACAGCCCGCTGACCGCCGTGAGCAGCTCGTCGACCTCGAGCCGGTTGACGAGGGTGAAGCAGACGTCGGCCGTCTCCTCGACCGTGTAGGACGCGTCGCGCGCCACGTCCGTGACGTCGAGGAGCGGGAACGCGTGCAGCAGCACCGCCGCCCGCAGCGCCAGCTCGCGCGGGACGCCCGGCCGCGCCAGCCGATCGGTCGACTCCTCCATCCGCTGCAGCTCTCGCCCACGAAGCAGCTCCGGCACCCGCGGCAGCAGCGCGCCGACGACCGGCGCGTAGCGCCCCCACTCCTGCTCCACGTCGAAGGCCGGCGGCCGCGACTGCAGGAACCACCGGGCGGCCCGGTCCAGCAGCCGCCTCCCCTCCAGCAGCAGCGCACCCTGCGCCTCGGGCGACGCGGCACCGTCGAGCGCCTCGACCTCGCGCCAGAACCCGCCCAGCGCGAACGTCTCGCCCGCCAGGACGTACGCCCGCACGACGTCCTCCACCGGCGCCCCCGTCTCCTCCTGCGCGCGGTGGACGGCGCTCACCCCCGTGCGGTCCACGAGCCCGTTCACCAGGACGGTGGTCACGATCTCGCGGCGCAGCGGGTGCGTCTCGAGGCGGCCACCGAGGCGCTCGACCAGCAGGGGCGGGAAGTAGGAGGAGAGCAGCCGCGCCGTCCAGGGCTCGTCCGGCAGCGACGTCGCCAGCAGGTCGGCGTTGAGCGTGTTCTTGACGTACGCGACGAGCACGGCGTACTCCGGGCTCGTCAGGCCCTTGCCCTCGGCCCGCCGGGCCGCGATCTCCTTGCTCGACGGGAGCCGCTCGAGCCTGCGGTCGAGGATCCCGCGCTCCTCCAGCCGGCGGATCACCCGCTCGTGCACCGAGACCATGGAGGCGGCCTGCATGCGCCCCATGCCGAGGAGCGCGTTCTGCGCGTGGTTCTCCCGCAGCACCAGGGCGGCGACGTCGTCCTCCATGGCCGCGAGCAGCTCGCCCCGCTCCTGCGCGGGAAGGTCCCCGTCCCGGATCGCCGCGTCGATCAGGACCTTGATGTTCACCTCGTGGTCGGAGGTGTCGACGCCGGCGGAGTTGTCGATCGCGTCCGTGTTGAGCCGGACGCCGGCCTGCGCGGCCTCGATGCGGCCGAGCTGGGTCAGCCCGAGGTTGCCGCCCTCGCCGACGACCTGGCAGCGCAGCTGGCCGCCGTCGATCCGGACCGGGTCGTTGGCCTTGTCGCCGACGTCGGCCGCCGACTCCCCGGACGCCTTGACGTAGGTGCCGATGCCACCGTTCCACAGCAGGCCCACCGGCGCCTGCAGGATCGCCCGGATGAGCTCGACGGGCGGCAGGCTCGTCGTCCCCTCGGGCAGCCCGAGCCGCTCGCGCACCTGCGGGGTGACCGGGACCCGCTTGGCGCTGCGCGGGTGGACGCCACCGCCGGCCGAGATCCGGGCGGAGTCGTAGTCCGCCCAGGACGAGCGCGGAAGGACGAAGAGCCGTTCCCGTTCGGCGAAGGCGACGGCCGGGTCCGGGTCGGGGTCGAGGAAGATGTGCCTGTGGTCGAAAGCCGCGACCAGTTTCAGGTGTCGCGAGAGCAGCATCCCGTTGCCGAAGACGTCCCCGGACATGTCGCCGATGCCGACGGCCGTCACGCTCTCCCGCTCCGGGTCCACGCCCAGCTCGCGGAAGTGCCGCTTCACCGACTCCCACGCGCCGCGCGCGGTGATGCCCATCGCCTTGTGGTCGTAGCCGGCCGACCCGCCCGAGGCGAACGCGTCGCCCAGCCAGAACCCGTAGTCCGCGGCGACGCCGTTCGCGAGGTCGCTGAACGTCGCCGTGCCCTTGTCCGCCGCCACGACGAGGTACGCGTCGTCGCCGTCGCGGCGCACCACCTGCGGCGGCGGGACGACCTCGCTGCGGCCGGCGGCCTGCACGATGTTGTCGGTGACGTCGAGCAGCCCCCCGATGAAGGCCTTGTAGCAGCGCTTGCCCTCGGCGAAGACCGCCTCCCGGTCCCCCGCGTCGGCGGGCGGGCGGCGTACGACGAACCCGCCCTTCGCCCCGACGGGCACGATGACGGAGTTCTTCACCGCCTGCGCCTTCACCAGTCCGAGCACCTCGGTGCGGAAGTCCTCCGGCCGGTCGGACCAGCGCAGCCCGCCGCGGGCGACCGGGCCGAAGCGCAGGTGGACGCCCTCGACGTCCGGGGAGTGGACGAAGACCTCGAACGCCGGGCGCGGCTCGGGGCAGTCGGGCACCTGACGGGGGTCGAGCTTGAGCGCCAGCGCCACCCCCGGGCGCTCGTCGTCGAGCCGGAAGTAGTTGGTGCGCAGCGTCGCCAGGATCACGCCGAGCAGCGAGCGCAGGATGCGGTCGTCGTCCAGCGCCTCGACCGCGTCGATCTCCTGCCGGATGCGGGCCGCGAGCCCCTCGGCCACGTCCTCGCGGCCGTCCACCACGGCCGGGTCGTGGCGGGCGGTGAACAGCTGCACCAGCAGCTCGGCGATCCCCGAGTTCCGCAGCAGGGCCTGCTGCACGTAGACCTGGCTGAACGGCAGCCCCACCTGCCGCAGCCACCGGGCGTAGGCGCGAAGCAGCACGACCTGCCGCCACGAGAGCCCCGCCCGCAGCACCAGCGCATTGAACCCGTCGCTGTCGGCCCGCCCGCGCCAGACCGCGACGAACGCCTCCTGGAAGCGGCGCACGGCGGCCGCCCGCGCCTCCGGGCCCGGGTGCAGCAGGCGCGCCTCGTAGCGCAGGCCGAGGTCGTAGACCCAGGCCCGCGGCCCGTCGGCGACCTCGATCTCGTAGGGGCGCTCGTCGTCGACGTCCACGCCCATGCGCGCCAGCAGCGGCAGCACCTTCGACAACGAGACCGGGGCGTCGCGGAACAGCTTGAGCCGCGCCGCCCCCGGCTCCGCGCCGGCGGAGAAGCTGAGCGCCAGCCGGTCGCCCTCCGGGCCCTGCAGCGACTCCAGGTGCGCGATGTCGAGCACCGCCTCGGCCGCGCCGAAGTCCTCCTTGTACGCCTGCGGGAAGGCCCGCCCATAGCGGCGCAGCAGGGCGGCCGCGTCCGTCGGCGAGTGCGCCTCCGTCACGGCAGCGGTGAGCTCGTCCTCCCAGGTGCGGGTCGCGGCCGCCAGGCGGGCCTCGATGCCGGCAGGGTCGACGTCGGGGAGCCGGGCGCCCGGCGGGACCCACGCGACGAAGTGCAGCCGGGCCAGGACCGACTCGGTGACGCGAGCGGTGTAGTCGACGCTCTCCGCGCCGACGGCGTCGCGCAGGACCGCCTCCATCCGCAGGCGGACCGTGGTCGTGTAGCGGTCGCGCGGGAAGTACAGCAGGCACGAGACGAAGCGCCCGTAGTCGTCGCGCCGGACGAAGGCGCGGACGCGGCGCCGCTCCCCGAGCCGGAGCACCTCCAGCACCACCGAGGCGAGCGTCGGGGCGTCGACCTGGAAGAGCTCGTCGCGCGGGTAGGCCTCGAGCACCTGCAGCACCTGACGGCCGGAGTGGCTGGTCGCCACCGTGCCCGCCGCCTGCAGCACGTGCTCGGCCTTGCGCCGCAGCACCGGGATCCGCAGCACGCTCTCGCTGTAGGCCGTGGAGGAGAACAGCCCCAGGAAGCGCCGCTCGCCGACCACGCGCCCCGCCTCGTCGAAGGTCTTGATGCCGACGTGGTCGAGGTAGGCGGGCCGGTGAACGGTGGATCGCGAATTGGCCTTCGTGATGACGAGGACCCGCGGCTCGGCCGCGATGGCGGCGGCCTCCGGGGTGAACCGGCGGACCACGTGCCCCTCGGCCCGGGCCGGGCGGCTCGCCGGCGCGTGCGGCCGCAGGATGCCGAGCTCGGTCCCCGCCACGCGGCGGAGCCCCGCGCCGTCCGGCTCCAGCTCGTAGTCGGCGTAGCCGAGGAAGGTGAAGGAGTTGCGGGCCAGCCAGCGCAGCAGCTCGACCGCCTCCGCCGCCTCCGCCGCGCCGATGCCGGCGGGCGCCCGCGCGGCCAGCTCGTCGGCCAGCCGCAGTGACTGCGCGCGCATCGGCTGCCAGTCCTCGACGGCCACCCGCACGTCGCCGAGCACGCCGTGGACGGCCGCGACGAGCTCCTCGGGGGTGGCACGCCCGCCGTCGAGCTCCAGGTGCATCCACGACTCGGGGGCGCAGCCCTGCGGGCACGCGGCCCCTGCCGCGCCGGCGATCTCCTGCAGCCGGCCGTCGGCGTCCCGCCGGACCGCCAGCTGGGGGTGGAGCAGCCAGGTGATGGCGAACCCCAGCCGCGAGACCAGCGCGGTGAGCGAGTCGACGAGGAACGGCATGTCGTCGGTGACGACGTCGAGGGCCAGCTGCGCGTCGGCGCCCTCGAGCGCGTACGCGCGGGCCAGCGTCTGCGCAGGCACGCGCCGCTCGCCGAGCCCGGCGTGCTCGACGAGCACCGCCTCCGCGTGGCCGTGCCCCTGCTCCTGCAGCTCGTCCGGCGGGACGTGCGCGAAGTACGCCTCGGCCAGCCCCTGCGGGACAGCTGCGCTCGGCGGGGTGGTCTCGGGCAGCTGCGCGCTCATTCCGCGGACTCCTCGGCGACGACGGCGAGTAGGGCGAACACGGGGACACGGGCTTGTTCGGGCGCCACCTGTCTATTCCTACTCCCCCGACAGGTAGCGCTGCAGCGTCGGAGCCACCAGCGCGACCACGTCCTCCTCCGGGGCCGACGCCAGCGGCTCGACCCGGACGACGTGGCGCAGCAGCGCCACCCCCAGCAGCTGGGCGGCTCCCGCCTCCACCCGCAGCCTCCGGTCGGGGTGGTCGGCGATGGGCGAGGCGTCCGCGACGCGGGCGAGCAGGCTGCCCGTGACGAACTCGCGCAGCATCCCCGCGGCCGCCTCGCTGGAGGTCGCCGCCGACAGCAGCCCCAGCAGCGGCTCGCGGGTCGCCGGCTCGGACCAGACGCCCAGGAAGAAGCGCGCCACCCGCTCGCCGAGCCCCTCCGGCGGCCCCGCGAGCACCTCCGGCAGGGCGAGCGCGGGGTCGAACGGCAGCCGCATCGCGGCCACGAACACCTGCTCCTTGCCGGCGAAGTAGTGGTGCACGAGCGCCGGGTCGACCTCCGCCGCCCGGGCGATGCCGCGCAGCGAGGCCTTGTCGTACCCCTTGGCCGCGAACTCCGAGCGCGCCGCGCCGAGGATCCGGTCGCGCGCGTCGGACGTGCCGCTCGGCCGCCCGCGGGGGCTCATCCCGCCCGCCCCCGAGCCAGGTGGTCGCGGGCGAACGCGAGCGCCTCCTCGAGGTCCTGGCGACGGGCGGCCCGGTCGGGCGCGCGCCGGGTGTTGACCTCGACCACCACGGTGCCGGCGAACCCGCCGTGCCCGAGCAGGGCGAGGACCTCCGCGCAGGGCTGCGTCCCGCGCCCCGGCACGAGGTGCTCGTCGCGCCGTGACCCCGAGCCGTCGGCCAGGTGCAGGTGGCCGAGCCGCCGGCCCATCGCATCGAGCGTGGACAGCGCGTCCACGCCGGCCGTGGCCGTGTGGGAGAGGTCGAGGACCAGATGCGGGTACGCCTGCTGCACGGGGTCCCAGCCGGGGGCGTACGCCTCCAGCAGCCGCCCGCGCGCCCGCCACGGGAACATGTTCTCCACCGCGAGCGCCACCTCGGTCCGCTGCTGCCGCTCGGCCAGCCCCTGCACGAACGTGCGCGCGTAGTCCCGCTGCCAGCGGAACGGCGGGTGGATCACGACGGTGCCCGCCCCGAGCTGCTCGGCCAGCGCGTACGACCGCTCGATCTTGACCCACGGGTCGGTGCCCCACACCCGCTGGGTGAGCAGCAACGTGGGCGCGTGGACCGACAGCACGGGGACCCGGTAGTGCGCGGACAGCCGCTCGAGCGCGGACGCGCTCTGGCTCACGGGGTCGTCCCAGACCATCACCTCGACGCCGTCGTAGCCTAGCTCGGCCGCCGCCTCGAACGCCGCGGTGCACCCTTCGGGATAGACCGACGCCGAGGAGAGCGCGACGGGCGGGAGGGCCGCGGTCACGTGGTGGGCAGGGCGTCCAGCCGCCGCAGCAGGATGCCCTCTCGCAGGGCCCAGGGGCAGATGTCCAGCTCCTGCACGCCGAGCAGGTCCATGGCGGCGAGCGCCACCATGGCCCCGGCGAGCAGCTGTGGCGCGCGGTCCTCGCTCACCCCGGGCAGCGCGCACCGCCGGCGCACGGACATCGTCGGCAGCCGCTCCTCGGCCCACTCGGCGAGCGCGTCGCGCTCCAGCACCCGGCGGACGTACGGGCCGTCGGCGTAGGGCGCCGCCCCGCAGAGGCGGGCCAGCGACCGGAACGTCTTCGAGGTGCCCACCACCCGGTCCGGCGTCCCGACGACGAGCACGTCGCGGACGACCTTGCCGAGCTCGGCGCGGATGTGCTTGCGAGCGGCCTTCACGTCCTCGGGCGAGGGCGGGTCACCGCGCAGCCGGTCGCGGGTCACGCGCCCCGCCCCCAGCGGCACCGACACCGCGACCGCGGGCTCCTCCTCGGCCCCGGCCGAGATCTCCAGGCTGCCGCCGCCGATGTCGAGGTCGACCAGCCGGCCGGCGGACCAGCCGAACCACCGGCGCACCGCGAGGAAGGTCAGCCGGGCCTCGTCGCCGCCGGACAGCACCGTGAGCGCGACGCCGGCCTCGTCGCGCACGCGGGCGAGCACGTCCTCGCCGTTGGGCGCCTCGCGGATGGCCGAGGTCGCGAAGGCCAGCATCTGCTCGACGCCCTGGTCGTCGGCGACGTCGACGGCCTCCAGGCAGAACGCCACGAGCTGGTCGGCGCCCTTGCGGGAGATGCTGCCGTCGTCCTCGAGCTGCTCGGCCAGGCGCAGCCGCATGCGATGGGAGTACGCCGCCAGGGGCGGCGCGCCCGGATGGGCGTCGACCACGAGCAGATGGACCGTGTTCGACCCCACGTCGAGGACCCCGAGGCGCACGTCCCGAGCCTAGCCAGCCGCCCGGCCTACCCTGTGGCGGTGCCCGAGGTGCCCCTTGACTTCCCCCGCGCGTGGGTCGAGTTCCCCGACCCCGACGACGCGGCGCAGGTCTACCGCTGCGACCTGACCTGGCTCACCTCGCGGTGGACGTGCATCTTCGGCTCCGGCTGCCAGGGGATCTACGCCGAGCGGCCCGACGACGGCTGCTGCACCCTCGGCGCCCACTTCGCCGACGAGGACGACGAGAAGCGGGTCGCGGAATTCGTGAAGCAGCTGACGCCCGACACGTGGCAGCTGCACGGGCGCGGCCGCAAGCACTGGGTCGAGACCGACGACGAGGGCGCCCGCAAGACCCGGGTCGTCGACGGCGCGTGCGTGTTCCTCAACCGGCCCGGCTTCGCCGGCGGCTACGGCTGCGCGCTGCACACGCTCGCGGTGGGGCTCGGCCGCGAGCCGCTGGAGACCAAGCCGGACGTCTGCTGGCAGCTGCCGGTCCGCCGCTCCTACGACCGGGTCACCCGCCCCGACGACACCGAGGTGCTCGTCACGACCATCGCGGAGTACGACCGGCGTGGCTGGGGCCCGGGAGGGCACGACCTCGACTGGTACTGCACCGGCAACACCGAGGCGCACGTCGGGCGCGAGCCGGTCTACCTGTCCTACCGCGCCGAGCTCGTCGAGCTGATGGGCGCCGCGGCGTACGCGGAGCTGACCCGGCACTGCGAGGAGCGGCTCGCCTCCGCGCTCGTCTTCGCCGCGCACCCGGCCGACGCCTCCGCCGCGCCGCCGCGCAAGCCCCGCCGCAAGGGCAAGGCCGGGGACGCCGAGCCCGCCGCCACCACCTGACCCGCCCCGCGCCCGCCCGCCCGCACGGTCCCGCGCCTCCGACTGCGTGCGGCGCAATGCCGCATCCAGGCGACCCCACGTTGGCGCGATGCCGCAGTCACACCGACCTATCGCCACGATGCCGCATCGGGGCGGGTGGGAACCGGCGCGATGCCGCATCGGGGCGGGTGGGAGGCGCGGGTCAGTCGACGACGGTCGGCCGGGACGGGTCGCGCCACGCCTCGACGCAGATGGCGATCTCGTCGGGCAGGATGCGGGCCGTCGACAGCGGGGGCAGGTCCTGCGGGTCGAACCAGCCCACCTCGAGGATCTCCTTCTCGTCGAGCGGGCCGCCGCGCGAGACCTCCTCGCAGATGAAGAACAGCTTGTACGCGTGCACCGGCATCGGCGGCTGGTGGCCGCGCACCTCGCGGTCGAGCACGGCGGCCAGCCGGACCATCCGGGCCTCGACGCCGGCCTCCTCGCGGATCTCGCGGATCACGTTGGAGGTCGGCGGCTCGAGCACGTCGCACCAGCCACCCGGCAGCGTCCACAGCCCGTCGGACCGCTCGCGGGTCATCAGCAGCCGGCCCTCCGGGTCGAACACCGCGCCGCGCGTGTCGACCTTCGGGGTCGCGTGCCCGCCCTCGGGGTCCACCAGCCGGGCCAGCTCGCCCAGCGGGCCGGCGGTGACGAGGGCGCGCAGCCGCTCGGCCACGTCGCCGACCTGGGCGTACCGCTGCCGGTCGAAGGGGTCCTGGGCGTAGTTGAGGCCGGTCTGCGCGATCGCCGCCAGGTCCACGAACGCCCGGCGCACCGCCTCGGCCGCGTCCGTGCCCGCCGTGACACCAGTGGCCCCGGTGCCACCACTGCCCTCGATGCCCTGCTCGCCCTCGTTGCCCGTCGTGCCATCGGTCTTCGCCATGACCCCGATTCTGCGCAGCCGCGGCCGGGCCGGGTGTGGCCGGTCACCCCCGACTGTCCCCGCCGCCCTCTAGCCTGCCGGGCATGGCGACGAGCAAGGCCGCGAGCTCCAAGGCCACCCCCCGCGGCTACCGCTGCGCCGAGTGCGGCTGGACCACCGCCAAGTGGGTGGGCCGGTGCGGCGAGTGCCAGGCCTGGGGCTCGGTCGAGGAGTCCGGCCCCGTCTCCGGGCCGAGGACGACCGCCGGCCCGGTGACGGCCGCAGCCCGGCCGATCGCGGACGTCGACGTCGAGACCGCGCGCGCCAAGCCGACCCGCATCGGCGAGCTGGACCGGGTGCTCGGCGGGGGCCTGGTCCCCGGCGCCGTCGTGCTGATGGCGGGCGAGCCCGGGGTCGGCAAGTCGACGCTGCTGCTGGAGGTGGCGTCCAAGTGCGCCCGGATCGGCTCCCGGACGCTGTACGTCACGGCGGAGGAGTCCGCGGGCCAGGTCCGGCTGCGCGCGGAGCGGGTCGGCGCGCTCAACGAGCACCTCTACCTCGCCGCCGAGACCGACCTCGGCGCCCTGCTCGGCCACGTCGACGCGGTCCGCCCCCACCTGCTCATCGTCGACTCGGTGCAGACGGTCGCCTCCTCCCAGGTGGACGGCTCGGCCGGAGGCGTGGGCCAGGTCCGTGAGGTGGCCGCCGCGGTCACCCGGGTCGCGAAGGAGCGCGGCATCCCGACCGTCCTCGTCGGCCACGTGACCAAGGACGGCAGCATCGCCGGCCCGCGCGCGCTCGAGCACCTCGTGGACGTCGTGCTGCAGGTCGAGGGCGACCGCTCCTCGCGGCTGCGCATGGTCCGCGCGGTGAAGAACCGCTACGGCCCGACCGACGAGGTGGGCTGCTTCGACCTCGGCGAGAGCGGGATCGTCGAGCTGCCCGACCCGAGCGGGCTGTTCCTCTCGCGCCACTCGTTCCCGGTGCCCGGCACCGCCGTCACCGTGGCACTGGAGGGCCGCCGCCCGCTCGTGGCCGAGGTGCAGGCCCTCGTCGCCCCTACCCCGGCGTCGAACCCGCGCCGTGCGACCAGTGGGGTCGAGGCCTCCCGGGTCGCGATGATCCTCGCGGTGCTGGAGCGGCGCGGCGGGGTCCGGCTGCGCGACGCGGACACCTACGTCGCGACCGTCGGCGGCGTGCGCCTCACCGAGCCGGCCACCGACCTGGCCATCGCGCTGGCGGTCACCAGCTCGGTCCGCGACCTCCCGCTGCCGAAGGGGATCATCGCGCTCGGCGAGGTGGGCCTCGCCGGTGAGGTACGCCCCGCCGCCGGCATCGCACGCCGGCTCGGCGAAGCCGCCCGGCTGGGGTTCACGCGGGCGCTGGTCCCGCTCGGCACCGAGCCCGCCGGCGTCCCGGGCATCGTGGCGATCCCGGTGCCCGACATCGAGACGGCGCTGCGGGCGGTCATGAACACCGCCGAGGCCCCGGGCCGGGCTGCCGCCCGAGCCACCGCGGACGCCGACGGTAGACTCCAGTTGATCACCACTGGTGACCATTGAGGAGCGGCGTGCCAGTCAGCGAACGGCAGGCGGCGGAGGAGCCCCTCCGCCCGATCCTCGCGCTCCTCGCCCCCGGCACGCGGCTGCGTGAGGGGCTCGAGCGCATCCTGCGCGGCCGGACCGGCGCGCTCATCGTGCTCGGCTACGACCGCAACGTCGAGGCGCTCTGCACCGGCGGCTTCGAGCTGGACGTCGAGTTCTCCTCCACCCGGCTGCGCGAGCTGGCGAAGATGGACGGCGCCGTGGTGTGCGACGCCGAGGTGACCAAGATCCACCGGGCCGCCGTCCAGCTCGTCCCGGACCCGTCGATCCCGACCGAGGAGTCCGGCACCCGGCACCGCACCGCCGAGCGGGTGTCCCGGCAGCTCGACGTCCCCGTGGTCTCCGTGAGCGCCTCGATGTCGATCGTCGCGCTCTACGCGGGCGGGCGCCGCTACGTGCTCGAGGACTCGGCGCAGATCCTGAGCCGGGCCAACCAGGCGTTGGCCACGCTCGAGCGCTACAAGCTCCGGCTCGACGAGGTCTCCGGGACGCTGTCCGCTTTGGAGATCGAGGACCTGGTGACGGTCCGCGACGTCAGTGCCGTCGCCCAGCGGCTCGAGATGGTCCGCCGCATCGCCGACGAGATCGAGGGCTACGTCGTCGAGCTCGGCACCGACGGCCGCCTTCTCTCGCTGCAGCTCGAGGAGCTCATCGCCGGCGTGGACGCCGACCGTGAGCTGGTGGCCCGCGACTACCTGCACGGTGCCGGGGGCCGCCGGACGCGCACCGTCGAGGACGTCCTCACCGAGCTCGACTCGCTCGACGCCGCCAGCCTGCTCGACATCGTCGCGATCGCCCGCGCGCTCGGCTTCGCGACCGCGGGCGAGGGCCTCGACGGGGCGGTGAGCCCGCGCGGCTTCCGGCTGCTGGCCAAGGTCCCCCGGCTGCCCGTCGCGGTCGTGGACCGGCTCGTGGAGCACTTCGGCAACCTGCAGAAGCTGCTGGCCGCCAACATCGACGACCTGCAGGCGGTCGAGGGCGTCGGTGAGTCGCGGGCCCGCACGGTCCGTGAGGGGCTCTCCCGGCTCGCCGAGTCCTCGATCCTTGAGCGCTACGTCTGACCCCGCCGCCCGGCCCCAGCAGCTCAGCCTGCCGCCCGCCCTGAGCCGGCCGCTGCCACGCGACGGTCAGAGCGCCTCGACCAGCCCGGCCAGCGACTCCAGGTCCACCTGCAGCACCCGCCCCGGGCCGGGCGCCCCCGGCCGCCGCAGCGCCGCCAGGACGTACGCCGGCAGCCCCTCGGGCAGGTCCGGGTCGGGCTCGAGCCCGTCGTCCTCCAGCTCGGCGAGCACACCGTCGACCACCACGCCGGCCTGCACGGTCGCGAGGACGAGCACGTCCGCGCGGGCCTCGTGCTCACGCAGGTCCACGAGGGGGACGCGCGGGCCCTCCCGGCCCAGGGCGGCGGTCACCGGGGCGCGTACGCCGGTCAGCGGCACGATCTCGGCGTCGCGGAGCACCTCGCGGATCTCCTCCGACCGCACGGCCAGCACCCGCGAGCCCACGAGGAAAGTCACCCAGCCGGCCATGGCGGCATCCTCTCTCGCCGCCGGCTGCACGCCGTCATCGGCCCGCCGCGCAGCGCGGCCGGCCCGGCCGCCAGCGCCGCCTACTGGAGCAGGAAGCGGGCCGCCTCGCTGGTCGCGGTGCCGACGCGGGCGGTCACGACGTACGTCCCGTCGCCGGCGACCGCGCGGCCGGTGCACCCGGGCGCCGATCGCTTGCGCGACCAGGTGACGCTCGTGGACCAGCTCTCCCCGGCCTTCAGCGTGCGCTGCGTGTGCCCGCTGCGGGCGCCGCAGTCGTCCGAGCTCCACACCCGCGCCGGGCCGGACTCGACGACCAGCTCAAGCGCCGCGGACCCGAGGTCGCGCGTGCACGGGCTCTCGGACGTGTTGCGCACGGTCAGGGTGAGCCGGGGGCTCCGGCCCGCCGGGTAGCTGTCGGCGTCGGACTTCGCCGTGACCTCGATCTGCTCGTCGGAGCAGGCCGACCCGTCGACCGGGGCCGACTGCTGCGCGGACGGCTCGTCACCCGCCGAGCCGGACGCGTCCGCGGAGCCCGACGGGCTGCTCGCGTCCGAGGAGGAGGCGGCGGAGGGCTGGGACGTCGGCGCGGTCACCGCGCCGGGGTCGAGGACGACGTCGCCGGCGTTGGCACCGGCCTCGGCGTCCCCGGACGCCTCGCCCCCGCCGTCCGTGCCCTCCGCGTCGCCCGCGTCGCCCGCGGCGACGCCACCGGCGCTGGCCGGCGGGGTCGCGGAGGCCGAGGGCGCCGGGTCGTCGGAGCCCCGCTCGGCCGCGTCGCCCGACCCGCCGGCGAGGACGCGCACGCCCAGCAGCAGGACGACCAGCACGCCGACGACGAGGACCGCCCGGCGCATCCAGTACGTTCCGGGGCTCTCGGGCCCCACCGGCTGCAGCACCACGCGCGACACGCTAGGCCGATCGGATCGCTCCTCCTCGGCACCACGCCGCAGCGCAGCCCTTACGATGCGCTGGAGATGCCCGCCTCGCCCCTGCACGCCCCGGTCCTGGCGTGGTACGACACCGCCGCACGCGATCTGCCGTGGCGGCGACCGGGCACGGCCCCGTGGGCCGTTCTGGTGTCCGAGATCATGCTGCAGCAGACCCCCGTCGCCCGCGTGCTGCCTGCGTGGCAGGCCTGGATGGACCGCTGGCCCACCCCGGCCGACCTGGCTGCCGCCGAGCCGGGCGAGGCCGTCCGGCAGTGGGGCAGGCTGGGCTATCCCCGCCGGGCGCTGCGCCTGCACGAGGCGGCGACCGCCGTGGTGGAGCGCCACGGGGGGCAGGTGCCCGCCGACCACGAGGCACTGCTGGCCCTTCCCGGTGTCGGCAGCTACACCGCGGCCGCTGTCGCCTCCTTCGCCTTCGGTGGGCGGCACGCCGTCGTCGACACCAACGTCCGGCGGGTGCACGCGCGCGCCGTGAGCGGGCGGGCCGAGCCCGCCGCCACGCTCAACGCGGCCGAGACCCGGGTGGCGCACTCCCTCGTGCCGGACGACGCTGCGACAGCGGCGCGCTGGGCCGTCGCGGTCATGGAGCTGGGCGCCCTCGTGTGCACGGCCCGGGTCGCCCACTGCGAGCCGTGCCCCATCCGGCACCTGTGCGCATGGCGAGCGGCGGGCAGCCCACCGTCCCCGCTTCCGGCCCGCCGTGCCCAGACGTACGCCGGCACCGACCGCCAGGCGCGCGGCCGGCTGCTCGCGGTGCTGCGCGAGAGCCCCGGCCCGGTCGACCGGGCGGCGCTCGACGCGGTCTGGGACGATGCGCCCCAGCGCAGACGGGCGCTCGCGGGGCTCGTCGCCGACGGGCTCGTCGAGCTGCTCCCGGGAAGCCTCTACCGGCTGCCGGCCGGTGCTGGAGACTCGACAGGCGTAGCGCGGCGTTCTCTTGGGTAGCGGGCTCGAGGGGTCCCTGAGTCATGCCGGGGCCCAGGTGGGGAGGAAGCACGTGGCGGGGTCGGAGCGGGTGCTCGCCCACCGGGCTGTCGCGTTCGCCCCAGAGCCCGCGAGCGTGCGCCGGGCGCGTTCGGCCGTGTCCGACACCGTCCGCGCGGCGGGCATGGACGAGGACACCGTCGACACCGCCGCCCTCCTCGTGAGCGAGCTGGTGACCAACGCCGTCGTTCACGCCCGGTCCGAGGTCGGCGTCACAGTCACCGTCGCGGGCGACAGCGTGCTGGTCGAGGTCGCGGACCACAGCCCCCACCTGCCGGTGCAGCGGACGTACGAGGACGAGGCCGCCACCACCGGCCGTGGCCTCGGGCTGGTCGAGGTGCTCGCGGCCGACAGCGGGGTCCGCCAGGTCGAGGGCCACGGCAAGGTCGTGTGGTTCACGCTCGGGCCGCCCGGCCCGACGGCCGCCCGGTTTCCCGGAGGGCTGCCGGCGGCGGACCCGCGCCCGCCCCGGCCCGACACAGGCGCGACCGCCGCCGAGCCACCGGACCTGACCGTCCTGCTCGCCTCACTGCCCATCGCGCTCTACTGCACTTTCCAGGAGCACGCGGCGGCGCTGCTGCGCGAGTACCAGCTGACCGTGCTCGACCAGGGCGGCACGGCCGGCGGCGCCGCCGCCGACGAGGCGGCCGCGGGCGGCGAGGCGCTCTCCCTGCTGTCCGAGGCGAGCGCCGACGTCTTCGCCCTGCGCGACTCCGGCCGCGCCGCCGTGGACCACCGGGTCCCGCTGCCGCGGGCCGCGGTCCCCCGCTTCGCCACCCTGCACTCGGTGCTCGACGAGGCGGTCGAGCTGGCCGCCGACGGGCGGCTGCTCGCGCCGCCCAGCCAGCCGGAGATCCGTGCGCTGCGCAACTGGTGCCTGCAGGAGGTGCTCCGCCAGGCCGAGGGCGCGGCGCCCGTCCCGTGGCGCCTGCCGGACGTCAGCCTCTACTCCACCCGCCGCCGGCGGGCCGACTGGGACGACTCGGCGGTGCGGACCTCGCCGCAGGCGCTCGTCGCGGCCGACGACGCCAACCGCATCCTCGCGGTCAGCGAGGCGGCCGCCCGGCTGCTGGGCTGGGAGGTCGACGACCTGGTCGGACAGCGCCTGGTGTGCATCATCCCGCCGCGGCTGCACGAGCTGCACATCGCCGGCTTCGTGCGCTTCCTGCTCAGCGGCCAGCGCCGCATCCTGGGCAAGCCGGTCCCCCTGACGGCGCTGCGCAAGGACGGCAGCGAGGTGCAGGTCCTGATCACGATCGAGCAGCAGCCGGCCCCGCCCGGGCGTACCGTCCTCGTCGCCTCGATGGAGCCGATCGGGAGCCCGCTCGCCTGAGGCCGGTCGCACCCGTCGGCCGTCGCTCGACGGCACCACATCGCCCACGACGAGGAAGGGCCGCCCCCTTGCGGGAGCGGCCCTTCTGCCGTCGTCCGGTCAGAGCGACTTGCTCAGCGTGACCTCGGGCACCGACTTCGGCTCACCACGGAAGGTGAACGTCGCGTCCTTGCCCTCGCCCTCGACGTCGACCGCCACGATCTCGCCGGCCTTGACCTCGCCGAAGAGGATCTTCTCCGACAGGGCGTCCTCGATCTCGCGCTGGATCGTGCGCCGCAGCGGCCGGGCGCCGAGGACCGGGTCGTAGCCACGCTCGGCGAGCAGCTGCTTCGCCTTGTCCGTGAGCACGATGCCCATGTCCTTGTCCCGGAGCCGCTCGTCGAGCCGCGCCAGCATGAGGTCGACGATCCGGATGATCTCGTTCTCGGTGAGCTGGTGGAACACGACGATGTCGTCGATGCGGTTCAGGAACTCGGGCCGGAAGTGCTGCTTGAGCTCGTCCTGGACCTTGGCCTTCATCCGGTCGTAGCCGGTCTGGGTGTCGCCGGCGGCGGCGAAGCCCAGGTTGAAGCCCTTGGAGATGTCCCGCGTGCCGAGGTTGGTCGTCATGATGATGACGGTGTTCTTGAAGTCCACGACCCGGCCCTGGGAGTCGGTCAGGCGACCGTCCTCCAGGATCTGCAACAGGCTGTTGAAGATGTCCGGGTGGGCCTTCTCCACCTCGTCGAACAGGACGACCGAGAACGGCTTGCGCCGCACCTTCTCGGTGAGCTGGCCGCCCTCCTCGTAGCCGACGTAGCCGGGAGGCGAGCCGAACAGCCGCGAGACGGTGTGCTTCTCGGAGAACTCGCTCATGTCGAGCGCGATGAGCGCGTCCTCGTCACCGAAGAGGAACTCGGCCAGCGTCTTGGACAGCTCGGTCTTACCGACGCCGGACGGGCCGGCGAAGATGAACGAGCCACCCGGGCGCTTCGGGTCCTTGAGGCCGGCGCGGGTGCGCCGGATCGCCTGGGAGAGAGCCTTGATGGCCTGCTCCTGGCCGATGACCCGACGGTGGAGCTCGTCCTCCATCTTGAGCAGACGGGCGGACTCCTCCTCCGTCAGCTTGAAGACGGGGATGCCCGTCGCCGTGGCCAGGACCTCGGCGATCAGCTCCTCGTCCACCTCGGCGACGACGTCCATGTCGCCGGCCTTCCACTCCTTCTCCCGCTGCGCCTTCTCGCCGAGGAGACGCTTCTCCTCGTCACGCAGGCGGGCCGCCTTCTCGAAGTCCTGCGCGTCGATCGCGGACTCCTTCTCGCGGCGGACGCCGGCGATGCGCTCGTCGTACTCGCGCAGGTCCGGCGGCGCGGTCATCCGACGGATGCGCATGCGCGAGCCGGCCTCGTCGATCAGGTCGATCGCCTTGTCCGGCAGGAAGCGGTCGGAGATGTAGCGGTCGGCCAGCGTGGCCGCGGCCACGAGCGCCGAGTCCGTGATCGAGACGCGGTGGTGCGCCTCGTAGCGGTCCCGGAGGCCCTTGAGGATCTCGATCGTGTGCGGCAGCGACGGCTCGGCGACCTGGATGGGCTGGAAGCGGCGCTCGAGCGCGGCGTCCTTCTCCAGGTGCTTGCGGTACTCGTCGAGCGTCGTGGCACCGATCGTCTGCAGCTCACCGCGGGCGAGCATCGGCTTCAGGATCGAGGCCGCGTCGATCGCGCCCTCGGCGGCACCCGCACCCACGAGCGTGTGCAGCTCGTCGATGAACAGGATGATGTCGCCACGGGTGCGGATCTCCTTGAGCACCTTCTTCAGGCGCTCCTCGAAGTCACCGCGGTAGCGCGAGCCGGCGACCAGGGCGCCGAGGTCGAGGGTGTAGAGGTGCTTGTCCTTGAGGGTCTCGGGCACCTCGCCCTTGACGATCGCCTGGGCCAGGCCCTCGACGACGGCCGTCTTGCCGACGCCCGGCTCGCCGATCAGGACCGGGTTGTTCTTGGTGCGGCGCGAGAGGACCTGCATCACGCGCTCGATCTCCTTCTCGCGCCCGATGACCGGGTCGAGCTTGCCCTCGCGCGCGGCCTGCGTCAGGTTGCGGCCGAACTGGTCGAGGACGAGGGAGGTCGAGGGCGCGCCCTCCTGCGGGCCGCCAGCGGTCGCCGTCTCCTTGCCCTGGTAGCCGGACAGGAGCTGGATGACCTGCTGGCGGACGCGGTTGAGGTCCGCACCGAGCTTCACGAGGACCTGGGCGGCGACGCCCTCGCCCTCGCGGATCAGCCCGAGCAGGATGTGCTCGGTGCCGATGTAGTTGTGGCCGAGCTGAAGGGCCTCGCGGAGCGAGAGCTCCAAGACCTTCTTCGCCCGGGGGGTGAAAGGGATGTGACCGGACGGGGCCTGCTGGCCCTGGCCGATGATCTCCTCGACCTGCGAGCGCACAGCCTCGAGGGAGATCCCGAGGGACTCCAGCGCCTTCGCAGCGACGCCTTCACCCTCGTGGATCAGGCCGAGCAGGATGTGCTCGGTCCCGATGTAGTTGTGGTTGAGCATCCTGGCCTCTTCCTGAGCCAGGACGACGACCCGCCGCGCACGGTCGGTGAACCTCTCGAACATCTGCACGCTCCTCACGAAGCGGATCGGGCAGTCCCACAGACCCTTGCGCCTGTGCCCCTGTCCTTCCGCATGCTAGCCCCGCGGCCCCTTCCGTGCCCGGCGGTGTCCCAGCACCTGGGTGCCGAGCCCGTCGGACGGAGACGCCGTCGATTTCCCGGGGTCACCGGGTCCAACGGCACCTCACCCCATGGGATTCCACGAACCGCCCCTCGCGTGCATGGGTACGCTCCGGGCGAACAGCGCGCCGGGCTCGGCGGTCGGCCGCCGGAATCGCGGGCGTACGGGGCTGGGCCCGCCGTTGCCGCACGAGCAGGCTCGGAGCAGGGCCCGGCAGCCCTTCCCGGGAGCCCTGCCTTTCTCAGGAGGCCTGCCTTCTCAGGAGCCCTGCCTTCTCAGGAGCCCTGCCTTCAGCGCGCGTCGAAGGCCGGGGAAGCGGCCACTGGCACCGCTCCGCAGCTGCGCTCAGCCCCCTCGAGACCGTCGCGGCCCCCGCGTCTGCGCCGGGCCCACGGCGCTGGGCGCCCGGCGGCGCCGAGGGCTCTCGCGCTCGGCTCAGCCGTGGGCCTTCTCGTACGCCTCGAGGACGGCGGCCGGGATGCGGCCGCGCTCGTTGACCGTCAGGCCGTTCTGCCGCGCCCACTCGCGGATCGAGGCGCTGTCCTGCCGGCGGGCCGGGGCTGCAGCCGGAGCGCTGGAGGCGCGGCTGCCGCGCGAGCTGGAGCGGGCGGTGGAGCGGCCCGAGACGCGGCGGGCGTTGCCGACGTACGGAGCGAGCGCGTCACGCAGCGCCTGCGCGTTGTCCTCGTTGAGGTCGATCTCGTAGGTGACGCCGTCGAGCGCGAACGTGAGCGTCTCGTCGGCGGGGCCGCCGTCGAGGTCGTCCTCGAGCGTGACGATGGTCTTCTGCGCCATTCGTGGTGCCTTTCTCCGCAGTACCCCCGCCGAGAACAATTTGTAGCACGGCGCGGTCGATCACGGCCAATCGAACCACATGGATTGGCCGCGTTCTCCCTCGAATGGGTGCGGCGCGCGCACGAATTCGGGCGGAGGTCAGCTCCGGTCGCGATGCTTCCCGTCCGTCGCGCGGAACGCCGCACGCATGACGAGGATGAAGACGGTGGCCATCACGGCCATAGGGATGACACCTTCGAGGAAGCCGAGCACGCTTCATTCTCCCTCCTCCACCGGGGGTCTGTCACCCGGGCCGCCCCCGATCAGGTGCGGCCGCCACCCCAGGCCTACAGGTGCAGGAGCATCCGGCTGTTGCCGAGGGTGTTGGGCTTCACCCGGCCGAGGTCGAGGAACTCGGCCACACCCTCGTCGTAGGACTGCAGGAGCTGCTCGAAGACCTCGGGAGACACGGGCGTTCCCTCGATCTCGACGAAACCGTGCCGGGTGAAGAAGTCGACCTCGAAGGTGAGGCAGAACACTCTGGCGACGCCCAGCTCGCGGGCGACCTCGATCAAGCGCCGCAGGACGGCCGAGCCCGCCCCCGTGCCGCGCACGGACCGGTCCACGGCCAGCGTGCGCACCTCGGCGAGGTCCTCCCACAGCACGTGGAGCGCTCCGCAGCCGACAACTCGCCCGTCGGCCTCCGCGACCCAGAACTCCTGGACGTCCTCGTACAACGTCACCGTCGCCTTGGACAGCAGGATTCGTTGGGCGGCGTAGAGGTCGACGAGCGCGCGAATCGCCGGGACGTCGGTGGTGCGCGCACGACGCACGACCAGCGGACCGGTCGGGCCGCCCGCGTGGTCGGCGTCCCGGCTCATCGACTCATCCGTTTGCACGAGGCGCTATGGTCCCGATTGCTCACTCGGGGCGTACGAGCGGGAAGAGCACGGTCTCTCGGATGCCCTTTCCGGTGAGCATCATCAACAGCCGGTCGACCCCCATGCCCATGCCCCCCGAGGGCGGCATGCCGTACTCCAGCGCACGCAGGAAGTCCTCGTCCAGGGCCATGGCCTCGGCGTCGCCGCCGGCGGCGAGAAGGGATTGCGCGGTCAGCCGCCGGCGCTGTTCGACCGGGTCGACGAGCTCGGAGTAGGCGGTCCCCAACTCGGCACCGAAAGCGACGAGATCCCAACGCTCCGCAACCCGCGGGTCCTCGCGGTGCGCGCGGGTGAGCGGCGACACGTCCGTGGGGAAATCCTTGTAGAAAGTCGGGAGCACGGTGTGCTCCTCCACGAGGCGCTCGTAGAGCTCCAGCACCACCTGGCCGCGGCCCCACTCCGGCGCGTGCGGGACCCCGGCCTTGTCGGCCAGCGCGCGCAGCTGCTGCTCGGACGTGTCGTTGGTGACCTCCTCGCCGAGCGCCTCGGAGATGGCCGCGTTGACCGTGGTCACCCGCCACTCGCCGCCGATGTCGTGCTCGGAGACCGTGCCGTCGAGCGCGGTGTGGGTCACGACGGTGCCGCCGAGGGCGTCCTGCGCGGCCGTGACCACCAGCTCGCGGGTGAGCCGGAGCATGGTGTCGTAGTCGCCGTAGGCCTCGTACGCCTCGAGCATGGTGAACTCGGGGTTGTGGGTCGAGTCCGCGCCCTCGTTGCGGAAGTTGCGGTTGATCTCGAAGACCTTCTCCACGCCGCCGACGACGAGCCGCTTGAGGTAGAGCTCGGGGGCGATGCGCAGGAAGAGGTCGAGGTCGTAGGCGTTGATGTGGGTGACGAAGGGGCGGGCGTTGGCTCCGCCGTGGACGACCTGCAGCATCGGCGTCTCGACCTCGACGAACCCGGTGCGGGTCAGGGTCGAGCGCAGGCTGCGCACGGCGTCGCTGCGGATCTGCAGCATCCGCCGGGACTCGGGGTTGACGATCAGGTCGACGTAGCGCTGGCGCACCCGGGCCTCGGGGTCGGTCAGCCCCTTGTGCTTCTCCGGCAGCGGGCGCAGGGACTTCGACGTCATCGCCCAGGAGTCGGCGAGCACGGAGAGCTCCCCGCGCCGCGACGTGATGACCTCGCCCTCGACCCCGACGTGGTCGCCGAGGTCGACGTCGGACTTCCACGCGTCCAGGCGCTCCTGCCCGACCGAGTCGAGGCTGAGCATCACCTGCATGTCGTCGGTGCCGTCGCGCAGCGTCGCGAAGCAGAGCTTGCCGGTGTTGCGGAAGAAGATCACGCGACCGGCCACGCCCACGCGCTCGCCGGTGTGCGTGTCGGGCGCGAGGCCGGGGTGCTTCGCGCGCAGCTCGGCGAAGCTCGTGGTGCGCGGGAAGCCGACCGGGTACGGGTCGGCCCCCTCCGCCCGCAGGCGCTCGAGCTTTTCCCGGCGTACCCGCTCCTGCTCGCTCAGACCGTCGGGCTGCAGGGCGTCGGGCTGCTCGTCACTCACCTGTCCAGGCTACCGAGCGGGCGGTCGGCCTTCCGCGCCTGCGCCGCGGTCCTCGGGACGGGGGCTCGACGGGGGCTGAGGACGGTGATCATGACACCCACCGCGCACGAGCCCGCGGTCGAGCCGGGCGCGTCAGGCCGTGGGGTGGTTGCGCTCGAACGCCAGCCGCAGCCCGTGCAGCGTGAGCCACGGCTCGTGCGCGTCGATCGAGGAGGACTCCTCGAGCACGAGAGGGGCCAGCCCGCCGGTGGCGATGACGGTGACGTCGTCGGGGTCGGACGCGAGCTCGCGGGCCATCCGGTCCACGATCCCGTCGACCTGGCCGGCGAAGCCGAAGATGATCCCGGACTGCAGCGCCTCGACCGTGTTGCGGCCGACGACGGAGCGCGGGCGCGCGAGCTCGACCCGCCGCAGCTGGGCACCGCGGGTGCCGAGGGCCTCCACGGAGATCTCGATGCCGGGGGCGATGGCACCGCCCACGTACTCCCCCCGGGACGTCACCGCGTCGAAGGTGGTCGCCGTGCCGAAGTCGACGACGATCGCGGGCCCGCCGTGCAGGTGGACGGCGGCAAGGGCGTTGAGGATGCGGTCGGAGCCGACTTCCTTGGGGTTGTCGGTCAGCACCGGGATCCCCGTCTTCACCCCCGGCTCGACGACGAGCGTCGGGACCGTCGAGTAGTAGCGCCGGCACAGGTCGCGCATCTCCAGCAGCTGCGCCGGGACGGTGGAGCAGACCGCGATGCCGGCGATGTCCTCGTCCGCGCCGAGGGCAGGGTGCTGGCGCAGCAGCGACTGGACGACGACGGCGAGCTCGTCCGCGGTACGCCCAGCGACGGTCGCGATGCGCCAGTGCTCGACGACCTCCGCGCCGTCGAGCAGGCCGAGGACGGTGTGGGTGTTGCCCACGTCGATGGCGAGCAGCACGCTCAGGCCCCGCTTCCGTCGGCGCCCACGGCCCTGCGGCCGGGCTCGTCGAGCGGGCGCAGGTCGAGCCCGATGTCGAGCACCTGGACCGAGTGGGTGAGCGCCCCGACGGCGAGGAAGTCCACGCCGGTCGACGCGACCTTGCGCGCCGTCCCGAGCGTGAGGCCGCCGCTCGCCTCCAGCCGCGCCCGGCCCCCGACGAGCTTGACCGCCCGGCGCAGGTCCGCCGTCGACATGTTGTCCAGCAGGACGAGGTCCGCGCCCGCCTCGACGGCCAGCACGGCGTCCTCGACCGTGTCCGCCTCGACCTCGATGGGCAGGTCGGGGTGGGCCGCGCGGACCCGCTCGAAGGCGGCCACCACGCCGCCGGCGGCCACCACGTGGTTGTCCTTCACCATCGCGGCGTCCGACAGCGACATCCGGTGGTTCTGCCCGCCGCCGCAGCGGACGGCGTACTTCTCCAGCGCGCGCAGGCCCGGGGTGGTCTTGCGGGTGTCGCGGACGGCGGCGCCGGTGCCGCGGACGGCGTCGACCCAGATGGCGGTGAGGGTGGCGATGCCGGAGAGCCGGCCGAGCAGGTTCAGCGCCGTACGCTCCGCGGTGAGCAGGGTGCGCGTGCTGCCCGCGACGCTCGCGATCGCCGTGCCCTCGGCGACGACGGCGCCGTCGGGGACGATCGGGTGCACCACGGCGTCGCCGGCGAGCTCGAAGACGGCCGCGGCCACCGGGAGCCCGGCGACCACCCCGTCGGCGCGGGTCGCCAGGTCGCCGACGGACAGCGCGTCCTCCGGCACGGTCGAGACCGTCGTGACGTCGACGCCGCCGGCGAGGTCCTCGGCCAGGGCCCGGCGCACGAGGTCGACGACGGCCTCCGGGTCGAGCCCCGCGGTGACGAGCGCGTTCCAGGTCTCGTCGCGCAGCGCGCTCATCGGGCGGCCCCGGCAGCGGCCTCGCCGGGGGCGCGCAGCGGCTCCGGGCGTACGTCCAGCCGGCCGTTCGCGAGTGTGGTCACGAGGTGCATCCTCCATGCCTCGTCGTCCCGGGCCGGGAAGTCCTCCCGCCAGTGGCTGCCCCTGGTCTCCTCCCGCCGCGCTGCGGCGGTGGCCAGCGCGGCGGAGACCGTGAGCAGGTTCGTGGCCTCCCAGCACTCGGTGCAGGGCTCGCCGCTGGCCGGCCCGGACAGCTCGTCGATCACCCCAAGGGTGGCCGAGAGGCTCGCCGCGGAGCGCAGCACCCCCGCCCCGTCGGACATCGCGCGCTGCAGCCGGGGGCGTACGCCCGCGTCGAGGACGCCGGCCGGCCGCGGGTCCGGCGCCGGGTCCGCGGGCTCGGGGAGCTCGCCGGCGAGCGTCTCCGCGATGCGGGCGGCGAACACCAGCCCCTCGAGCAGGGAGTTGGACGCGAGCCGGTTGGCGCCGTGGACCCCCGTGCAGGCGACCTCCCCGCAGGCGTACAGCCCGGGGACCGTGGTCCGGCCGCGCAGGTCGGTGCGCACGCCGCCAGAGGCGTAGTGGCAGGCCGGCACGACGGGGACGAGCTCGCGCACGGGGTCGATGCCGTGCTCCCGGCAGCTGGCGAGGATGGTCGGGAAGCGGCGCCGCCACTTCTCCTCGCCGAACCCGCGCCCGTCGAGCCAGACGTGCGGGGCGCCGGTCGCCTGCATGCGTCGCAGCACCGCCTTCGCGACCACGTCGCGCGGGGCCAGGTCGGCCAGCTCGTGCTCGCCCTGCATGAAGCGGTTCCCCGTGTCGTCGACGAGGAATGCGCCCTCGCCGCGCACCGCCTCGGAGACGAGTGGCTGCTGCCCGCCGTAGAGGTCCCCGAGCCAGAGGACCGTCGGATGGAACTGCACGAACTCCAGATCAGTGATCTCGGCCCCGGCGCGCAGCGCGAGCGCGACGCCGTCCCCGGTGGACACCGACGGGTTGGTGGTGGAGGCGTAGACCTGGCCCAGCCCGCCGGTCGCGAGCACCACGGCCCGGCCGAGGGCAGCGCCGACACCGTCACGGGCGCCCTGGCCGATGACGTGCAGGGTCACGCCGCAGGCACGCCCGTCCGCGGAGCGCAGCAGGTCGAGGACCAGCGCCTGCTCCACGATGTCGACCTCGGGGTCGGAGCGCAGCGCCTCCAGCAGGGCACGCTGGACCTCGAGGCCCGTGGCGTCGCCGCCCGCGTGGACGATCCGGTCGCGGTGGTGCCCGCCCTCCCTGGTGAAGACGAGGGCGCCCCTGGAGTCCCGGTCCAGGCGCGCTCCGGCGTCCACCAGCTCGCGCACCCGGGCCGGGCCTTCGGTCACGAGGACGCGCACGGCGTCCTCCTCGCACAGCCCCACGCCCGCGACGAGCGTGTCGCGCAGGTGCTCGTCCGGGCTGTCGTCCGGCCCGAGGGCCGCGGCGATGCCGCCCTGTGCCCACCGGGTGGACCCGGCGTCGAGCCAGGTCTTGGTCACGAGCAGCACGGACAGCCCGGCCCGGCGGGCGCCCAGCGCCGCGGTCAGCCCCGCGATCCCGCTGCCCACGACGACGACGTCCGCTCGTGTCGTCCAGCCGGGCGCCGCCGCCGCGAGCCGCTGCGGCAGCCTCACACCGCCCCCGCGGGGCGCAGCTGTGCCGTGCCGGGGACCGGCTGCGCGGCGTCCCCGCCGACCTCCACGATCGCGTTGGCGTCGTCGACGTGCACGACCCGCGGCTGCAGGCGGCGCGCCTCAGCGTCGTCGACCACCGCGTAGGAGATGAGGATGACCAGGTCGCCCGGGTGGACGAGGTGCGCGGCGGCGCCGTTGATGCCGACGACGCCACTGCCCCGCTCGCCGGGGATGACGTACGTCTCGAGCCGGGCGCCGTTGGTCACGTCCACCACCGAGACCTGTTCCCCGGGCAGCAGGTCGGCGGCGTCGAGCAGGTCGGAGTCCACGGTGATCGAGCCGACGTAGTGCAGGTCCGCGTGCGTCACGGTCGCCCGATGGATCTTCGACTTCAACATCGTGCGAAGCATGCTTCAGCCCTTAGTTTTCGGTAGATCGAGGTTCAGAGGAACGTTGTCGATGAGGCGGGTCTTCCCGACCCGGGCGGCCACGAGCAGGCGCGCCTCGCCGGAGAGCGGCGCGGGCTCGAGCGCCGGGCCGCGCAGCTCCAGGTAGTCGACGACGGCGTCGGGCTCCGCCGCGAGGACGGCGCGGGCGGCGCCGAGCACCGCGTCGGAGCCGCTGCCGGCGGCGTCGGCGCCGGCCCGCAGCGCCGCGGACAGGGCCAGGGCCACGTCGCGCTCGCTCGCGTCGAGGTACTTGTTGCGGCTGGAGAGCGCGAGGCCGTCCGGCTCGCGCACGGTCGGGACGCCGACGACGTCGACGGCGAGGTTGACGTCGCGCACCATGCGACGGATGAGGACCAGCTGCTGGTAGTCCTTCTCCCCGAAGAACGCCACGTCCGGCGTGGTGAGGTGCAGCAGCTTCAGCACGACGGTCAGCACGCCGGAGAAGTGGCCGGGCCGGGCCGCGCCCTCCAGCTGCTCGCCCAGCGGGCCGGGAACGACCCGGACCTGCGGCTCCTCCGGGTAGACCTCGTCGACGCCGGGGGCGAACGCGAGGTCGGCGCCGTGCTCGCCGAGCAGCGTGAGGTCGGCCTGCAGGGTCCGCGGGTAGCGGTCGAAGTCCTCCCCCGCCCCGAACTGCAGCGGGTTGACGAAGACCGTCGCCACCACGGTCCCGGGTGCCCCGACACGCTCGCGGGCAGCGCGGACGAGCGCGGCGTGCCCCGCGTGCAGCGCGCCCATGGTGAAGACGGCCGCGACCGGGCCGCCCCTCCCGGCCAGGGCCGAGCGCAGCTCCGCCCGCGTCGTCACGAGCTGCGGCGCGCTCACGAGCGGCTCCCGGCAAGCACGTCGAGCAGCGCCTCCGCGCGCTCGGGGCTCAGCAGCCCCGCGGCGAGCGCCCGGTCGGCCTGCAGGCGGGCGAGGGCGACGTACGCCGCGGCCGCCTCGGGCGAGACCGCGGACAGCTCGCGCACGTGCGCGGCCACCGTCCCGGCGTCCCCGCGGGCCACCGGCCCGGTGAGCGCCGCGTCCCCGGAGCGCAGGGCGCCGTCGAGCGCGGCGCCGAGCAGGGGCGCGACGAAGCGGGCCGGGTGCTCGACACCGCAGCGGGCGAGCAGCTCGTTCGACTGGGCCACGAGCGTCACGATGCTGTTCGCGGCGCTGGCCAGCGCCGCGTGGTAGAGCGGGCGCGCCTCCTCGGCGACCTCCTGCGGCTCCCCGCCCATCTCGACGACGAGCGCCTGGCCGATGGGCACCAGCGCGGCGGGCGCGGTGACCGCGAAGGAGCAGCCGGACAGCCTGGCGAGGTCGACACTGGTGCCGGTGAACGTCATGGCCGGGTGCAGCGCCAGCGGAAGCGCGCCGACGCGCGTCGCCGGCTCGAGGACCGCGACGCCGTGCCGGCCGCTGGGGTGGGCGATCAGCTGGCCGGGGCGGACGGCCCCCGTCGCGGCCAGGCCCTCGACCAACGCGGGGAGGTCGTCGTCGGGCACCGCGAGCAGGGCGAGGTCGACGTCGGCGACGACCTCGCGCGGGTCGCGCAGCGGCACCCCGGGCAGCAGCGCGTCCGCCCGGGTGCGGCTCGCCTCGGAGACACCGGAGGCGGCGGTCACCGAGTGCCCGGCGGCGCGGAGGGCGGCCCCGAGGACGGCTCCGACGCGGCCGGTGCCGACGACCCCGACGCGGAGCCGCGCCGGGCGCGCGCGGCCGGCGGACGGTTGAGACGAAGACATGGGCGTTCCAGTCCGCGAGGGGTACCAGACGGCGTCAGCCTACTTCGACAGGCGGGATGATCATCTCGTGGCCGGGCCGCTCCCCTACCGAGCAGCGGTCCGGCACGCCCTCTACGGGCCCGCGGGCTTCTACCGCCGGCCCGAAGGCCCGGCCGGCCATTTCCGCACCTCGGTGCACGCCTCCCCGCTGCTGCTGGCCGAGGCGCTGGCTCGCCTGGCGCGGGCGGCCGGGCTGCGCCGCGTCGTCGACATCGGCGCCGGCCGCGGAGAGCTGCTCCTGGCCCTGGCCGAGGCCGACCCCGGCCTTGCCCTGCACGGGGTCGACGTGGCCCCTCGGCCCGACGGCCTGCCCGGGCAGGTCCGGTGGTCCTTCCGGCCGCCGCGCGGCGGGACGGCCCTGCTCCTCGGCCACGAATGGCTCGACGACGTCCCGGTCGACGTCGTGGAGCGGACGCCCGGTGGCGTCCGCACGGTGCTCGTCGACCCGCGGTCGGGCGCCGAGACGCCCGGGCCGCCACCCTCCCCGGCCGATCGGGCCTGGCTGCGCCGCTGGTGGCCGCTCCGGGAGGTCGGGGACCGGGCCGAGGTCGGCCGACCGCGCGACCGGGCCTGGGCCGCCGCGGTCGGGACGTTGCGCGGCGGGCTCGCGGTCGCGGTCGACTACGCGCACCTGCGGGTGGAGCGGGCCGCCGGCGCGTACGCCGCGGGCACGCTGCGGGGGCACCGCGACGGCCGGCTGGTGCCTCCCGTGCCCGACGGCTCGTGCGACGTGACGGCCGCCGTGGCCATGGACGCGGTGGCGGCGGCGGGCCTGGCGGCCGGCGCCCGGGCGTACGTCCTCGCGACCCAGCGCGCGGTGCTCGGCCACCTGCTCCCCGAGCCGGTCGACGGTGGCTTCGCGGCGCTCGAGCGGCGCGCTCGCGTCGCCGAGCTGCGCGACCCCGACGGGCTCGGCGGCTTCTGCTGGCTGGTGCAGGCGGTGGGCGGCTTCGCCCTGCCCGGCCCTCTGGATGGCGTTCCGGGAGCTCGAGGCACAAATGTCTAGAAGCAATTCCCGGTCGTAACGAACAGCATTCCGCTTCATGCCCGGCCGCTGCGACCGATCGGAAAGCACAGCCTCTTTCTCGGTCCCTTCCGCCGCCGCACCGCCCCGGAGACCCCATGTCCACGCGTACCCCCGCCGTCCGCGGCCTCCGCAGCCTCGGAGTCGCACCGAAGATCCTCGTCGCCGTCACGGTGGCGAGCCTCGCCGCGCTCCTCGTCGGGGTGCTCGGGCTGCGCGCCCTGGGCTCCACCGCGGACGACAGCCGCCAGATGTACGAGCAGGACGTCAGCGGCATCTCGCTCGCGCAGGAGATGCGCTTCCAGATGATGACCGTGCGCTTCAACATGGTGAACCTCAACAACGCCAAGACCGAGGAGGACCGGGCGAAGTACACGCAGGGTCGCGACGCCGCGGCGCAGGCCCTGCGCGACACCGCGGAGGCCTACCTCGCGAAGGTCGACCCGAGCGAGCAGGAAAAGGCGCTCCTCACCGGTGCCCTCGCCAACGTCGACGCGTACTTCGACGTCGTGGAGCGGATCGGCCAGGGGACGGCCGAGGAGCAGGCGCAGGCGCTCGCCCAGATCCCGGCGATCACCGGCGGCATCGTGGGCAACCTCGACAAGCTGGCCCAGGCCAACCAGGACAAGGCCGGCGCGAGCGCGAAGAGCGCCGCCGACTCGTACTCCTCGACTCGGGCCACCCTCATCGTGGTCCTGCTGCTCGGCGTGGTGCTCGCGATGGGCGTCGGCGTCGTCATCGCGCGCTCGGTCACCGGCCCGCTCAGCCGGGTGCGCGAGGCGGCCACCCGGCTCGCCGAGGGCGACCTGACCCAGCCGACGGGCGTCAGCCAGAGCGACGAGGTCGGCCAGACCGCCGCCGCCCTGGACTCCGCCCTGGAGTCGCTGCGCCGGGTGATGGGCGCTGTCGTCTCCTCCGCCGACGCCGTCGCCGCCGCGAGCAGCGACCTGTCGAGCTCCTCGGCCCGCATCGCCGCGTCCGCCGCGGAGACCAGCACCCAGTCCGGTGTCGTCTCCGCGACCGCGTCCGAGGTGTCGGGCAGCGTGCAGACCGTCGCCGCCGGCGCTGAGCAGATGGGCGCCTCGATCCGGGAGATCGCGCTCAACACCAACGAGGCCGCCCGCGTCGCGGGCGAGGCCGTCGGCGTCGCCGAGAGCACCACCCAGATGATCTCCAAGCTCGGCGCCTCGTCCGCCGAGATCGGCAACGTCATCAAGGTCATCACCTCCATCGCCGAGCAGACCAACCTGCTCGCCCTCAACGCCACCATCGAGGCCGCACGCGCCGGCGAGGCCGGCAAGGGCTTCGCCGTCGTGGCCGGAGAGGTCAAGGACCTCGCTCAGGAGACCGGGCGCGCCACCGAGGACATCCACAAGCGCGTCCAGGCGATCCAGGAGGACACGGCCAACGCGGTCGAGGCCATCGGCGAGATCGCGGCGATCATCGCCCGCATCAACGACTTCCAGACCACCATCGCGTCCGCCGTCGAGGAGCAGACGGCGACCACCCACGAGATGAGCCGGTCGGTCAGCGAGGCGGCGTCGGGCACGAGCGCCATCGCCCACAACATCACCGGCGTCTCCGCCGCGGCCGAGACGACCAACAGCGCGCTCGGCGCCTCGCAGGCGGCCGTGGCCGAGCTGGCGTCGATGGCCAGCGGCCTCAAGGCGGAGGTCGACCGCTTCACGTTCTGAGGCTCACTCGGGGGGGTGGAGCCCCCGGAGCCCGCTGATCATGGGCAGGTCAGCGCGACACGCCGAGGTGTGCCGCTGATCTGCCCATGATCACCGCCCCAGGGCCGGCCGCGGGAGGGTCAGCGCACCGCCCGGCCGAGGGGCGCTCAGCCCACCGTGACCGGCAGCGTCTCCAGGATGCGGATGATGTAGCCGCGGCCGAGCTCGGGCTCCGCGGCCAGCGCGAGGCGCGGGACGCGGCGTACGAGCTCGGCGAAGACCGTCTGCAGCTCGAGCCGGGCGAGCGGTGCGCCCAGGCAGAAGTGGATGCCGGCGCCGAAGCTGATGTGCGGGTTGGACGAGCGCCCGACGTCCAGCCGGTCCGGGTCCTCGAAGCGCTCCGGGTCCCGGTTGGCCGACCCGAACAGCAGCGCGACCTGGCTGCCACGCGCGACGGGCACCCCGCCGACGTCCGCGTCCTCCAGCGCCCACCGCGAGAAGAGCTGCAGGGGCGTGTCGTAGCGCATGACCTCCTCGACCGCCGTCGGCACCAGGGAGAGGTCCGCACGCAGCCGCTCGAGCTGGTCGGGGTGGCGCAGCAGCGTCGCGACCCCGTTGACCGTGACCCCGACGGTCGCCTCGTGGCCGGCGTTGAGCAGCAGGACGCAGGTGCCGACGAGCTCGTCCTCGGTGAGCCGCTCCCCCTCGTCGACCACCTCGGTCAGCGCGGTGACCAGGTCGTCCTGCGGGCGGGCCCGCCGCTCGGCGGCGAGGGCGCGCAGGTACGCGGCGAACTCCTCGGCGGCCGAGACCGCGCGGGCCTCGTCGTCGGCGGTGGGGCGCAGCTCGTACATCCGGCACATGTCCTGTGACCAGGGGCGCAGCAGGTGGCGGTCCGCCTGCGGCACGCCGAGCAGGTCGGCGATCACGTCCACGGGCAACGGCTCGGCCACGAGCGGCTTGAGGTCGACGGGCGAGCCGTCGGCCCCGGCGGCGAGCAGGTCGTCCACGAGCCCGGTGGCGATCCGGTCGATCGACGCGCGCATGCCCTCGACGCGCCGCGGGGTGAACGCCTTGGCGACCAGCCGGCGCAGCCGCGTGTGGTCCGGCGGCTCGGTGTCGAGCATGCCGTTGCGCACGACGTCCCAGAACGGGGCCAGGTGCAGTGGGTCCTCCGGGCGGCCCATCTCCGCGTGGGTGGCGACCTGGAGGTACGACCGCCCGAACCGCCGGTCGCGCAGCACGGCGTCCACGTCGGCGGCGCGGGCCACGACGTACTGGCCGGTGCGCGGTGACCACGAGACCGGTCCGAGCTTCCGCAGCTCGCCGTAGACGGGGTAGGGGTCGGAGACGAACGCCGGGGAGGCAGGGTCGAAGGCGTCGGGAACCAGCGGCGGAATCATGGTGCGGGCCAGAGTAGGGGGCGCTGACCTGGCCGTCCGGCGAATCGCGCGGCCGTCCCTGGTCAGATGCGCGACGATGAGGACATGTCTGTCCGAGTCGGCACGTCCTCGGCAGCGGGCGCCCTCGCCCTGCTGCTCGCCATCAGCGCCTGCTCCGGCGACGACGGCGAGGAGAGCACGCCGGCCGGGCCGTCCGCCACCTCCCCGGCACCGGTGGGCAGCACGGCTGCCGAGCCGGCGGTGCCGCCGCTGGCCGGGGGTACGCCCGGGGCGCCTGCGCCGGCGGCTCCGTCCGCGCCGGCCGCCGTCACCCCCTCGGCGCCGCGGTCGTCGGGCGCGCCGGGCGCGCCCGCGGCGCAGCCCAGCCCCGCGGGCACCTCGGCCGCCGGCTTCGGCGGCCTCGCCGCGGCCGACCAGCAGGTCGTCGCCCAGGCGCTGGCCCGCGGGCTGAAGGCCGGGCAGCCCGTGGCGGTCGAGCACCGCGCCCAGTTCTCCGACCAGCCGACCCTGGACAGCGTGTCCACCGAGCTGTCCGTCCTCGGGCTGACCGTCACCCCGCTGGCCAACATCCGCGAGGCCGACAGCTTCGAGCTCAGCGCCACGAGCTTCGGCACGCTCGACGAGACGTTCCTGAAGGGCGACCTGGCCGCCGTCCGCGAGGTGGTCGAGCGCAACGGCGGGACCTACACCGGGTGGGACGCCCAGCAGGCGTAGCCGCTCACGGGCCCGGGGCGCGGCAGCGCACCCCGACGCCGACGGGCGACCGGAGGGTCTGGAGCTGCCCGAGCCCGGCGGCGGCCAGGGCGGCCTGCGTGGCGTCGAGGGCCCGGGCCGCCCCGGACGGCGCGGCCGCGTCGTACAACAGGCACAGCGTCCCGCCCGGCCGCAGCGCCGCCGCGAGCACCGCCACCTCCCGCTCCGCGCCCGACGTCCAGAAGACGTTGACGTTCACGGCGAAGGCGCGGTCCACGCTCCCCCGCTCCGGCTCCAGGTCGGCGAGCGCGCACTGCCGGACGGTGAGCCGCCCGGCCTCGACGTGCTCCCGGTTGCGCTGCGCGGCGCGAGCCACGGCGGTCGCGGAGCGGTCGATGGCCAGCAGGTGTCCGGTGGCCAGCCGGGCGCAGACCAGCCCGGCCGCGACGCCTGGGCCGCAGCCGGCCTCGAGCACCCGGTCGGCGGGCTGCGGGTCGAGGACCTCGACCGCCCAGCGCAGGCGGGCGGGGGGCTCGGCGGCGTGTGCGGCCACGAGCCGAGCGTAGGCGCCCCGTCCACCGGCGCCGCGCATCGCGGCCGCGCGGCGCCGCCCGGCCCAGCCGGATGCGCCCCGTTCGTTCGCGTGCTCAACTAGGGCCTCGTGGGGCAGGACTACGAGATGAGCCGACGTACGACCTGCGCGGAGCACGCCGCGTGACGCTGCCCCGTGTCGCGATCCGCTCGATCGAGACCGCCGTGCCCCGCCCGATGCCGCAGCCGGTGCTCCGCGACCTCATGGCCGCCCAGCCCGGGCTCAGCCCGCTGGCGCGCCGGCTCGTGCGCACCGTCTACGACGCGTCGGCCATCGACACCCGGCACACCGTGATCGACGAGCTCGACGGCGTCACGCACGGGGCCCCGCTCTTCGTCGACCCCGGGCGGGCCCTGGTGCTCGCGCCGCCGACGGGCGCGCGCAACGCCGCGTACGCCCGGCTCTCCCGCGACCTGCTCGTGGAGGCGGGGCGGCGGGCACTCAAGGCGGCGGGGCTCGAGGCGTCCGACGTCAGCCACGTCGTGACCGTCTCGTGCACCGGCTTCTTCGCGCCCGGGCCGGACTACGTGCTCGTCCGCGAGCTGGGGCTGCGCCCGTCGACCCGGCGGCTGCACGTCGGCTTCATGGGGTGCTACGGCGTCTTTCCCGCGCTGCGTGCGGCGCGCTCGACGTGCGAGGCCGAGCCGGACGCCGTCGTCCTCGTGGTCAGCGTCGAGCTGTGCACGCTGCACCTGCACGTCGCCGACGACCCGGACACCATCGTCTCCTCCTCGGTCTTCGCCGACGGGGCGGCCGCGGCGGTCGTCACGGCCCGGCCGGCGCCCGCGGGCGAGCCGATCCTCACGATCGACGCCCTCGAGACGGTGCTGACCGAGCAGGGCGAGCAGGACATGGCCTGGACCATCGGCGACCACGGCTTCGACATGGTGCTCAGCAGCTACGTGCCGCGCATCATCGAGGGCGACATCCACGCGGCGCTCGAGCCGCTGCTGGAGGGCCGGCCGGCCGCGCAGATCGAGCACTGGGCGGTCCACCCCGGAGGCCGCGCCATCCTCGACCGCGTGCAGGGGGCGCTCGGGCTCAGCGACGAGCAGCTCGCGCCGTCGCGGGAGGTGCTGCGCGGCTACGGCAACATGTCGAGCGCGACCGTCCTCTTCATCCTGCGCGAGATCCTGTACGCCCCCCTGCCGCCGACGCCGGCCCGGGTGGCCGCCGTCGCTTTCGGGCCCGGGCTGACCGTGGAGACGGCGCTGCTCACGCGGGGAGCCGCCTGATGCCCGGCCTGGCGACGCGCGACACCGAGGCGCGCGAGCTGATGGACGACCCGGCCTGCGACCTCCGGCTGCTGCGGTCTACGTACGCGCAGTTCCGGCTGGTGAACCGGGCCGTGTCCGGATGGCGGCGGGTCTACGTCCGGCGGCTGCGTCCCCTGCTCTCGGCCGACCGGCCGACATCGCTGCTCGACATCGGCTTCGGCGGCGGCGACGTGCCGCGGGCGCTGGCGGGGTGGGCCAGGCGAGACGGGCTGCTGCTCGACGTCACCGCGATCGACCCCGACGAGCGGGCGTGCGCCTTCGCGGCCGCCACCCCGTCGCCCGACGTGCTGTTCCTGCAGGCGACTTCCTCCGACCTGGTCGCCGCCGGGGAGCGGTTCGACCTCGTCGTCTCGAACCACCTGCTCCACCACCTCGACGGCCCCGGGCTCGCCGGGCTGCTGGCCGACAGCGCCGCGCTCGCCCGCCGGCTCGTCGTGCACAACGACATCGAGCGCTCGCCCCTGGCGTACGCCGCCTGGTCGGCCGCCACCTTCCCGCTGCGCGGCCGCTCCTTCGTCCACGTCGACGGGCGGCTGTCGATCCGCCGCAGCTACCGCCGCTCGGAGCTCGCCGCACACGTCCCGGACGGCTGGAGCGTCGAGCGGCAGCGGCCGTACCGGCTCCTCCTGGTGCAGGAGAGAGCATGAACGCCGATGCGCTCGTCCGTGTGGCGGCCGTGAGCTACGCGGCGAACTGCGCACTGGGCACCGCGGCCGCCTCGGGGGTCGACACCCGGCGGGTGCGCTGGCTGCACCACGCGCTCTTCGTCACCACCGCCACGCTGACGGCCACCGCCGCCGGGGCCGGGCTGCTGCAGCGCCGCCCCGCGGCGTACGCCCTGCTGCCCGCCGCGGTCCCGCTCGCGCTCATTCCCCACCTCGGCACGCACGGGCCGCGGCATAGGGTCGTCGCGCTGTCGGCGGCGCCGTTCTACGTCGCCGCCCTCGGACTGAGCAGGAGGTAGGGCGTGGAGCTGCTCGACGCCATCCGTCGACGGAGGACGACCAACGGCGCGATGCTGCCGGACCCGGTGTCCGAGGAGCACCAGCGCATCCTCATGGAGGTCGCCGGGCGCGCGCCGTCGCAGTTGAACAGCCAGCCGTGGCGGTTCGTGCTCGTGGAGGAGCGCGCCACCATCGACGCGATCGCCGACATCAGCGGCGAGAGCATGACGACGGCCATGTCCAACGGCACGTTCTTCGAGCGCTACAAGCCGTACTTCCGCTTCAGCCGCGAGGAGATGGAGCGCCGGCGCGACGGGATGCTGTTCGACAAGCTCCCCGCGCCGCTGCGCCCGTTCACCTCCCAGGTGTTCACCTCGCGGGGGCAGAGGCTGATGAACGCCATGCGGGTGCCGCAGACCCTCGGCAGCGAGAACCGCAAGCTCGTCGCCGGCTGCCCCCTGCTGATGGGCGTCATGCTCGACCGGTCGGAGTACCGCCCCGGCGAGCTGTCGTCGTTCTACTCGGTCTTCAGCATGGGCGCCGCGATGGAGAACATCTGGCTCACGACCGTCGAGCTCGGGATGGGCATCCAGTTCGTCTCGTTCCCGATGGAGGTGCCCGGCCAGTGGGACCGGATCGTCGACCTCCTCCGCGTGCCCGACGACCTCGAGCTCATGGCGGTCTACCGGCTGGGCTACCTCCCGCCGGAGCAGCGCCGACCGGCGATCGACTGGACCAGCTCGCAGCGGAAGCTGGTCTCGCAGTACGTGTTCCGGGAGACCTGCGCGACGCCGCAGACCGGGTGGGACGAGCCGCTGGGCCGGGAGTAGCCCGCCGCGGCACCTGCCGTTCACGTCCGCCGGACACACTGCCCGGGTGAGCTCTGCAGCCGCCGCACCGGAGGGGCCCGCGCTCCGGCGCGAGCTCGGGGTCGCCGACGCCGTCCTCGTCGGGCTCGGCGCGATGCTGGGCGCCGGCGTCTTCGCCGCCTTCGCCCCCGCCGCCGGGGCGGCCGGGACAGGGCTGCTGCTCGCACTGGCCGTCGCGGCCGTCGTCGCCTACTGCAATGCCACGTCGACGGCCGCGCTCGCCGCGGCCCACCCGCAGGCGGGCGGCGCGTACCTCTACGGCCGGCGGCAGCTCGGCCCGGTGTGGGGGTACGTCGCCGGCTGGGGCTTCGTCGTCGGCAAGACCGCCAGCTGCGCGGCCATGGCGCTCACCGCCGGGGCGTACGCCTGGCCGGGGCACCCGCGCCTCGCGGCCGTCGTCGCCGCCGGGGCGCTGACCGCCGTCAACTACCGGGGGATCACGCGGACGGCCGCTCTCAACCGGGCCCTGGTCACGGTCACGCTGGGGTCGCTGGCCCTGGTCGTCGCCGGCTGCCTGGCCGGCGGCGCGACGGACGCGGCCAACCTGCGGCTGCAGGGCTTCGACGGCTACGGGGTGCTGCAGGCCGCCGGGCTGCTCTTCTTCGCCTTCGCGGGCTACGCGCGCATCGCCACGCTCGGCGAGGAGGTGCGCGACCCCGCCCGGACGATCCCGCGCGCCGTGCCCGTCGCCCTCGGCGTCGTCGTCGTGGTCTACGCCCTCGTCGGGGTCAGCGTCCTGCTCGTGCTCGGCGCGGGCGGCGTCGCCACGTCCGCCGCGCCGCTGCGCGACGCGGTGGCCGCCGGCAGCCTCGACGGGCTCTCACCCCTGGTCCGCGTCGGGGCCGTCACGGCCGCGCTCGGGGTCCTGCTCAGCGCCATGGCGGGCGTCGGCCGCACCACGCTGGCGATGGCCCGGGACCGTGAGCTGCCGCCGGCCCTCGCGGCCGTGCACCCGCGCTTCGGCGTGCCGCACCGGGCCGAGCTCGCTCTCGGGGCGGTGGTCGTCGCGATCGTCTGCGTCGCCGACATCCGCGGGGCGATCGGCTTCTCCGGGCTCGGCGTCCTCGTCTACTACGCGGTCGCCAACGCCGGCGCGTGGACGCTGCCGGCGCGTACCGCCCTGCGGCGCCCGGTCGCAGCGGTCGGGCTCACGGGTTGCCTGGTGCTGGCCGCCACCCTGCCCTGGGCGAGCGTCGTGGCCGGGGTCGCCGTCCTGGCGCTCGGCCTGCTGCTGCGGGCTGCTGCCCGCGCCCGGTGACCCCAGCTCCTCGACCGTCGCCGTGGCGCGAGCTCGAGGACAGCCGTCGACCGCCGCGTGTCGTGCGGCGGCCTTGCTCGCGGGCGTCAGCCCTCGGGCCGCTCCGCCCACCGCTCCGGCACGGCCCGCCGGCGGGCCGCCCGTGCCAGCTCCACCTCGCGGGCCAGCAGCTCGCGCGCCTCGACCGCGTCGCGGTGGTCGGCGTACGGGCGGATGCCGGGCGGCAGGTCGATGTGGAGGGAGGCGAGGCCGAGCCGGCGCTGCACCGGGCCCTGCGTCACCCGGACCGACTGCGCCTTGGCGTGCGGCACGACGTCGAGCTCGCGGCGGAGGACGCCGCGCGTCGACACGAACACCTTGTCGTCGGCGCCGACCGCCAGGCCCCTCCACGCGACCGGGTCGATCGAGCGCGCGCGGCGCGGCACGCCGGCCAGGGGCACCGCCTCCGGGCCGGGGTGCGGCCCCACCTCGGCCTGGAGCACCAGCCGGACCAGGTCGTACGCCTCCGCCCGCGGCGCGACCGGCAGCAGCGCGCTGCTCTCCGACGCCGCCTCCTTGCCGTAGCCGGCCACGGACACCTCCACCCGCACCCACCCGCGCGCCCGCCACAGCAGCGGCGAGACGATGCGCAGCGCCTGCACCCGGCCCGGTGGAACGGTCTGGGCGCGCGTCTCCAGCAGCCCGCGCCGCAGCCGAAGCCCGTCCGGCGAACCGGCAATCGTGAAATCGAACTCGCTGATCAGCCGTTGTGCCATCCCGCCGCCGAGGGGGATCAGGACGGGCAGGATCGCGAAGGCGAAGCTCGGCTCGCCTGTCATGGCCACGCCGACCAGCAGCGCCACCGCGAGCACGCCCGACACGATGGTGGGCATCGACAGCAGCACGGAGCCGAGAAGCCGCCCCGGGGGGACCTTGTGCAGCACGACCTCCGGGGCCTCCGGGGCGTCCTCCCCCTCCGCGGCACGGACCCCGGCAGCGCGGGCGAGCAGCTCGGCGCGCAGCCGCACGGCCGCGTCCTCGGACAGGTAGGCGAGGCCACCCTCGCTCGCCTTGCCCCCCACGACCTCCAGCCGCAGCTCCGCCAGCCCCAGCACCCGGCCCAGCAGCGGGCGTACGACGTCGACGGCCTGCAGCCGGTCGAGCCGCACGCGCCGCGACCGCCGGAAGAGCGCGCCGCTCTCGATGAGCAGCTCCTCCCCGTCGAAGCCGAACCGGGTGAACAGCCACGCCACCCAGCCGTAGACGAGGGCGAGCGGCACGACGGCGGCGAGCGCGACGAGCATCGGCAGCGGCGAGCCGCCCCGCCCGTCGGCCGCCTGCTGGCCGAGGATCGCCACGATCACCGCGAGCGCCTTCCAGCCCCGGACGAACGGCGTCAGCGGGTGGAGGCGGCGCAGCTCGACGGCCCGGCCGGTGCCGGCCGCGACGGGCTCGCTCACAGGCCCGCCGCGCGGGCCTCGCCACGGGCGGCCAGCCGGTCGCGCAACCGGGCGGCCTCGGCCGGGGTCAGCCCCGGGATGGACGCGTCGGTCGTGGCCGAGGCGGTGTGCAGCTGGACCCGAGCGACCCCCGCGGCCCGGTCGAGCGGGCCGGCCGTGACGTCCACGAACTGCATCCGGCCGTACGGCACCACCACGAGCCTGCGGAAGAGCACGCCGTTGCGCAGCAGCAGGTCGTCGTCCCGCTCCGCGTAGCCCCACGCCGCCACCTGGCGGCCGACGACGACCCAGGCCCACGCCAGCAGCGCGGCCCCGACGACGACCGGGACCGCCGCCCACCCCGGCGCGGCCACCAGGGCCAGCAGCACCGCGGAGCCCAGGGCCGGGACGCCGATCAGCGCCGCCGCCAGCCCGCGGCGCACGGTCGCCAGCCGCGGCGACACCGGGTGCCACGGGGTGCCGGGCGGGTCGAAGGCGTCAGCACCCGTCGTGTCCACGCTGGGGAGCCTAGGTGCTCGCCCCCCGGCGCCCGGTGACACCATTGCCGCCCGTGCCCGAACTCGTCGTCGGCGTCGGCCTGACGTCTGCCGCAGCCCCGGGAGCCGCCGTCGAGGGCGGCCACCCCTCGCGGGCCGACCTCGTCCTGCCGATCGGCCAGCACCACCCGTCCGCCCACGGCGCGTTCCGGCTGCGGCTGCAGGTCGAGGACGAGGTCGTCGTGGCGGCCGAGCCGGTCGTCGGCTACATGCACCGCGGGGCCGAGAAGCTCTTCGAGGTGCGCGACTACCGCCAGGTCATCGTCCTGGCCAACCGGCACGACTGGCTCTCGGCGTTCGCCAACGAGCTCGGCGTCGTGCTGGCCGTGGAGCGGATGCTCGGGCTCGACCCGCCCGAGCGCGCGGTCTGGGTACGCACCCTGCTCGCCGAGCTCAACCGGGTGCTCGCCGCGCTGATGTTCCTCGCGTCCCCGCCGGACCCGGCGCGTGCCGACGCCGCGACGACGACGTACCCGGACATCCTCGCGCTGCGCGAGACCCTCCAGGCCGTGCTGGAGGAGGTGTCCGGCGGCCGCGTGCACTTCATGTTCAACCGGGTCGGCGGGCTGAAGGAGGACCTGCCGGACGGCTGGACGGGCCGGGCCCGCGCGGCCGTGGCGCACGTGCGGTCCCAGTGGCCGGCGGTCGAGGCCGTGTCGGTCGGGGACGAGCGGTTCCGGGACCGGCTGCGCGGGGTGGGCGTGCTGACCCGAACGGACGCGCTGGCGTACGGCGCGAGCGGCCCGGTCGCGCACGCGAGCGGGGTCGCGGCCGATCTGCGCCGCGACGCGCCCTACCTGGCGTACGGGGAGCTCGACGTCCCCGCCGTGACCCGGGCCGAGGGCGACAGCCTGGCGCGGTTCGAGGTGCTGGCCGAGCAGGCGCGGGTCGCGCTCGACCTGGCCGACGCCTGCCTGGACCGGCTCGCGGCGTTGCCGCCGGGCCCGGTGGACGTCCGGCTGCCGAAGGTGCTGACCGTCCCGGAGGGGTCGGCGTACGCCGTGACGGAGAACCCGCTCGGGCTCAACGGCTACTACCTGGTGAGCCGCGGCGAGAAGGTGCCGTGGCGGCTGAAGCTGCGTAGCGCGTCGTTCGGCAACGTGCAGGCGCTGGAGGCGCTGCTGCCCGGGTGCCGGGTGCAGGACCTGGTGCCGGTGCTCTGCTCGCTGTTCTTCGTCACCGGCGACATGGACCGGTGAGCGCAGCTCAGCCCGCGGGTGTCAGGCGGCGCGGGTGCGGCCGTTGACCCGCCGCAGCGGGATGACGATGGGCAGCGGGCCGGAGTGCGTGCCGGCCGTCCCCGACGCCGGGTAGGCCAGCGCGTGCGACGCGACCGCCGCGGCGTCGCGGGCCGCCTGCGCGGCGACGACCTCCGCCTGGGCCTGCAGCAGCTGCGCCTTCACCGCGCCGAGCCGGGACCTGGTGCCCGAGAGCTCCGCGCGCAGGGCCTGCAGCTCGCCGGTCAGGGCCTCGACCTGGCTGCGCAGCGCGGCGGCCTCGACGGCCAGCTCCGGGGCGGCAGCGGCGGGCTGCGGCACGGCGTGGAGCTCCGGCTGCGGCGCGACAACGCCGGGCGCGGGGGCCGGAGCGGCCTGCGCGAGCGCGGGGGCGGCGGGCGCGGCCGTCACCGCCGGGCGGGCAGCGCGCTGGGCCGGCACCGCGCGTCGCCCGGTGAGGAGCGCCGAGAGCCGCGAGACGAGACGGGCGAAGCGCGAGGGGCGGCGATGCCGGGCAGACATGGGGCCAAGGATACGGGCACCGGCGTGTCCAGCCGACGCGCGGCGCGCGGGCGACCCGTTCGGCTGACGGGCCGCCCGGCACCGGAACGGTGCGCAGACGCCCGCCGGCGCGCTGACCGGGCGGGTCGCCCGGGACCAGCGCGCTCGACGGGGTGCGCGGGAGCGGGACGAGCCGCCCCGGGGCGCTCAGCCCGCGCTGAGCGCGCCGTCGGAGCTGAAGACGAGGCCCAGCGAGGCGCGGCCCTGCTTGAGCGCGGCCTGGGTCAGCGGGCCGCCGGCGTCGAGCGGGGTGAACGACTCGAAGCTCAGGCCGTACGTCTCCTCCAGCCCGGGCTGGCAGAACGGGCGCTCCGGGCACTCGGGCGGCCCGGCGAGGACCAGCCCGGAGCCGCACGCGGCCGCCAGCTCCGAGAGCGTCGAGACCGAGTGCTCGTCGGCGAAGGCCTTGGTGACCGCGAACGCGTTCTGGTCGGCGGCCTCGGAGGCCTCGCCGAACGCCAGCCCGGCCGACTCGCCCAGCCTCGTCAGCGCCGTGACCGTCGCGTCGAGGTCGCTGCTGGCCTGGGCCGGGGCGTTCGCGCCGTTCTCCTGCTTGTTGAGGAACTCGGTCAGCGTCCCGACGTACTCCGGGACGACCTGGACCTGGCCCTTGGTCAGCGCCGGCAGGTAGACCTCGCGGTTGCCGATCGTGCGGGTCGAGGCGTCGAAGCCGGCCGCGTCCAGCGTGAGCGCGTAGATCTCGGCGATCGTCTGGTTCTCGGCGAAGTTCGCCGCGCCGACGACCACCTTGCCCGACCCGCCGGACAGCCCCTGCGCGAGGCCCTTCTCGGCGACGTAGTCCTCGGCGACGTTCGGGGACGTCTCGCGGTCGACGACCACTCGCCGGTTGAGCGCCACCAGGTCGTCGGTGGTCAACACGGCCGAGACCTTGTCCAGCGCGGTGACGAGCGGCTCCGTCGCCGACTTGGCGGTGATCGCCGGGATGATGTTGTCGACCGTCTGCAGCTTCTGGTCGTCGTCGAGCACGACCAGCTCGTCCCCGGCCACCGGCTCGCACGAGCCCGTGCCCGCCGCGGGCGCGCTCCCCGTCGCGCTGGCCGCCGGCGCCGCCGCCCCCTCGTCCGAGGAGGAGCCCTCCTCGCCGCACGCCGCGAGGGCGGTCACGGCGACCGCCACCAACGCCACGCGGAAGGCCTTGCCCCGCCCGCCCTGAATGGTCCTGCGCACCACGTGCTCCTCGCGTCGGTCGCGCCGCCCCTCTGCTCGAGGCGGCGATGGGGGCCACGCGGCTCCCACCGCGACCCACCCCACATGACGGGCGCAGCTGACGCAAGGCGGCTTTCTATTCCGCTCGCATCACGGACGCGCGGGGACGGGATCGGACAGCTCCACCGGCCGAGGACGGCGGGCCGCGAGCGACCGGCCGGGCGTGACGGCCCACTGGGCCGCGGCCAGCAGCCCCTCCGCGGCCAGCGCCAGTGCCGCGACGAGGAGCGCGACGGCGAGCGTCTGCCCGTAGTCCTGCGTGCTGAAGCCGGACCGGATCAGCCGCCCCAGGCCGCCGCCTCCGACGTACGCCGCCAGCGGCGCCGTCGCGAGGACCTGCACCACCGCGGTCCGGATGCCGGCCATGAGCAGCGGCAGCGCCAGCGGGAGCTCGACGCGGAGCAGCGTCTGCAGCCCGGACAGCCCCATGCCGCGAGCGGCCTCCACGACGTCGCGGTCGACGCCCCGCACGCCGACGTAGGCGTTCGCGAGCATCGGCGGCGCCGCGAACAGCGCCAGGGCGTAGATCGTGGGGGCGTTGCCGAGGTCGCCGGTCGCGACGACCAGGATCGTCAGCGCCGCCAGCGTCGGCACGGCCCGGGACGCGTTGGTCAGCGCGACGGTCAGCGTGCCGCCGCGCCCGGCGTGGCCGAGCCAGACACCGAGCGGCAGGGCGAGCACCGCGCCGAGCAGGACGGCCAGCCCGGTGATCTCCAGGTGCTCGACCAACCGGGCCGTGACCCCGTCGGGCCCCTTCCAGTTGAGCGGGTCGTTGAGCCAGGTGAAGGCGTCGGACAGGTAGCTCATGCCGCAGCCCTCCCCCGCGCCCAGGGCACGAGCAGGCGGGTCGCGAGCTGCAGCAGCAGGTCGAGCAGCAGCGCGAGCAGCACGCAGAGCGCGGTGGCGGTGAAGATCTGCGCCTTGTAGAAGTTGTTGTCGAAGCCGCTGACGATCAGCCCGCCCAGCGCGCCGTAGCCGACGACCACGCCGACCGTGACCAGCGCGACGGTGGAGACCGTCGCCAGCCGGATGCCGGTCATCACCGCGGGCAGCGCTATCGGCAGCTCGACCACCAGCAGCATGCGCACCGGGCCGTACCCCATGCCGCGGGCCGCCTCGCGGACCTCGTCGGGCACGCCGTCGAGGCCGGCGAGCACGTTGCGCACGAGCAGCAGCAGGGCGTACATCACCAGCCCGATGAGCACGGTGCGGGCGCCGATGCCGGTCCAGGGCGCCAGCAGCGAGAACAGCGCGAGCGAGGGGATCGTGTAGAGCACGCCCGCGGTGCCGATCACCGGCCCGCGCAGCCACCGCCAGCGCCGCGCGACGACCGCCAGCGGCAGCGCGATCAGCGTCCCGATCACGACCGTCGTCAGCGTCAGCGTGACGTGCTGCTCGAGAGCGGTCAGGATGGTGTCGCGGTTGTCGCGGACGTACCCCCAGTCCACCCAAGGGTTCTGGGCAGCGGAGGAGAGGGCCACGGATGGACGCTACCGGGGATTCGATGATCAGTCTCGACGGCGTGGGCAAGCGCTACGCCGACGGCACGGTGGCCGTGCAGAGCCTCGACCTGGACGTGCGGGCCGGAGAGCTCGTCGCCCTCGTCGGCCCGTCCGGGTGCGGCAAGACGACGACGTTGAAGATGATCAACCGGCTCATCGAGCCGACCAGCGGGCGGATCCTGCTCGACGGCGAGGACGTGACGAGCGCCGACCCGGTCGCGCTGCGGCGGCGGATCGGCTACGTGATCCAGCAGGTCGGGCTCTTCCCGCACAAGACGATCCTGGACAACACCGCCACCGTCCCCCGGCTGCTCGGATGGGACCGCAAGCGCGCCCGCGCCCGTGCCGCCGAGCTGCTCGAGCTGGTGGGGCTGGACCCGAAGCTGTACGCCAACCGCTACCCCGCCCAGCTGTCCGGCGGGCAGCGCCAGCGCGTCGGGGTGGCCCGGGCGCTCGCGGCGGACCCGCCGGTGCTCCTCATGGACGAGCCGTTCGGCGCGGTCGACCCGGTGGTCCGCGACCGGCTGCAGGCCGAGTTCCTCCGGCTGCAGGAGGAGGTCCGCAAGACGATCGTGCTCGTCACCCACGACCTGGACGAGGCGGTCCGGATGGCCGACCGCATCTGCGTGCTGAGCCAGGGCGGGCACGTGGAGCAGTACGACACCCCGTCCAACGTCCTGGGCTCGCCGGCCACCGGCTTCACCGCGGAGTTCGTCGGCGCCGACCGCGGGCTCAAGCGGCTGTCGGTCACCCCCATCGCGGACGGCGACCTCGAGCAGCCCCCCGTGGTCCGCACCTCCGCGCCGGTCGGCGAGGCCGCGCAGGTGCTGCGCCGGGAAGGGGCGGCGTGGGCCGTCTGCCTGGACGACGCCGGGGCGCTGCGCGGCTGGATCGGGGTGGCGGACACCGTGCGGGGGTCGGGCACGGTCGCCGACGTCTGCCACCGGATGGAGGCGTGGGTGCCGGCGCGCGCCTCGCTCAAGCAGGCGTTCCAGGAGATGCTCCAGTACGACGCGGGCTGGGTCGCGGTGCTCGACGGCGAGCGGTACGTCGGCGTGCTCACCCCGCGCACGCTGCACGAGGCGCTCCGGCGCAGCGTCGAGGCGCAGGTCGCGGGCGTACGCCTCGAGGACGCCGCGGTCGACGTCGTCCCCAGCGCCTGACGCTTCGCGCTCCGGCCCGGTGGGCAGGGAGGGGCGGGCGCGGCGAGCGCGGCGCCGGAAAGGGGCCGTCCGATGCCGTTGGAGCTGCAGGCCGGGCTGTGGGGGCTCGTCGGCGGCCTCGCCCTGGTGCTGGGCGCGCTCGTCGCCTGGTTCGTGCGCGTCCCCCAGCGCGTCGTCGCCGCGATCATGGCCTTCGGCGCCGGCGTGCTCATCTCGGCGCTCGCCTTCGAGCTGGTCGACGAGGCCGAGCGCACCGGCGGGCTGGGCCCGACCATCGGCGGCTTCCTCGGCGGCGCTGTCGTCTACTCGCTGGCCAACGTGCTGCTGGCCCGGCAGGGGGCCCGGCACCGCAAGCGCTCGCAGGACCAGCAGCCCTCGGAGGAGGAGGACTCCGGCAGCGGCGCGGCGATCGCGGTCGGGGCACTGTTGGACGGCATCCCCGAGTCCGTCGTCCTCGGCCTGTCGCTGCTCGGCGGCGGCGGGGTCGGGGTCGGGGTCCTCGCGGCGGTCTTCATCTCCAACGTGCCGGAGGGGCTCTCCAGCGCCGCCGGCATGAAGCGGGCGGGGCGCAGCCCGGCGTACGTGTTCGGGGTGTGGGGCGGCATCGCGCTCGCGAGCGGGCTGGCCGCGCTGATCGGCGCGCTCGTCCTGCAGGGCGCCTCGGACGCGACGGTCGCCGCGATCACCGCGGTCGCCGCGGGGGCGATCCTCGCCATGCTGGCCGACACCATGATCCCCGAGGCGTTCGAGAAGGCGGGCCTCTTCACCGGGCTCATCACCACGCTCGGCTTCCTCACCGCGTTCGCCGTCGACCGCGCCTGACGCCGCCGCAAGCCGCTGTCACATTCCCGCCGCCGGCGGTGCTTCAGGAGCATGGAACTGATACGGCACGGAGGAGCGGCCGCGGCCGTGGCCGTGGCGGCCGCAGCGGCGGTGCGCGCGGACACGCCCACCGCGGTCCAGCCCGAACGGAGGGGGCGCGAGGTGGCGGGAACGGCCGGCGGGCCGGTGCGCGCCGACCTGGAGGACGTCTTCCGGCGCGACTACCAGCGGGTGGTCGGCGTCGCCGCGCGCGTGCTGGGCGACCGGCACCAGGCCGAGGACGTCGCCCAGGAGGTCTTCCTGTCCTTCAGCCGCTCGTCCGTTCCGGCCGCCGAGGCGCGCGGCTGGCTCTCGGTCGCCGCGGCCCACACCGCGCTCAACCTCATCCGCTCGGGGCGGCGCCGGGCGTCCCGGGAGGAGACCGCGGCCGCGGCCGAGGAGGCCGTCGTGCCCGACGTCGCGCAGGCCGTGGTGACGCTCGAGGAGCGCCGCCGCGTACGCGCGGCCCTCGCCCGGCTGCCGCGAAAGTCCGCGATCGCCCTCGTGCTGCGGCACAGCGGCCTGAGCTACACCGACGTCGCCACGGCGTTGGACATGTCCCCCGGCAGCGTCGGCACCACCGTGCGACGCGCCGAATCCGCCCTGCGCAAGGAGCTGGACCGTCATGCGTCACCCCACTGAGAGCGCGCTGCGCCGGCTGCTCGACGAGCCCGCCGGCGTGGCGGACGCCGACCGCCGCCACGTGCTCGACTGCACCCGGTGCCTGGGCCAGGTGGCCGAGCAGCGCCGGGACGCCGAGCGCGTCGGGGCCGCGCTCGAGACCCCCGCCCCCGTCGACGTGAAGGCCGGCTGGCAGCGGCTGGCCGCGGCCGCCGCGGCACCGGCGTCCCCCGCCCCGGCCCGGTCGCGGCCCACGCGCCCCCGCGCGCTGCTCCGCCGGCCCGCCGCGGCCGCGCTCGGCGTGGCCGTCGTGCTGGCCGGGGCCGGCACCGCGGCCGCCAACGACTGGCTGACCGTCTTCCGGACCGAGAAGGTCGCCCCCGTCGGCTTCGCCTCGGCCGACCTCGTCGCGCTGCCGGACCTGGAGGCGTACGGCGACATCACCGACGTCTCCGAGCCGCGGCTCAGCAGCGTCGACGACGCGTCCGCCGCCGCGGCGGCGAGCGGGCTCGACGTGCCGCGGGTCGGCGACCTGCCCCGCGGTGTCACGGGCGAGCCGGACTACCAGGTCGGCTCCCGGGCGAGCGCGACGTTCACGTTCTCCGCCGAGCAGGCCGCGCAGGCGGCCGCCGCCACCGGCGAGCAGCTGCCCCCGGTTCCGCCCGGGCTCGACGGCGCGTCGGTCCGGATGACCGCCGGCCCGGGCGTGGCCGAGGTGTGGGAGTCCTCGAGCGGCCTGCCCGCCCTCGTCGTGGCCCGGGCCGTGGCCCCGAGCGCGGACTCCTCCGGGGTGGCGTTCGCCCCGGTGCGCGACTACCTGCTCTCCCTGCCGGGGCTGCCGGTCGAGGTCGCCGCGCAGCTGCGGACCTTCACCGCGGACGGGTCGACGCTGCCGCTGCCGGTGCCGACGGACCAGGTGTCGATGCGCTCGGCGCAGGTCGACGGGGCCGAGGCGACCGTGCTGACCACCCGCGACACGGCGTTCTCGGCCGTCGTGTGGGTGTCGGACGGCCTCGTCACGGTCGTCGCCGGCTCCCCGGACGAGGACGAGCTGCTCACCGTCGCCCGGGAGCTCGGGTGACGGCAGGGCTCGAGGCTCCGGGCGAGGACCGGGCGCTGGGCGCGGAGGCACGGCTGGTCTCCGGCCTGCCCGCCGCGCCCGCGGCGTGGTGCTCGGGCCTGCGCAAGCGGTACGGCAAGCGGCAGGCCGTGGCCGACGTGTCCCTCGAGGTGGGGCGCGGCGAGATCGTCGGCCTGCTCGGGCCGAACGGCGCCGGCAAGACCTCGGTGATCAAGATGCTGCTCGGCCTGGTCCATCCCGACGGCGGCGAGGTCATGCTGCTCGGCCGGCCGGCCGGGGACCCCGCCGCCCGGGCGCGGGTCGGCTACCTGCCCGAGCTCTTCCGCTACCAGCCGTGGCTGAGCGCGGCCGAGGTGCTGGCGCTGCACGTCCGGCTCTCGGGCGCGGACGTGCCGGTGCCCGAGCAGCGCGAGCGGCTCGCGCTCGTCGGGCTCGCCGAGCGGTCCGGGGACCGGGTCGGCGGCTTCTCCAAGGGGATGCAGCAGCGGCTCGGGCTGGCGGTGGCGCTGGTGGCCCGGCCCGAGTTCGTCGTCCTCGACGAGCCGACCAGCGCGCTGGACCCGCTCGGCCGGGCGGACGTACGCGACATCGTGCTCGACCTGCGGGCCAACGGCGTGGCGGTGCTGCTCAACTCCCACCTCATCGGCGAGGTCGAGCGGGTCTGTGACCGCGTCGTCATCCTCGACCGGGGCCGCGTCGCGACCTCGGGGACGCTGACCGAGCTCCTCGGGCAGCGCGAGCTGCGGCTGCAGCTCACGGGGCTGACACCCGCGGCCGAGGCCCTGCTCGCCGCCGCCGGCGTGCTCGAGCGCGCGGGCGAGTGGGTCACGGTCGCGCTGCCGGCCGACGACGACGGAAGCGCGGTTCCGGCGTTGGTCGCCGGTCTGGTCGCCCGGGGAGTCGCGGTGCACGCGGTCGAGCCGGCGCGGATCACGCTGGAGGAGCGGCTGCTCGGCATCCTCCGCTCGTCCTCGGACGGAGGTGCCCGATGAGCACGCTGCGGGTCGTGGGGACCATTGCGGCGCTGACGCTGCGCGAGGCGGCCCGCCGCCGCGTGCTGCTGGCCCTCGGGGTGATGACCGTCCTGCTCCTCGCACTGAGCGCCTGGGGCTTCTCCCGGGTGGCGGCCGAGTCCGGCGACAGCACCCTGACCAGCGGTGAGGCGCGCCTGACCGCGTCCATACTCATCAACCTGGTGATGTTCGGCTTCAGCCTCATCGCCGCGCTCGGGACGGCGTTCCTCGCCGGGCCCACGCTGTCCGGCGAGACGGAGTCGGGCATCGCCCTGTCGGTGCTGGCCCGGCCCATCCGGCGCTCGGCGCTGCTGCTGGGCAAGTGGCTGGGGCTGGTGGCCTTCGGCTGCGGGTTCGTCGTCGTGGCCGGGCTCGCCCAGTGCGTGGTCGTCCACCTCACGGTGGACTACTGGCCCCCCGACCCGGCCACCGCGCTGGCCCTGCTGGGCGGGCAGACCGTCGTGCTGCTCACCCTCGCCCTGCTGCTGTCGACGGCCATCTCCCCCATGGCGTCCGGGGTGGTCGCCGTCGGGCTCTTCGGCACGACCTGGATCGCCGGTGTGGTCGGCGGCATCGGCGGCTCCCTCGACAACGAGGCGGTCGAGCGGGTCGGCTCCGTGTCGCGCATGCTGCTGCCCACCGACGGCCTCTGGCGCGGGGCCATGCACGGCTTCCAGGACCCGTCCGCGCTGGTGCAGTTCGGCGGCGCCGACTCCGAGGCCTTCCCGTTCCTCAGCGTCGCGCCGTTGACCCTCTCCTACCTGGCGTGGGCGGTCGTCTGGGTCGTCATGGTGTGGGCACTCGCCGCCGTGGTCTTCGAGCGCAAGGACCTGTAGCGGTCACCCCGCGGCTCGCTCCCGTCGCGCCAGCCCCGCTCCCCCTGCCCGAGGAGCGAGGCAGGGCCGGCGGGAGCAACGGACGAGGACTTCTCCGGCGCGGATGTCGAGAACGCCGGCCCTGCTCCGTCCCCGGGGCACAGCGGCCAGGATGGGCCGCACCGGCGCGAGGAGACCGACCATGAAGTACCTGCTGCTCAAGCACTACCGGGGAGCCCCCGCTCCGGTGAACGACGTGCCGATGGACAGGTGGGCGCCGCACGAGGTCACGGCTCACGTCCGCTTCATGCAGGAGTTCGCGGCGCGGCTCGTGGAGACCGGCGAGTTCGTCGATGCGCAGGCGCTCGCTCCCGAGGGCACCTGGGTCCGGTACGACGGGGACGGCCGCCCGCCCGTCACCGACGGCCCGTTCGCGGAGACCAAGGACCTGGTCGCCGGCTGAATGGCGATCGACGTCGACAGTCACGAGCGTGCGCTGGAGCTGGCCGCGGAGCTCTCGGCCGCGCCCGGGGCCGGCGGCCGCCCGATCCACGAGTGGCTCGAGCTGCGCCCCTTCCTCACCGAGCCCCCCACCGTCACCGAGTGAGCCTCCCGGGGGACGAGGCCCTGCTGCGCAGCCTGACCCCGGGCGTGCTGGGGGCCCTCGTCCGCCGCGGCGCCGACTTCGCCGCGGCCGAGGACGCCGTGCAGGAGGCGCTGGTGGAGGCGGTACGCAGCTGGCCGGCCGGCCCGCCGCGCGACCCGAAGGGCTGGCTCGTCACCGTGGCGTGGCGCCGCCTCCTCGACATGAGCCGCTCGGACGCCGCCCGGCGGCGGCGCGAGGAGCTCGCCGACGAGGAGCCGGCGCCCGGCCCGGCGCCCGACGTGGACGACACGCTGCAGCTCTACTTCCTCTGCGCGCACCCGTCATTGACCCCGTCGTCCGCGGTCGCACTGACGCTGCGGGCGGTGGGCGGGTTGACCACGCGCCAGATCGCGGCAGCGTACCTCGTGCCGGAGGCGACGATGGCGCAGCGCATCAGCCGGGCCAAGCGCACCGTCGCCGACGTCCGGCTCGACCGGCCCGGCGACGTGGCCACGGTGCTGCGCGTGCTCTACCTCGTGTTCAACGAGGGCTACTCCGGCGACCTCGACCTCGCGGCGGAGGCCATCCGGCTCACCCGCCAGCTCGCGGCCGGGGTCGAGCACCCCGAGGTGGCCGGGCTGCTCGCCCTGATGCTGCTGCACCACGCCCGGCGCGACGCCCGGACCGCTCCCGACGGCAGCCTCGTGCCGCTCGCGGCGCAGGACCGCACCCGGTGGGACACCACGCTGATCGCCGAGGGCGTCGCCGTCCTGCAGGCGGCGCTCGCCCGCGACCGGCTGGGCGAGTTCCAGGCCCAGGCGGCGATCGCCGCGCTGCACGCCGACGCCCCCACTGCCGAGGAGACCGACTGGGTGCAGATCGTGGAGTGGTACGACGAGCTCGCGCGCCTGACCGACAGCCCGGTCGTCCGGCTCAACCGCGCGGTGGCCGTCGGGCAGGCCGACGGCGCACCGGCCGGGTTGCGGGCGCTCGCGCAGGTGAGCCCGACGGTGCCGCGCCACGATGCGGTGGCGGCCCATCTGCACGAGCGCGCCGGCGACCTGCAGGTGGCAGCGGAGCTCTACGTCCAAGCCGCCCGACAAGCCTCCAACTCCCGGGAGAGGGACCATCTGCTGCGGCAGGCCGCGCGGTTGAACTCGCGCGGAACCGCCCGGCGCGAACAAGGGTGAGCGCCGCCCTCCCCGTCCGGGTGGGACCGAGGGACAGGGGAGTGAGATCGTCACGGGGGCCTTCACAGTGCCCGAACCGGCTCACCAGGGAGACGAAGATGTCGGATCGACCGGACCGCGCACGCAACCGACGGGCCGTCCTGGCTCTTGCCCCCGCAGTGCTCCTCGGCGCTCTCGTCCCGTCGCCCGCGAGCGCGGCCGCCCCGGCGCTGACCACCCAGCTGCTGACCGCGGCAGACCTGCCCGGCTTCACGGTCGCGGTGAAGCCCCAGCGCGAGGGCCTCGACGACTTCACGGAGGCCGGGCCGTGCGCCCTCGACGTGCCTGCGAGGTCGGTGGCGGCCTCCACCGTCCTGGACACGTCGACGACGTCGAAGGACAAGCGGCGGACGACGAGCCTGTCGGTCACCGAGACCGCACTGCGGATGCCGTCCGCGGAGGCGGCCGCCGCGGTCTTCGAGCAGATGCGTCGGGTACTGCCCGACTGCCTGCGGGCCGTGCCCGGCGACGAGGACGACGCCGAGGCCGCCCGCATGTCGGTGCGCGTCGGGGCGGCGCGCGCCGTCGAGGGCAGCTCCGCCGGCTTCCGGGTCGATGCCCACCTCAGCTCCACCGTCAGAGAGGACGGGACGCGTTTCACGTCCCGGCAGGCGCTCCGGCAGACCTACTACCTGGCCGGCACCACGATCGTCTCGCTCACGACGAGCCGCAGCGTGTCGGTGGTCCGCGAGAAGTCCATCTCGATCTCGGGCACCCTCGGCCCGGTCGTGAAGCGGGTGGCCGGGCAGGCCGCGGAGGCCGCCGTCGCGAAGGTCGCGGGGTGAGGGCGTGGGAGGACCGCCGGCCGCCGCCGTCCGCTGACCCCCACGGAAGCGACGGCACCGAGGGAGGGCCGGGATGGCAGACGTACTCCTGTTCCACCACGCTCAAGGGCTGACCGCCGGCGTCCAGGCGCTCGCCGGAAGGGCCCGCGCGGCCGGTCACACGGTGCACGTGCCGGACCTCTACGACGGGCGCACCTTCGACGACCTCGGGCCCGGAGTGCGCTACGCGCAGCAGGTCGGCTTCGACACGGTGCTCGAGCGAGGGCGCGCTGCGGCCGACGGGCTGCCGGACGGCCTGGTGTACGTCGGCCTCTCGCTCGGCGTGCTGCCGGCCCAACTGCTCGCGCAGACCCGCCCGGGCGCGCGCGGCGCGGTCCTGGTGGCGTCGTGCGTGCCCCCGGCCGAGCTCGCGAGCGCGTGGCCCGACGACGTCCCGGTCCAGGTGCACGGGATGGACGCCGACCCGGTCTTCGTCGACGAGGGGGACCTGGACGCGGCGCGCGCTCTCGTCGCCACCGCTTCCCAGGGCGAGCTGTTCCTGTATCCCGGCGAGGCCCACCTGTTCGTGGACGAGAGCCTTCCCGCGTACGCCCCGCAGGAGGCCGCGCTGTTCCTCGAGCGCCTGCTCTCGTTCCTCGCCGGACGCTGAGGCCGACAGCGGGCAGGCGCGCTCGGCGGCGCCCTTCCCGCGCCGCCGCTGCGGGGCCAGGATGCAGCCATGACGGCGTGGCGGCTGGTGTCCGGAATGGCCTGGCTCGTGCTGGGCGCCCTCGCGATCGCCTACCGGCAGCACGCCTTCGTCCGGGCGCGCATCGCGGCGCTCGGCGGGGTCGCGCTCGTGGCCATCGGCCTCGCCTCGATCGCCATCGGCATCGCCGGGACGAGCTGACCCTGCGGAGGGCCGGTCTGTGGCAGGGTCCGCCCGGGCCGGCGCCGGGGGCGGCACGATGGCTCATGCGCTCCGAACGCCTCGTTGCCCTGCTCTTCACGCTGCAGAGCCGGCGGTCGGCCACCGTCCCGGAGCTGGCGGCCCAGATGGAGGTGTCCGAGCGGACCGTCCACCGGGACATCGCGGCGCTGCGGGACTGGGGCGTCCCGCTGTGGACCGAGCCCGGCCGGGGCGGCGGCGTCCGGTTGGTCGACGGCTGGCGCTCGCGGCTCGACGGGCTCACCACCCGGGAAGCGGTCGCCCTGCTCACGCTGGGCGCGCCCCGGGCGCTGGCCGGCCTCGGCCTCGGCACCGCAGCCTCCGCGGCGCACGCGAAGGTCGCCGCCACCCTGCCCGGTGCGGTGCGCGAACAGGCCCAGCAGCTGGCCGAGCGGTTCCACCTCGACGCCCCCGGCTGGTTCCGCCGGGAGGACGAGAGCGACGAGCTCGCCACGCTGACGAGCGCGGTCTGGTCCGAGCGCCGGGTACGCGCTCGTTACGGCAGCGGGGACGGGCAGGTGGATCGCGTGCTGAGCCCGCTCGGGCTCGTCCTCAAGGCCGGGACGTGGTACCTCGTCGCCCTGCGCGGCCCCGACGTCCGGACGTACCGGGTCGGCCGCTTCACGGCGGTCGAGGCGCTCGACGAGCGTTTCGAGCGCCCGGCCGGGTTCGACCTCGCGGCCTGGTGGGCCGAGTCGTCCGCGGAGTTCGAGCGCACGCTCCAGCGGGTGGCCGTGCGGGCCCGGCTCAGCCCGCGCGGGCTCCGGGCGCTCCCCCGTGTGCTGGACGCCGACGTCGCCCGGGCCGGCCTGGCGGCCGCCGGCCCGCCGGGGCTGGACGGCTGGGCCGAGGTCGAGCTCCGGCTCGAGGAGCCGGCCGTCGCGGCCGGGCAGCTGCTGGCGCTCGGCGACGACGTCGAGGTCCTCGGCCCACCCGAGGTGCGGTCTGCCTTCGTGGAGCTGCTGGAGGCGATGCTCGCCCGTCACCGGTAGCCGGTCGTGTCCGCCGGCTTGCCTGCGTCCTGGACCTCGACGACGAAGCGCCAGCCGTCCGGGCGGCTCCCGTCGAGGTCGTCGACGTCGTACGCGGTGGCCAGGTCGAAGCTGGACAGCGTCCGGCCGGAGAAGCGTGCGTGCTCCGGGTCGGCGGCGAGCGCGGCCACGCCACGGGCGACGAAGGCGGGCGTCTCCGAGATCGCGAAGTAGGGCTGCTCCTCCAACGCGTCGCGCCAGTTCTCCTCGCGCACCCCGAAGGTGTCGAGCATCGCCTCCGACCGCAGCCATCCCGGGGTCACCGCGACGGCGGTCACGGCGTACGGCTCCAGCTCGGCCGCCTCCCCGACGGCCAGCAGGTGCGCCGCAGCCTTCGCCACGTAGAACGCGAGCGAGGTCCCCTTGCGGTAGCGGGCGTTGTAGTCGGCCGTGCCGTCCGTCAGCTCGACCACGAGGCCGCCCCGCCGGCGGATCACGAGCGGCAGCAGGTGGTGAGCGGTGATGACGTGCGCGTCCAGGCCCAGGTGCAGCATGCGCAGGCTCGCGTCGAGCGGGTGCTCCCAGACCGGCTTGCCCCAGGCGAGGTGCACGTCCCCGCCCCACAGCCCGTCGACGAGCACGTCGACGCGCCCGTGCTCGCGGTCGAGCCGCTCGGCCAGCTCCCGCACCTGCTCCGGCACGAGGTGGTCGACGCGGACCGCGACCCCCCTGCCCCCGGCGTCGTCCACGAGCTGCGCGGTCTGCTCGATGGTCTCCGGGCGATCGACCTCCGACCGCTCGGCGCCGGACGACCTGCCGGTGACGTACACCGTGGCCCCGGCCCGTCCGAGCTCCACCGCGATGGCCCGGCCGGCGCCCCGGGCGCCGCCCGCGACGACCGCGACCCTGTCCTTCAGCGTCTGTGTCATGGGTCGAGGGTCCCGGCCAACCCTGACAAGCGACGTCAAGGTTGATCCACGGGCCCGACCACTGCACGAGCGCGGGGACGTCCCCCAGGGGTCAGGCAGCAGGCCCGGCAGGCCTCGGCCGAGGTGCGGCGAGCGGTGCCGTGCGGCGCACCAGGGCGGCCCACGCCACGAGGATCAGCGCGGCGCCGGCGACGGCGTCGAGCACCCAGTGGTTGGCCGTGACCACGACGACGAGCGCGGTCGTCGCCGGGTACGCCAGAGCGAGCGCCCGCAGCCACGGCCGCGGCGCCAGGTGGGCGAGGACCAGGCCGCACCAGAGCGCCCACCCCACGTGCATCGACGGCATCGCCGCCAGCTGGTTGACCGTCTGCGACGCCCCGCGCACCCCTCCGCCGTGGCCCGCCCACCAACCGACGTCGGAGGTCGCCAGCAGGACGTCCGTGTAGCCCGCGACGAGCCGCGGCGGCGCCGTCGGGTAGGCCAGGTAGCCGACGAGCGCCACCGCGGTGGGCACGACCAGCGCTGCACGCAGCCGGCGGTACTCCCCCGGCCGCCGCCACCACAGCAGCACGAGGACAGCGGGCGTGACGGTGTAGTGCAGGGCGGCGTACCAGTAGGAGGCCGCCACCTCGAGCCACCGGTGCCCGGCGACCGCGGAATTGAGCGTGGCCTCGACGTGCAGGCCGAGCGCCCGCTCGACGTCGAGCAGCTCGCCTGCGTGCCGGAGGGCGACGCCCAGGTCGTCGGTCGCCGCGAGCCGGATGACGTCGTAGGCCAGCAGCATGCCGAGCAGCAGCAGCGCCTCCTGCCACCAGGTGGGGCGCGGGCGGTCCAGCCACCGCCGGACGGCACCGGCCCCGGCGTCCGCACTGACCGGTGCGGACGGGGCGGCCCGCAGGTCGGGCGCTGGCATGGTCATGACTCTCCTCATCGGCACGCAGCGGCGGCGCTGCAGGTCAGGCGCCGACGAGCTCCCGATCGGGGCGGTCGGCCAGCTGCCGGGTGAGCTTCGCGCCCTCCACGTCGACGTTCGGCAGGACGCGGTCGAGCCCGCGCGGCAGCCACCAGGCCTTGTCCCCGAGCAGCGACAGCACCGCCGGCACGATGGTCATCCGCACGACGAAGGCGTCGATCGCCACACCGGCGGCGAACGCGAAGCCGAGCGACTTGATGATCGCGTCGTCGGCCAGGATGAAGCCGAAGAACACCGAGATCATGATGAGCGCGGCGGCGGTCACGACACGCGAGCCGTTCCGCATGCCCGCGACGACCGCGTCGTCCGGCCGGGCGCCGTGGGCGTACGCCTCGTGCATGCCCGCGACGAGGAAGACCTCGTAGTCCATCGCCAGGCCGAACAGGATGCCGATGAGCAGGATCGGCATCAGGCTGACGATCGGCCCGGTCGTCTCGATGCCGAACAGCCCCGCCAGCCAGCCCCACTGGAAGACCGCCACGACGGCACCGAACGTCGCGGCCACGCTGAGCAGGAAGCCGAGCGTCGCCTTGAGCGGCACGAGGATGCTGCGGAAGACCAGCATCAGCAGCAGGAAGGCGAGCCCGACGACGACCGCGAGGTACGGGACCAGGGCGTCGTTGAGCTTCTGCGAGACGTCGATGTTGAGCGCGGTCGTGCCGGTGACCATCAGCTCGGCGTCGGCCGAGCCCGTGAGCGCGGCCGCCCGGTCGCGGATGTCCTGCACCAGGCCCTGCGTGGCCTCCGAGCTCGGCCCGCTGCCGGGGACCAGCGTCATCAGCGCGGTGTCGTCGGCCTGGTTGCCCGCCGGGTCGGTGACCGCGACGACGTCCTCGAGCTGGGCGAGCCCGGCCTTCGCCTGCTGGGCGGCGGCGACGGCCTGCCCGGCGGGCGCCTCGACGACGAGGACCAGCGGCCCGTTGAACCCGGCGCCGAAGCCCTGGCTGAGCTGGTCGTACGCCTTGCGCTGCGTGCTCTCGGGCGCCGCCGTGCTGTCGTCCGGCAGGGCCATCCGCAGGTCGGTGACCGGCAGCGCGACCACGGCGAGCCCGGCGACCGCCAGCCCGAGGACGGGGACCCGGGCCTTGACGACGGCGCGGCCCCACCTCTCGCCGAACGGCACGTGCCCGGACTCGTGCTTGGCGCGCGCCCGCTTCGGCAGCACCCTGCCGCCGGCGAAGCCCAGCACGGCGGGGAGCAGGGTCAGGGCGATGACCACGGCGACCGCGACGGTCGCGGCAGCCGCGAGCCCCATGGCGGTGAGGAACGGGATGCCCACGACGAAGAGCGCGCCGAGGGCGATGACCACCGTGAGGCCGGCGAAGACGACGGCCGACCCGGCGGTGCCGACGGCTCGCCCGGCCGCCTCCTCGCCGTCGACGCCCCTGGCGAGCTCGGATCGGTAGCGGGTCAGGATGAAGAGCGCGTAGTCGATGCCGACGGCGAGGCCGAGCATGAGCGCGAGGGCCGAGGTCGAGGAGCTCAGGTCGAAGAAGCCGGTCGCGACCTGCACCCCGGCGAGGCCGAGGCCGACGCCGAGGATGGCGGTGAGGAGGGGCAGGCCGGCCGCGACCAGGGACCCGAACGTGATCGCGAGGACGACGGCCGCGACCAGGACGCCCATCACCTCGGTGGCGCCGCTGTGCGACGTCTCCTGCGTGGCGTCACCGCCGTACTCGACCTCGAGGCCAGCGGCCTTCGCGGCGTCACCGGCCGCGAAGAGCGCGTCCTTGGCCTCGTGCGTCACGTCACCCGCGCCGACCGAGAAGGTCACGGTCGCGTACGCCGTCCGCCCGTCCTGCGACACCGTGCCCCCGGCGAAGGGGTCGGTCACCGCGGCCACCTGCGGGGCCTCCTGCAGCTGCGCCACCGCGGCTCCGATCGCCGTCTTGGGGCCGGCGGCGTCCAGGCCCTGTGCGCCGGCCTCCGGGGTGGCAGTGAAGACGACGCGTGCCGTGGCGACGTCGCCGGACGAGCCGAGCTTGTCCTCGATGACCTCGAGCGCCCGGCTCGACTCGGTCCCCGGGATCGAGAAGGCGTTCGAGGTGGGGCCGGACAGCGTCGCCGCACCGAGGCCGCCGGCCAGCAGCAGCGCCAGCCACAGCGCGGCGACCAGCCGGCGGCGACGGAAGGCGAGCCTGCCGAGCCGGTAGAGGTACGTGGCCATGTCTGTGCTCCTGAGCTTCCTGGGGTCCGGCGGTGCGTTCTTGCCGCCCGCGCCGTGGCGGAACCAGCTCCACTGCTAGTCGATCGGCAAGCAGAACGTACATCTGAACCTAGCCGGTCGACTAGTTGTTCCTAGCCGAACGGCCAGAGTGACGCTTGCCACTCGGCAAACAGGAACCTCCGGCGGTGACTAGCCTGGGGACATGACGGGGACGGCGGGTGCCTCGCGGGGCGCGCGCACGGGCGACCGGCGCCTCGGACGCGCGGGCGTCGACGAGACGGCCCTGCGGCTCTTCGCCGAGCACGGCGTGGCCGGCACGTCCCTGCAGATGATCGCCGACGCGATGGGCGTCACGAAGGCCGCCGTCTACTACCACTACAAGACCAAGGACGACCTCGTCCTCGGCGTGCTGGCCCCGGTCTTCGCCGAGGTCCGGCGGGTCGTGGAGCGCGCGCAGACCCAGCGCAGCCGGTCCGCGCGCGTGGACACGCTGGTGACCGGGCTGATCGGGATCGTCGTGGAGCAGGGGCCGCGCTACGGCGTCTTCAACGGCGACCTCTACGTCGCCGAGCTGGCGAGCAAGGACCCGTGGCTGCAGTCGGCCGGCCCCCTGGTCACCGAGCTGTTGCTCGGCCCCGACCCGGACACCGCGGGGCTGGTCACGGCCTCCATGTTCTTCGCCTCGCTCACCGGGCCGCTGCGGGACCCGGTGCTCAGCGGCCTGCCGCCCGAGCAGCTGCGCGCCGCGATGCTGGACGGCGCGCACCGGCTGCTGCGCATCCCACGGCGGCCGGCCGGCCGCCCGCCCGGGGCGGACCCCGGCGAGTCAGCCTGAGCGGTTGCCACGCGCAACGGGTAGGACGGCGGGCGAACCCGTCGCACACCCTGGAGGCGCAGTGCAGACCGCGAGGACCTGGCTCATCACCGGCACGTCGCGCGGCTTCGGCCGCGAGTGGGCGGAGGCCGCCCTGCGGCGCGGGGACCGCGTCGTCGCGACCGCTCGCGACACCGGCTCGCTGCAGGGCCTGCAGGAGGCGTACGGCGACGCGGTGCTCGCCCTACCGCTCGACGTCACCGACCGGACGGCGGCGTTCGCGACGGTCGACCGCGCGTTCGAGCACTTCGGCCGGGTCGACGTCGTCGTGAACAACGCGGGCTACGGGCAGTTCGGCATGATCGAGGAGCTGTCCGAGGCCGAGCTGCGCGACCAGATCGAGACCAACGTGTTCGGCGCGCTGTGGGTGACGCAGGCGGCGCTGCCCCACCTGCGCGCGCAGGGCGGCGGCCACATCCTGCAGGTCTCCAGCATCGGCGGCATCTCCGCGTTCCCGAACATCGGCGCGTACCACGCCTCCAAGTGGGCGCTCGAGGGCTTCAGCCAGGCCCTGGCCCAGGAGGTCGCGGACTTCGGCATCCGGGTGACGCTCATCGAGCCCGGCGGCTTCAGCACCGACTGGGGCGGCTCGTCGGCGCGGCACGCGACACCCCTGCCGGCGTACGACGAGTTCCGGGAGAAGGCCGCGGAGCAGCGGCGGCGCCGGACGTCCGCCGCGGGCGACCCGACCGCGTCCGCGGCTGCCGTCCTCAGGCTGGTCGACGCCGAGAACCCCCCGCTGCGGGTCTTCCTCGGCACGGCACCGCTGGGCATCGCCACGGCGGACTACGAGCAGCGCCTGGCCACCTGGCGCGAGTGGGCGTGGCTGTCCGAGCAGGCGCAGGGCTGACCGCCCGGCCCCCACGAGGGGCACGGCCGAGGCCCGCGCCGAGCACGTCGCCCGGCGCCTGACGGAGCGAGGGCGCCCCGAGTCCGGACAGGTGTCGGATGCAGCAGGGTGGACGCGACGGAAGTATGCGCAGAAAGCGCGCCGCTTCCCGAGAGGAACCCGATGATCCGAAGAGTCGCCGCCCTCGGCGCGGCCGTGCTGGCCGCCGCGCTGCTGCCCACCGTCGCCCAGGAGACCGCCACCGCCGCCGTCGGCGAGCCCAGGGTCGTCCCGCTGCAGGTCACCGGCGACGCCGCCGACCGCTTCTCCATGGTCGTCATGGGGGACGGCTACACGGAGGCCGAGCTCCCGGAGTTCCGCGCGGACGTCGAAAAGCACCTCAACGTGCTGTGGAGCATCGAGCCCTTCCGCAGCTACCGCAACTACGTCAACGTCTACCTGGTCGAGGTCCCGTCGGCGGACTCCGGCGTCGACTGCGACCCGGACCTCACCTCGCCGCGCAGGGACACCGCCCTGGGGATGGGCTTCTGGGGCGGCTGCAACCCGAGCAGCGTCCAGCGGCTGCTGACGGTGAACAACACCCTCGCCCGCCAGTACGCCACCCTGGCGACCCCGGACTACGACCAGATCCTCGCGATCGCCAACAGCGACACCTACGGCGGTGCGGGAGGCGCGTACGCCACGGCATCGGGCGGCAACGCACTCTCCGCGCTCATCACCCCGCACGAGCTCGGCCACTCACTCGGTGGCCTGCAGGACGAGTACACCTACTACGGACGAGGTGTCCCGGGCGGACGCTACACCGGCGGTGAGCCCAGCTCCATCCATCACACCCTGCTGACGGAGGAGCAGATGCTGGCGCAGCAGCGCAAGTGGTGGCGCTGGCTCGGCGAGCCCAGCGAGTCCGGCGGGGTGATCGGGCGCTACGAGGGCGGCCAGTACTTCGACAGCGGCATCTGGCGCCCCAGCAAGCACTCGATGATGATCTCGCTGGGCTACTACTTCGACCAGGTCTCCCGCGAGCGCATGACGCAGCGCATCTCCCAGCGCGTCAACCTCATCGAGGACTCGACGCCGACCTCCGCGCCCGTCGGGCGCACCGACGTGCTGTGGGTCGAGACCGCACACCCCGTCCACCACGACCTCGATGTGACGTGGTCCGTCGATGGAACTGTGATTCCCGATACGCAGAACAGCCGTGACCTGGACCTCGAGACGCTCGCGCTCGCACCCGGCTCGCGGGTCACGGCGACGGTCGTGGACCCGACGGCCTTCGTGCGCGACCCGGCCGTGCGCGCGACGATGACCGCGACCCGGGCCTGGACCGTGGGCGAGGCGACGTCGCCCCCCGGCACGACGCCGCTGCGGTTCACGTCGTGGACCCGGACGGAGCGGCCTCTGGGGGCGCAGGACGTCGTCCACGCGGAGACCACGCACCCGGTGGGCTCGGTCCCGACGGTCACCTGGCGGCTCGACGGCACCGTCGTCCCGAGCCCGACGAAGGCGCGCAGCTTCGACCTCGGGGCCCGGGCGATCTCCCCCGGCAGGCACACCCTCACCGCCACCGTCGGGGCAGAGACCCTCACGTGGACGGTCGACTCCGCGCCCCCGACCGTCGGCTACGAGGTCTCCGCGCCGCTCACGACCTTCACCGCAGCGGACGGCACCGCGCACCACGTCTTCAACGAGCAGTTCACGATGGCCCTGCGGCCCACGGACGACGTGGAGGGCTACGTCGTCGGCGAGTTCCGCCGGGACGGGGACGGCTGGCACCACTACTACGGCTGGCCGGACTCCCCGGAGGGGACGCCGTACCACTTCACCCCGCGCGGCACCAACATCGCCGGCCTGGTCTACGGGAGCCTCAGCCCGGAGGGCCTCTCCCCCCAGCCGTGGGAGGAGCGCACGCCGGGCTACGGCACGCACCTTCTGGAGTACCGCGGCATCGACGCCGCGGGGAACATCGGCGGACAGGGCGCTTTCAACGTCTCCGTGCTCCCCTCGACCCCGGCGTGCACGTCGACGGTCACCGGGCGGGTCAGCACTCCACTGAACGTCACTTCTGGTGTCCTCTGCCTCCGGGGCGCCCGCGTCAGCGGGCCGGTGACGGTCGGCGCGGGCGCGTCGCTGATCGCCGACGGAGCCGAGATCCGCGGGCCGGTGACCGCCTCCGGAGCGGGCACGGTCCAGCTGACCGAGACGCTCGTGAGCGGCTCCGTCACGGTCGACGGCGCCACCGGGGGTGTGTCCCTGCTGGGCGCCGAGGTGCGCGGCGCGGTCACGCTCACCGGCAACAACGGCACGGCCTTCGCGCCGGTCGTGGCCGGTACGACGGTGAAGGCGCAGCTGCAGTGCGCCTCCAACGCGGTCGCCCCCGTCGACCTCGGGGTCGCCAACACCGTGAACAGCCGGCGCACGGGGCAGTGCGCCTCCCTGTAGCTGACCGCCGCAACCGGCCCGGACCGGGCGTCTCAGGGCATGAGACGCCCGGTCCGCGCCGTTGACGGGGTGACAGGTCGTCCGAAAGGCTGCAGCCATGTCCGGCACCTGGCTCACGTCCCGCGGTCACATCGACCTGCTGCTCGTCGCCAGCGCCGCCTGTCGGGCCTGCTGACGCGCCTGCCGCCTCGCAGGCACCGGCCCATCCCGCCGCGGGCCGGCCGCGGCCGTACGCCCTGACCCCCCCCCGGCCGGCCGCCCTCCACTCCCACGCCCCGCTTCCGCGTCGGAGCGTTCCCGCACGTCACCCACTCCTGAAGGAGAGCTCTGCCCTCATGCGTCGACCCCACCCCAGGACCGCGCTCGCCGTCCTGACGACCACGCCGCTGCTGGCGGCCCTCGTCGCGGTCCCGTCGGCCGTCCCGGCCTCGGCGACCGCGCTGCCCGAGGTGCCGAGCCGCACGATCGGCTACGACGAGATCCAGGCCTACCCGCGGGAGAACGTCCTGCCGGTGTGGCCGGTCGACGCCGACGACGCGTCGATCGCGATCGGCGTCGTGCCGTACCACGAGATCGCGCCGCGGCTGAACGCCCTGCAGGCCGCCGGCGACCGGGTGTCGGCCGGCGTCGTCGGCAAGTCCTCCTCCGGCTACGACATCTACGCCGTCACGGTCACCTGGCCGGAGACCGCCGCCGAGGCGCGACAGCAGGAGCGGTGGAAGCGCGAGATCGAGAACGAGCCGGCCCAGGCGCAGGACGACGCGCGGCTCAAGGCCGGCTACAAGACGCCGCTCTTCGTCAACGCCAACATCCACGGCAACGAGTGGGAGGGCACGGACGCCGCGCTGCGCGTCATCGAGGAGTTCGCCACGAGCAACGACCCCGAGACCGTCACGCTGCTCAAGCGCAACCGCCTCGTCTTCAACGTCACCGCCAACCCCGACGGACGAGTCCTCGGGACGCGCGCCAACGCGGCGGGCTACGACCTCAACCGCGACCTGACCATCGTGTCGCAGCCCGAGACCGTCGTGATCCGCGACCTCACGATCCAGACCCAGCCGGTCATCGCGCTGGACCTGCACGGCTACGTGTCGCCGACGCTGCTGCACCCGAGCACCCCGCCGCACAACGTCAACGACGAGTACGACCTCTACATCAAGCACGCGCTGCCGAACGCCCTCGGCATCGAGGCCGGCCTCAAGGCCCTCGGCTACCCGGAGACGCAGAGCGCGCGCATCCCCTTCCGCGACGACGCGCCCGGCGTGTGGGACGACTTCCCGCCGATCTACGTCCCCTCGTTCTCCATGCTGCAGAGCAGCATCCCCTACACGATCGAGGCCCCGCTCAACCCGCGCGGCAACCTGACCCCGGCGGAGCGGGTGCGCCGGTCGGGCATCAACACCGACGTCCACGAGGTCGCGATCCGCGAGTCGCTCGACTACATCCAGGAGCACCGCGACGAGGTCCTCTTCGACCAGGCCGAGGTGTTCCGCCGCGGCTGGGCAGGGGAGCCGCAGCGTGACCTGCCCGACGGCTACGTGCCCGGCTGGGGACCGGAGGACAACTACCACACGACGTTCCCGCGCTCTTACGTCATCCCCGTCGGCCGGGGGCAGCGCTCCGACACCGCCGCCGCCCGGCTCGTCGACCTGATCGTCGGCAGCGACGGCCGCGTCACGCAGGCCACCCAGCCCTTCGAGGCCAACGGCAGGAGCTACGAGGCCGGGTCGTACGTCATCGACCTGCACCAGCCGAAGCGCGGCCTGGTGAACTCCCTGCTCGAGCCCGGCGCCGACATCACCGACCGCGTCGACGACCTCTACGCCGGCCCGGCCGCGTGGAGCCAGGCGCTCACCTGGGGCGCGACGGTCGACACGCTGTGGGACGAGCTGCCCGGCGTCCCGACCAGGCGCACGTACGACGGCGTGGCCAAGGGCGGCCTGCCCGCCGGCACCCCGGACCTGCGCCTCGACATCCAGGACGGCGCCGACCTGCTCGCGGTCAACTCCCTGCTCGACCAGGGTGTCGACGTCTACCGCCTCGCCGACGGCTCGGTCGTCGTCCCGCACAGCGGCACCAACCGTCGGCTCGCGGCCGTCGAGACCCGCACCAACAAGGTGACGTTCACCGCCGCCCCCGCGGGCTGGACGGGCACGAAGCTCGACGAGGTCGTCGTCGGCTACCTCGGTACCGTCGAGGAGCGCGACACGCTGCTGGACAACGGCTTCGAGGCCCGCGCCCTGACCGCGAGCAACCTGGCCACGGCCTTGGCCGCGGACATCGACGTGCTGCTCGTCAACAGCAACGTCAACATCGGCGGCCTGAGCGCGCCCAACCGCGCAGCTCTCGACGCCTTCCTCGCCCGCGGCGGCGGTGTCGTCGGGCTCGGCACCCAGGGTGCGACGTTCACGAACGCCACGTCGCTGCTCGACGTGACCGCCACCGCCGGCGCGAGCCTGGCCAGCGGTGTCGTCAACGTGGTGAACAGCAACGGCCCGGTGGCCTCCGGCGCCGCCGCGACCTCCTGGGTCTTCCAGCCGGTCTGGTACACCGACGTCCCGGCGACCGCGACGGTCGAGCAGTCGTACGCCGCCGACCCGCTGCTCTCGGGCTGGTGGGCCTCGACCAGCGCCACCAACGGCCAGGCCGCTGCCGCCGACCAGGCCAGCATCGTCAGCGCGGTGAGCGCCGGCGGCAACGGCGTCGTGCTGATCGGCACCGACCCGACCGTCCGCCTGCACGCCAAGGGGCTGCACTCGCAGCTCGGCCGCGCCATCCTCTTCGCCGCGGAGCGCTGAGCCGCTCCTCCTGACGACCGCTGAGCGGGCCGGGCACGCGACGCGTGCCCGGCCCGTGGCGTCTCCTGACGCGTCTTCCCCCGGCCGTCGGCCGGCTCCCACGTCGCGATCGCCACACGCCGCGGCCGGGGTAGACGCCACCGGGGCGGGCACGGTCCTCGCACAGGACGTCGTCGGAAGGAGACCCCCGTGCGTGCGTTGCGCCTCATGGCGTGGAAGTCCGAGCCGGAGCTGGTCGAGGTCCCCGACCCGGCCCCGGGCCCCGGCCAGGTGGTCGTCCGAGTGGGTGGCGCCGGCGCCTGCCACTCCGACCTGCACCTCATGCACGACTTCGAGGCGGGAACGGTCCCGTGGAGCCCGCCCTTCACCCTCGGCCACGAGAACGCCGGCTGGGTGCAGGCCGTCGGGGACGGCGTGACGGGAGTGCGGGTCGGCCAGCCGGTCGCGGTCTACGGCCCGTGGGGCTGCGGCACCTGCGCGCGCTGCCGGATGGGCATGGAGACGCTCTGCGAGAACGCCCTCCAGTCCCCCGCGCCCGGCGGTGGCGGCGGGCTCGGTGTCGACGGCGGCATGGCCGACCTGATGCTCGTCCCCGACGCCCGCCACCTGGTGCCGCTGCCCGAGGGGCTCGAGCCGGCCACCGCCGCACCTCTCACCGACGCCGGGCTCACGCCCTATCACGCCGTGCGCCGGTCCTGGCCCAAGCTCCCTCCGGGCAGCTTCGCCGTCGTCATCGGAGTCGGCGGGCTGGGCCACGTGGCGGTGCAGATCCTCAAGGCCACCACGGCCACGACCGTCATCGCGGTCGACCGGCGGCCGGAGGCGCTCGAGCTCGCCCGGCGGCACGGCGCGGACCACGCGGTGGCCTCCGACGCCGACGCCGCGCGGACGATCCGCGAGCTCACCCGCGGGCTCGGCGCCGACGTCGTGCTCGACTGCGTCGGCGTCGACGCGACCCTCGCCCTCGGCGCCCAGGTCGCGCGTCCCCTCGGCGACCTCACGATCGTCGGCATCGGCGGCGGCAGCCTGCCGGTCTCGTTCTTCGGCGTGCCGTACGAGGTCAGCATCCAGACGATCTACTGGGGCTCGCGCTCCGAGCTCGTCGAGGTGCTCGACCTCGGCGCCCGCGGGCTGCTCCGGCCGCAGGTCACGAGGTACTCGCTCGACGAGGCGGCCGAGGCGTACCGCAAGCTCGCGGCGGGCGAGGTCGCAGGGCGCGCGGTCGTGACCCCGAACGCGTCCTGACCGCCTTCCCGCCGTGCGGTGCCCCGAGGCCGTGGCGGCCACCGCGGCGCACCTGGCCCGGCTGCAGGAGCAGTCGGGCCACCCGGCCGCCTGACCTGTCGGCATCCGGGAGCCCGCCTCCCCACCGCACGGGCTCCCGGGTGCGCGCCCGCCGCCGCTGCTCGGGGCGACGGCGGGCGCGCTGTCGGTATTCGGAGCCGGCGCTGGCGGGGATGCCCGCTGAGCGCCGTCCCTGCCCCCCGGTCGACGGCTACGGCCGGACGGCGCGGACGAGGTACTGCATCTGCAGCTCGTGGTGGTCCGCCACCCCGTGCGCCGAGTCCAGCGCGTAGATGGCCTCCAGCGGGGTCACGGTGACGTCCTCGAAGCCGGCCTGCTTGACGAGCAGGGCCGTGTCCTCGATGGAGCGCGAGGTGGCGAGCCGCAGCGCGGCAGCGACGGTCTCGTCGTAGAGCAGGGTGAACTCCGGGGTGCCCTCGTCCAGCCCGTCGGGGAACCACGTGGCGTCCACGACCGCGAGCACGCCGCCGGGCCGCAGGACGCGCTTCCAGTTGGCGAGCGCGGTCATCGGCTCGCGCAGGGTCCACATCACGTACCGGTTCGTGATCGCGTCGAAGCTCTCGTCCGGGTACGCCGGGGCGACGGCGTCCCCGAGCTCGATCCGGGGCGGGCTCGCCATGCGCCCGGCGTGCGCCCGCGCGACCTCGACCATGCCCTCGGCGAGGTCGGTCCCGACGACCCGGTGGCCCAGCTCGGCCAGCAGCGTCGACACGTAGCCGCTGCCGGTGCCGAGGTCGAGCACGTCCGCGGGGGCCGCCGGCAGCGCCGCGCAGAACGCCTCGGCCCAGGCCTTCCGGTCGGCCTCGTAGCGCTCGGGGCGCAGCTGATAGGCGTCGTAGGGGACGCTCCGCCCGCTCCAGTAGGCGTTGAGGTTGTCCTGGACGTGCGAAGCGCTGGTCATGCGATCTCCTGGAGTGCGGGGACGGAGAGCGTGTGCTGCGGCCGGAAGAGCAGGTGGAGCTCGCCGTCGACGTCGAGGCGGCGTACCTCCACCTCGTAGACGGGCTCGAGGACGGACGGGACGAGGACCTCGTCGGGGGTGCCGGCGGCGACGACCCGCCCCTTCTTCAGCAGGACGAGCTCGTGGCAGTAGCGGGCGGCGAGGTTGAGGTCGTGCAGCACGACGACCGCCGTGATCCCGAGCGAGCGCACCAGGTCGAGGATCTCGTGCTGGTAGCGGATGTCGAGGTGGTTGGTGGGCTCGTCGAGCAGCAGGTGCTCGGCCTGCTGGGCCAGGGCTCGGGCGAGCAGCACACGCTGCTTCTCGCCGCCGGAGAGGCCGACGAACGGCCGGTCGGCAAGGTGCGTCACCCCGACGCGGTGCAGCGCGTCGGCCACGATGGCCGTGTCCCTGCCCGAGGCCCGCTGGAAGGTCGACAGGTGCGGCGCCCGGCCCAGCATGACCATCTCCGAGACCAGGAGCGGCATGTCCCCGCCGTGCTCCTGGACGACGACGGCGAGCTTGGTCGCCGCCTCGCGCGTGGGCACCTTGCGCAGGTCGGTGCCGTCCAGCAGGACCGTGCCCTGCGACGGCTTCAACGAGGCGTAGAGGGTGCGCAGCAGCGTGGTCTTGCCGCTGCCGTTCGGCCCGATCAGGCCGAGCACCTGCCCCGGCTTCGCCGTCAGGCCGGCCCCCTCGAGGACCTCCGTGCGGCCGTACGCGAAGGAGACCCCGTCGGCGGAGATCACGAGGCGCTGCCGAAGCGGTCGACGATCGCCCGCAGCCCGTCGAGCGCCAGCGGCGACGGCGGCTCGGTGAAGTTGAACAGCTGCGTCATGACGTTGCCGTCCCGGACCGCGGCGAGGTTGCCGGCACCCGGCAGGTCGGTGACCGCCTTCTCGACGGCGGCCGGGTCGCCCTCGGAGTAGAGCAGGACCAGGACGTCGGGGTCCCGGCCGATGAGCTCCTCGAGCGTGACCTCGAAGACGCGCTCGTCGGTGTCGGCGAAGACGTTCTCGAAGCCGGCCGCCTCCAGCTGCGGGTGGGCCATGCTGCGCGTCCCGTAGGCGTACGTCGTGCCGCCGCCGACCGTCGGGTACAGCACCGCGGCCGTGCGACGCTCCCCTGCCGGGGTCTGCGAGGTCGCCTGCTCGACCTCCGCGCGGAAGGCGTCGGCCTTCTGCCGGGCGACGTCCTCGACGCCGAACACCTTGCCGTAAACCAGGAACTGCTCCTCCACGGACGCGAAGGAGGGGTCGGTGGGCGGCTCGGGGCAGAGCGCGGGCTCCTCGAGCAGCGGGATGCCGACGGCGGCGAGCGTCTCCCGGCTGAGGTTGTCGACCGACCCCATGACCAGGTCGGGCTCGAGGTCGAGGACCGCCTCCTTGGAGATCTGCAGGTGTCCGCTGCCGTCGATCTTGTCCGTGAGCAGCGGGACGTCCTCCAGCTCCGCCCACGTGGCGTCGTCGTAGTAGTCGCGGGCGAACGCGCCGGCGCGGGAGATGACCTTGCTCATGACGCCGAGCTCGTGCAGGTAGGGCACCGGCGAGCTCTTGAGCAGCACGACTCGCTCCGGCGCCTTCTCGAACGTGACCTCCTCGCCGCAGTTCTCGACCGTGAGCGGGAACGACCCGCTGCCGGCCGGGCTCCCCGCCGCCGAAGCGGGCGCGGCGGCAGGGGCGGCTGCCTCGTCGCCCGAGCCGCACGCGCTCAGCGTGAGGGCACCGGCGGCCAGGACGGCGGCCACCGCACGGTAGCGCCGGGAGCGGCTGATGCTCATCGTTCTCCTTCAGGTGTTCGCGTTCGTGCGACGTCAGGTGCAGGGCTCACACGCCCGGCGTGTGCAGCCGGCGCACGAGGATCAGGAGGAAGGGCGCGCCCACGAGGGCGGTGACGATGCCGATGGGGAGCTCCTGCGGCTGCAGCACGACGCGTGCGGCGATGTCGGCCCAGACGAGGAAGATCGCGCCCAGCAGTGCCGCGACCGGCAGGGCGCGGGCGTGCGCGGCGCCGATGATGCGGCGGGCGAAGTGCGGGACGACCAGCCCGACGAAGCCGATGCTTCCCGAGGCGGCGACGAGCACGCCGACGCACAGCGAGACCAGCAGCAGCAGCCGGGTGCGGAAGGCCGCCGGCGAGACGCCGAGCGACAGAGCGGTGTCGTCGCCGATAGCGAGCGCGTCCAGCCGCCGTCCCCACACCGTCAGCAGCCCCACGGTCAGCAGGACCACCGCCGCCACGACGGCGAGGGGGCCGTTCCAGGTCGCGAGCCCGAGCGAGCCGAGCAGCCAGAAGAGGACCGACCGCGCCCCCTCCGCAGAGTCGGACGCGAAGATCAGGAAGCTGGTGAGCGCATAGAGCGCGTAGCCGACGGCGACGCCGGCCAGCAGCAGGCGCACCGAGGTCACCCGGCCGGACGTGCGGGCCACCAGGAAGACCAGCGCGGACGCGGCGAGGGCCCCCAGGAAGGCGCTGCCCTGCAGGGCGTACTCGCCGAGGCCGGCGCCGAAGCCGAACAGGATCGCGCCGGCAGCACCGCTCGACGCCCCGGAGTTCACCCCGAGCAGGTACGGGTCGGCGAGCATGTTGCGCACCATCGCCTGCATCGCCGCGCCGCAGACCGCCAGCCCCGCGCCGACCAGCGCACCGAGCAGCACGCGGGGGAAGCGGACCTGCCAGACGATCGCGTCCTGCGACAGGGACCAGGTGCGCTCGCCGGGCAGCCCGAGCAGGTGGTGGCCGACGATCGAGGCCACCGTGCCCGGGCCGATGGCCACCGCCCCCGCGCCGACCCCGACGACCAGCGTGAGGACGAGCAGCGCGGTCAGGCCGGCCAGCCAGGCGACGAACCGGCGGCGCAGCCGGCGCAGCCCCAGGACGTCGCCGCCCGCGGCCACGCTCGCCGCCGCGGACGGCTCGGCGGCGAGGCTCACGAGGACTTGACCGCCACCAGCACCCGGTCCGAGTACCACTGCCACACCGTGTCGACCTCGGCGAAGCCGGCGTCGAGCAGGGCCGCGCGGTGCAGGGCGTACGACGTCGAGCCCTCGGGGCGGGCGACGTAGCGGCTCCGGGCGGCCTCGCGGCGCGCCTCGCGCTCCCGCGCTGCGGCCGCGAGCTCGGGACGGGCGAGCGCCTGCTCCCACCAGCCGTCCCAGTCCCCCGCGCCGCCCTCCACGAACGACTCGGCGTAGTCCGCCGCGTAGGCCTCGTCGGAGACCCGGGTGAGCGTCCCGGCGGCGGGGGCGTACGGCATCCCGTCGCCGTTGAGCAGGACGCCACCGGGCCGCAGCAGTCCGTGAGCGGCGGCATAGACCGCGTGCAGCGAGCCGGGGTCAAGCCAGTGCAGGGCCGTGGTGGAGACGACCGCGTCGAACCCGATGACGGGCAGCGAGCCGGCCCACCCCGGCTCGCGCAGGTCAGCGTCGACGAAGCGCAGCCGCTCCCCCCACACCGGGCCGTACGCTTCGGCGCCGATCGCGAGCAGCACCGGGTCGGCGTCCACCGCGACGCAGGCGGCCCCGGGCAGCGCCCGCAGCAGCCGGTCGGAGGTGGAGCCCGGACCGGCGCCGAGGTCGAGGACACGGGCCTGTGGCCCCGCGAGCCGCGCGACGACGTCGGCCATCACGGAGAAGCGCTCCTCGCGCCGGGGCAGGAAGCCCTGCTGCTGCTCGTCCCAGCTGCGCAGCAGCTCTGCGCTCCAGTCGGCCGCTGTGCCCTGCACGGCCGTCGCCCCGCTCACGTCGTCTCCCTCGCCTCGCCTGCAGTCCGAAGCCCGGGGCGCCAAGAGCTCTCCGGGCGACAGGCCGCCCCGGGTCCGGCACCCACCATGCCCTTACGTGCCCTCTTGATGCAACTGCGAGCTACTTGCAACAAGGTGAACAGCGAGCGAAACCCGCGGCCGCGCCGGCCACATGCGACGGAGTCGGGCAAGAGCTGCTTCGGAGGGGCGAGCGGGGCAGCCGGGGCATCGCCGACGGAGGCGTGCCCACCGGCTGCGCCCGGCTCGGGCGAGCGGCAGTTGATACCCCTGGGGGGTAGGGGTACAGTGGCGGTATGAGGCCCAGCCGACGGGACGAGGAGCACGAGATGACGACAGCGGCCCACGCCACGCCCGGCTACTCCGAGGACAAGGAAGCGCACCTCAAGCGACTGCGCCGCATCGAGGGGCAGGTCCGCGGGCTGCAGCGCCAGGTGGAGAACGACACCTACTGCATCGACGTCCTGACGCAGGTCTCGGCTGCGACCCGCGCGCTGGAGTCGTTCGCGCTGTCCCTGCTCGAGGAGCACCTGCACCACTGCGTCGCCGCGGCGCTGCAGAACGGGGGCGACGAGGCGGACGCGAAGGTCAAGGAGGCGTCCGCCGCCATCGCCCGCCTCGTCAAGTCCTGACCCGGCGACACGCACGTCCCGCCACCCGAGCACCGACCAGAGGAGCAGCACATGACCACCACCACCTACACCGTCACCGGGATGACCTGCGGCCACTGCGTGGGCGCGGTGACCGAGGAGATCAGCCGGCTGCGGGGGGTCACCGACGTCGCCGTCGACCTCAACCCCGGGGGCGCCTCGGTCGTCACCGTCACCTCGTCCGCCCCCCTGGACGAGCCGGCGGTCCGCGAGGCGGTCGACGAGGCCGGCTACGAGCTCACGGGAGCTGCACAGTGACCCCGCCCCGCCGGGAGCTGCCGCTGGGCGCTCGCCTCGGCGGCTTCGCGGCGGTGCTCGCGCTCGCCTTCGCCGGCGCGTACGGCGCCGGCACGGTGCTCGAGGACGGCGAGGCGGCAGCCGGGGCCACGCCGTCGTCCGACCCCAGCCCCGCGCACGGCCACGGCGGCGCACCCGGCACCGGCAGCACCTCCGGCGGGTACGCCCTGTCCCTGCCCAAGGGGTCGGTGCCGGCCGGGGCCACGGTCCCCCTCCAGTTCTCCGTCATCGGGCCCGACGGCACACCGGTGTCCGCCTTCGAGCTGCACGACGGCGCGGCGCTGCGCGTGCTCGTGCTCACCGACGACCTCGCCGACCCGCAGCGCCTCGAGCCGGTCCAGGGCGCCGGCGGCGGCTGGACCGCGCTGGTCGAGCTCGCGGACGCCGGGACGTACCGGCTCGTCGCCGACTTCGTCCCGGCCGAGGGGCCGTCGGCCGGGGCCCGCCAGACCGTGGGGGCCGACCTCGAGGCGCTCGCAGGCCCGGCGCCCGCCGCCCTGGGCCGGGCATCGACGACCGAGCGACCCCAGGAGACACCGTGACCGACACCCAGGTCGCCCGCGAGCAGAGCGTCGAGCTGCTCATCGGCGGCATGACCTGCGCCTCGTGCGCGAGCCGGATCGAGAAGAAGCTCAACCGGATGGACGGCGTCACCGCCTCGGTCAACTACGCCACGGAGAAGGCCAAGGTCACGTACGCCGAGGGGGTGCGCCCCGAGGACCTCGTCGCCACCGTGGAGAAGACCGGCTACACGGCCGAGCTGCCACCGCCACCGAGGAGCTCCGAGGCCGCAGCGGCCGCAGCGGCCGCCGCCGCCGCCGAGCCGGAGGCCGTTGACCTGCTCCGGCGCCGACTGGTGGCCACGGCGGCGCTCAGCCTCCCGGTCCTGCTGCTGTCGATGGTGCCCGCGCTGCAGTTCGACAACTGGCAGTGGGCCGCCCTGACCCTCGCGGCACCGGTCGCGGCCTGGGGGGCGTGGCCCTTCCACCGCGCGGCCTGGGTCAACCTCCGCCACGGCGCCGCCACCATGGACACCCTGATCTCCGTCGGCGTGCTGGCCGCTCTCGGCTGGTCGCTCTACGCCCTCTTCCTCGGCGACGCCGGTGCTCCCGGGATGCGGATGCCGTTCGACCTGTGGCCGGGCGGCGAGCACCGCGGGGACGAGATCTACCTCGAGGTCGCCTCGGTCGTCACCGTCTTCATCCTCGCCGGCCGCTACTTCGAAGCTCGCGCGAAGCGTCGTTCCGGGGACGCGCTTCGCGCTCTGCTCGAGCTCGGGGCCAAGGACGTCGCGGTGCTGCGCGACGGGGTGGAGCTGCGGGCCCCGATCGACCAGCTGTCGACGGGCGACGAGTTCATCGTGCGCCCCGGCGAGAAGCTCGCGACCGACGGGGTCGTGGTGGAGGGCACGTCGGCCGTCGACGCCTCGATGCTGACCGGCGAGCCGGTACCGGTCGAGGTCGGCCCCGGCGACGCGGTCGTCGGCGGCACCGTGAACGCGGGCGGCCGGCTCCTCGTACGCGCCACCCGGGTCGGCGCCGACACGCAGCTGGCGCGGATGGCCCGCCTGGTCGAGGAGGCGCAGAACGGCAAGGCCCAGGCCCAGCGGCTCGCGGACCGGGTGTCGGGCGTGTTCGTCCCGGTCGTCATCACCCTCGCGCTGGCCACGCTGGGGTTCTGGCTCGGCAGGGGCGAGGGGGCCGAGGCCGCCTTCACGGCGGCCGTCGCGGTGCTCATCATCGCCTGCCCGTGCGCCCTCGGGCTGGCCACGCCGACCGCGCTCCTGGTCGGCACCGGGCGCGGGGCCCAGCTCGGGATCCTCATCAAGGGCCCGGAGATGCTCGAGTCCACGCGCCGGGTCGACACCGTCGTGCTCGACAAGACCGGGACGGTCACCGAGGGCCGGATGGCCCTCGTCGAGGTCCTTCCGGTCGCCGGTCAGGATGCGGGCGAACTGCTCGCGGTGGCGGGCGCGCTCGAGGACTCCTCGGAGCACCCCGTCGGCCGGGCGATCGCGGGCGCCGCCAGAGAGCGAGCCGACGCGTTGTCCGCCGTGACCGGGTTCGCGAGCAGCGAGGGCCTGGGCGTGGCCGGCCTCGTGGAGGGGCGCTCGGTCGTGGTGGGCCGTCGGTCCTGGCTGGCGGAGGAGTGGTCCCAGCACGCGCCCGAGGGCCTCGCCCGGGCGGCCGACGCCGCCGCCGCGGAGGGGCGTACGACGGTCTGGGTCGGCTGGGACGGCGCCGTGCGCGGCGCGCTGGTCGTCGCGGACACCGTCAAGCCGACGTCCGCCGAGGCGGTCCGGCGCCTGCGGGAGCTCGGGCTGCGGCCGGTGCTGCTGACCGGGGACAACGAGCCGGCCGCGCGTGCGGTGGCCGCGCAGGTCGGGATCGCCGCGGACGACGTCGTCGCGCAGGTGCTCCCGGCCGGCAAGGTCGATGTCGTACGCCGGCTGCAGGGCGAGGGCAAGGTCGTCGCCATGGTCGGTGACGGGGTCAACGACGCCGCCGCCCTCGCCGCCGCCGACCTCGGCCTGGCGATGGGCACCGGCACCGATGTCGCGATCGAGGCCTCCGACGTCACCCTCGTCCGCGGCGACCTCACGGCCGCCGCCGACGCGATCCGGCTGGCGCGCCGGACGCTCGGCACCATCAAGGGCAACCTCTTCTGGGCGTTCGGCTACAACGTCGCCGCGCTCCCGCTCGCTGCGGCCGGCCTGCTCAACCCGTTGCTGGCCGGCGCCGCCATGGCGCTCAGCTCGGTGTTCGTGGTGTCGAACAGCCTGCGGCTGCGCAGGTTCCGCTGACCGGGCCGGCAGCCGGCCGGCGGTGCTGACCTCCGCCGCGCCAGGGGCACTTCCGCGGTGGCAGGACACCGCGGAAGTGCCCCTGGCATCGCGAAGGTCGCGCCCCGCGCTCAGAACATCGTCTCGCCGATGAAGCCCCCGTCCGCGCACCCCGGCGGGATGGCGAAGACGGCGGACCCGATGGGGATCGTCCACTCGTTGAGCAGGTCCAGCTCGGCCAGGCGCCGCTGCATGGGCACGAACTGGTGGTCCGGGTCGCGCTGGAACGAGGTGAAGATCAGCCCGTGCTGCGACACCGAGCCCGGCTCGACCAGTGCGTCGCCGGGCATGAGGTCGTAGTTGTAGCCGCGGCGGAAGATGCGCTGGCTGGTGTCGTCCATGCGGGCTCGGCGGATGTGGGCGTACTCCGCGATGCGGGGGAAGCCGATCGTGGTCTTCGCCTCGAAGTCGGGCTCGTCGTGCTCGGTACCCCCCGTGAGCGGCGCACCGGTACGCAGGGTGCGCCCCACCGCCTCCTCCCGGCCGCTCCGGTCGAGCCGGTCCCACTTGTCCATCTCGAGCGCGATGCGGCGGACCACCAGGCTGGTGCCGCCGGCCATCCACTCCGGCTCGCCGCGGTTCCACACGAGGTCGGCGAAGTCGGCCGTGCCCGGGACCGGGTTGGTCGTGCCGTCGACCTGCCCGAGCAGGTTGCGCATCGTGGTGCCCGGCATCTGCGAGGCGTGCGCCCGCCGGAAGCCGGTCTGCACCCACGTGACCTTCGCGAAGCTGCGCGCGTCCTTGAGCAGCATGCGCTGGGTGTGGCTCAGCGTGACCGGGTCGTCGGTCGCGATCTGCAGCAGCAGGTCGCCGCCGTTCCACCGCTCCTCCAACCGGTCGACGCCGAAGGGCGGCAGCGGCCGCAGCCAGGCCGGGGCGCCGCCCCTGGGACGGGCGCGCTCGACCAGGCGCGGCCCGAAGCCGAAGGTCACCGTCAGGCCGGCCGGGACCACGGCGAGCTCTGGCTCGGAGTCGGCGAGCGGGGAGAACCCCTGGGTCGCGCGGTGGGCGTCGTCGGTGAGGATGCGCAGCAGCCGCTGCAGGCCGTCCCGATCGACGTCGTCGTCGAGGGTGAGCGAGACCAGCGACTGGTGCGCCTGCGGTTTCATCTCCACGCCGGCCTGGTGCTCGCCGTGGAACGGCACCACGCGCCGTCCGTTCGCCGCGGGGTCCGCCGGGGCCGGAGGCTCCCCGATCGCGGCCCGGGCGTAGCTGCCGCCCACGGACACCGCCGCGCCGACGCCCGCGGCGGCGCCGCCGAGGAGGACCTGTCGTCGGCTCAGCCCGCTCCGCGGCTGCTCTTCCCCGCCGTCAGCTCGTGCCACGGGCGGTCAGGACTCCGCGTCCATGTCCATCGGGGCGCCCGACGTCGCCGCAGTGGGCGCCGGTGTGGAGGGCCCGCCCCCCATCTCCATCTCGCCGCCGGGCACGTAGCGCTCGTTGGCGCCCTGGTAGTCCTTGACCGGCACGGTGAAGGTGTAGTCGCTGCCGTTGGACAGCGTCAGGGTGAACTCGACCTCGTCCCCGGCCTGCAGGGCGCCGTTGAGGCTCATCAGCATGAGGTGGCTCGCCCCCGGCTGCAGGGCGTAGGTCGAGTGCGCCGGGATGACGAACCCGCCGGCCTTCTCCTGCATCATCATCTGGCCGTCGGCGCCCTCGACGGTCTCGTGCAGCTCGATCTCCGGGGACACGTCAGAAGTCGCGGCGGTCACGGTGACCTGCTCGTCGCTGTCGTTGCGGAGCACACCGAACCCGGCCGACATCCCGCTCTCGGCCGCCTTGACCCAGCCGTCCGACATCACCAGCGGGCTCGTCGCCGCGGCGTCCACGGCCCCCGTCGCGGCTGCGGCCACTCCGCCGCTCGTGCCGGAGTCCGAGGACCCGCAGCCGGTCGCGAGGACGAGCGGGAGGGCGAGCAGCAGGGCGGTCGTGCGGCGACGCACGTTCATGAACGGGCTCCTCAGGAGGCTGACGACGAGGCCCGGCCGTCGGCCGGGCGGCGGGAACGGGAGCGGGCGGCCGCGCCGAGGGCGGCGGCGACCAGCAGTCCGGCGAGCGCGCCGAGCAGGCCGTTGCGCAGCAGCCAGGAGCTCGCCGGGCCGGAGCCCGCCGCGACGGGCGCCGCGTCGACGAAGGCGACGGCGTCGTCCGCGGACTCCTCGACCGGCTCGTCACCTGACGCGACGACGGCCACCCTGGCCCCGCCCACGACCTCGCCGACGGCGAAGTCGAACGACTCGCTCAACGGTGAGCCGTCCTCGGACACGACCCGCCACCGGGCCTGGTACCACCCGTCGCCCATGCCGGGGTCGAGCCGCTGGGTGACGACCGAGCCGCGCACCACCGGCTCCCCGGCCGCCCAGTCACGGCCCGCGGGGTCCACGACCATCACCGTGGCCCCGACCTGCAGGGGCGTGCCGCCGAACCGGAGCGTGACGGCGTCCGGCGCGGCGACGAGGCGGGCGTCGCGCTCGGGGCTCTGCGCGACGACCTTGTCGTGCGCCGCGGCCGGCCCCGCGAGAGCCGGCAGGGCCGCGAGGACGAGGACGACGAGCAGCAGGCGCCTGACGTGCACGTCCCACCTCCGCTCGACTCCCGCGTGCATGTGCACTGCCCCGGTAGTCGGCCGGCGCGGCCCGGAAGTTCCCGGGTGTGACGCGCACGACCCGGTGGCCGGTCAGCGGCCGGCGCGGCTCACTGCGCGCCCGACGCCGCCCGGTCGTGCTCCTCGGGCAGCCGCAGCACCCGCTCGAGCAGCAGGCCGGCGACGACGACCAGGCCGGAGGCGACGGCGGCGAAGGCGGCGTCCCAGAGCCTGCGCCCGAACATGTCCGCATCCGGCACGAGGAACACCGCGTAGCCCGCGTAGCCACCGGTCAGCACGGCCCCGACGTGCGACGAGGCCTTCGCCAGGCCCACCAGCCGGGCGGCGGCGAGCGGGTCGACGGGGCGGGCGTGCGGCGCCCCGGCGAGGCGCCGGCGCCAGGCCAGCGCCGACACCCCGAGCCCGAGCGCCACCAGCAGCAGGCCGACGGGGAGCGTCCACGGCACCTCGAGCCACTGCTTCGCCAGCAGGTCGGTGCCGCGCGCGTCGAGCACCTGGAGCAGGGTCCAGGCCGCTGCGGCGCACACCAGCACGGCGGCCACGATCCACGCGATCGACGTCGGGCGGATGCTCGGGCGGGGGTCGCTCACGGCAGCACCAGCGCCAGGTCGTCGCGGCGGCGTACGCCCGCCCGCTCCTCGTCGGCGAGTGCGTGCAGCAGCGCGGACACCGGCCCGTGCCCGGGCAGCTGTGCGGAGGGGTCCGCGGCCGCCCACGGCGCGAGCACGAACGCGCGCTCGGCCGCCCGCGGGTGCGGCAGCGTCAGCTCGGGGCGGTCGGACACGACACCCTCGACGGAGACGATGTCGACGTCGAGAGTGCGCGCCCCCCACCGCTCGGAACGCTCCCGGCCGAACGCCGCCTCCACGCGCTGCGCCTGGGCGAGCAGCGCGTCGGGGGCGAGCGAGGTGTCGGCGAGCACGACGGCGTTGAGGTAGTCCGGCTGCGGCCCGGTGCCCGGGAGCACCAGCGCCACGGTCTCGTAGACGGGGCTGACCGCCCGGAGCACCGTCCCGGGCAGCGCGGCCAGGGCGTACGCCGCCCCCTGCAGCGCGGCCCGCCGGTCCCCGAGGTTCGCTCCGAGCGCCACGACGGCGCGGCGGACGCGGGACCGCTCGACGCGCACGACCACGTCGTCGAAGGGCAGCGGGATCGGCGCGGCCGGCTTGTGCACGGCGACCTGCACCCGCTCGACCAGCGGCCGGGCCAGGCACTCGGCGGCGATCCGCTCGGCGACGGTCTCGATGAGAGCCGCGGGCTCGCCCGCGACGACGGCGGCGGCGTCCTGCGCGACCTCGCCGTAGTTCACGGTCCGGGTGAGGTCGTCGCCGGCGGCAGCGGCGTGCAGGTCGAGGTGGAGCGTGACGTCCACGACGAACTCCTGGCCCAGCGTGCGCTCGGCGTCGAACACGCCGTGCCGGCCGAAGGCCCGCAGCCCGCGCAGCTCGATCCGGTCAGCCGGCATCGGGCCTGCCCCGGCCGCCCGTCGGGTCGTCCTCGTCGTCCAGGGTCGTCTCGTCGTCCGGCGCGTCGTCGTCCTCCTCGGTGGCGAGGATCGGGGACGAGTGGTGGACCTGGATGCGCCAGCCGCCGGCCGTGCGGCGCAGCACCTTGGTCGACACGGCCTGCGCGCCGACGAAGCCGTCGCCCTCGTCGTCGCCGGTCAGCATGCTCTCCGCGCAGGTGACCACCGCGGTGTCACCGTGCACGCGGACCTCGAGGTCGGTGAGGAAGAACTGGACGTACGGGGTTCCCGCCATCACCACCGCCCAGGAGCGCAGCACGGCGCTGCGGCCGCGGACCGCAGGCCAGCCGGGATGGATGCAGACCGTCTCGTCCCCGGCGCTGCCGTCCAGCCACAGCGCGCCCATCAGGTCGAGGTCGCCGTGCTCCACGGCGGTGTAGAGCGAGCGGACCGTGCGCTCGACCGCGCGCACGTCGGCTTCGGCGCTCACGCGCGCCCCTTCCCGGCCGCCTGCACCGCGCGGGCCACGGCGACGGCCGCCCGGTTGGCGCGGGCCTCGTGGACGCGTACGCACCAGGCCCCCGCCGCCGCGGCGAGGGCCGTCACGGCGACCGTGGCGTCCGACCGCTCGGCGACCGGAGCCGGTGCCTGGTCGTCGCCGCTGAGCAGCGTGCCGAGGAACCGTTTGCGCGACGCCCCCACGAGCACCGGGAGGCCGAGCGCCGCGAGGGCGGGCAGCCCGGCCAGCAGCCGCCAGTTGTGCTCCGCGTTCTTGGCGAAGCCGAGGCCGGGGTCGACCACGAGCTGCTCGGGGAGCAGGCCGAGGTCGAGGGCGGCGTCGACGCGCGCCCGCAGCTCCGCGACGACCTCGCCGACGACGTCGTCGTAGACCGCCCGCGACTGCATCGACGTGCTGTGCCCGCGCCAGTGCATGACGACGTACGGGGCCCGGGCGTCGCGCGCCACCTTGGCCAGCTCGGGGTCGGCCAGCCCACCGGACACGTCGTTG